>JASJCU010000135.1 GCA_030065815.1 Gammaproteobacteria bacterium | reverse complement strand
TCATCACCGGCCCGAACATGGGCGGCAAATCGACGTTCATGCGCCAATCGGCGCTGATCGTCGTGATGGCCTACGCCGGCTGCTACGTGCCGGCCGCGGCCGCCCAGCTCGGGCCGTTCGACCGCATCTTCTCGCGCATCGGCGCGTCCGACGACCTCGCCGGCGGGCGCTCGACGTTCATGGTCGAGATGCAGGAGACGGCCAATATCCTGCACAACGCGAGCGCGCGCTCGCTGGTGCTGATGGACGAGATCGGCCGCGGTACCAGCACCTTCGACGGCCTGTCGCTGGCCTGGGCCAGCGCCGTCGAGCTGGCGACGCGGATCCGCGCGTTCACGCTGTTCGCGACCCACTACTTCGAGCTGACGACGCTGCCCGACGAATACCCGGGCATCGTCAACGTGCACCTCGACGCCGTCGAGCACGGCGACGGCATCGTGTTCCTGCACGCGCTGCGCGACGGCCCCGCCAACCAGAGTTACGGACTGCAGGTCGCGGCGCTGGCCGGCGTGCCGCGCAAGGTCATCGAACTCGCGCGGCGGCGGCTGCGCGAGCTCGAACAGGCCGCGCAGCGCCACGCCCAGGCCGACGCCAGCCAGCTGTCGCTGTTCGAACAACCCGCTGCCGACACGCCGTCAGCCGCCGATGCGCTGCGCGCGCGCCTGGCGCAGATCGACCCGGACACACTGACGCCGCGCCAGGCGCTGGACGCCCTTTACGAACTGCACGCCTTGAGCGATGCTGACTGACCAGCGCAGCCGCCAGTGGGAGTGACGCATGACCTACGTGGTCACCGAGAACTGCATCAAGTGCAAGTACACCGACTGTGTCGAGGTCTGCCCGGTGGACTGCTTCCACGAGGGGCCGAACTTCCTCGCGATCGACCCCGACGAGTGCATCGACTGCGCGCTGTGCGAACCGGAATGCCCGGCCGAGGCGATCTTCGCCGAGGACGACCTGCCCGCCGAGCAGCAGGCCTTCCTGGCCCTCAACGCCGAGCTGTGCGCCGACTGGCCGGTGATCACGGAACGCAGGGACCCGCCTGCCGACGCCACCGACTGGGACGGAAAGCCCGACAAGCTCGGACTGTTGGAACGTTGACGTCGCCGGCGCCGGCGCCGCCGGCGCATCACGCCGTCATACCAGGTCGACGTCGTCGACCTGCGGCCGCGCCAGTATCGCGCTGACGTTGTCCCTGCCGCCGGCGCCGAGCGCGGCGTCGATCAGGGCCCGGGCCTGGGCCTCGAGATCGCCGTCGGGGTCGCGCAGGATGCGCGCGATCTCGGCATCCGGGATCAGGCCGTGCAGGCCGTCGCTGCAGATCAGGTAGGTATCGCGCGGCTGCAGCAAGGCGTCGCCGACATCGACGTCGGCCTGGCGCTGCATGCCGAGGCTGCGGGTCAGCACGTTATCGCGTATCCCGGCCTCGCGCGCCTCGCTGCGGTTAAGGAACACGCCGTCGTCGATCATGCGCTGGATCAGCGAATGGTCGCGGGTCAGCCGGCGGACGCGGCCGAAGCGCACCCGGTAGAGGCGGGAATCGCCGACATGTGCGTAGTACACGCGGCCCTCACGGAACATCGCGAGCACGACCGTCGTGCCCATGCCGCTGAGCTCCGGATGCACCGTGCACATGTCGAGCAGTGCCTTGTTGGCCACTTCGACGGCGTGGCCGACGCGCAACAGGCTCTGCATGCCGTCGGCCGTGTCCTCGCGCTGGGTCGGCAGCAGGTCGGTCAGCGCGGCCTCGACGGCGACCCGGCTGGCGACCTCGCCGCTGCGGTGCCCGCCCATGCCATCGGCCAGCGCGACCACGCCCAGCTCGCCTTCGACCTGCGTCCAGTCCTGGTTACGTTTGCGCACGTACCCCTGGTGGGTGCAGATCGCGGCTTCGACCTTGTGGACCGTCATCGGCGGTTGCCAGTGGTGCCAGATGCGTGTCGCCGCCTCAGCCGCCGCCGGCCGCGCGCTGTTCGAGTGCCTGGCGCAGCTGCGCCGCCGGCACGTAACCGGGCAGCATCTCACCGTCTTCGAGGAGCAGTGCCGGCGTGCCCTGGATACGCATCGCCTGGCCCAGTGCATGGTGGTCGGCGACCGGGTTGGCACACACCTTGGCGGGGACCGCCTGGCCGGCCTTGGCCGCGTCCATCGCCGTGCGGCGATCGTCGGCGCACCATACCGATACCGCCTTGTCGTACGACTCGCTGCCGATGCCGGCGCGCGGGTAGAACAGGTATCGCACGCGGATGCCGTTGTCGACGTACTGGTTCATCTCGGAATGCAGTTTGCGGCAGAAGCCGCAATCGATGTCGGTGAACACGGTGACCGTGTGCTTCGCATCCTGCGGCCCGTAGATCACCATGTTGTCCTCGCCGACGCCGGCCATCGCCGCGGTCTTGAGTTCGGCGAGTCGCTCGTTGGTGATCTCGGTGCGCGTCTCGAGGTCGACCAGCTTGCCCTGCAGCAGAAAGCGGCCGTCGGCGGTGACGTAGACGAGGCGCATGCCGAACGCCACCTCGTAGAAGCCGGCCAGCGGCGTCGGACGGATGCTGTCGGGCCGCAGGCCCGGCAGCAACACGGCCAGCGAGCTGCGGATTTTCTGTTCGGCATCGGCGTCAATAGCGCTGTCCTGTGCGTGGCTGACGCCGACGACACACAGCGCATACAGTGCAATCAATAGGTTCTTCATGGTGTACGGCTAGTCCCGGAAATTGATGTATTGCAGCGGCAGACCGAAGTCGCCCTGGCGCAGCATCGCGATGACGTCCTGCAGGGCGTCGCGGCTCTTGCCGCTGACCCGTACCTGGTCGCCCTGGATCTGCGCCTGGACCTTGAGCTTCGCGGCCTTGATGTCCTTGACCATGCGCCGCGCGGTGTCGGTATCGATGCCCTGGCGGATGGTCACGGCCTGGCGGGCGCGGTTGTTGGCGGTCTCCACCTGGCCCGGATCCATGCAGTCGACGTCGACCGAGCGCTTGACCAGTTTCTTGGTCAGGATGTCCATCATCTGCTCGAGCTGGAACTCGCTCTCGGCGGCCAGCGTGATGACCGCGTCGTCGAGCGCGAAACTGGCGTCCGTGCCCTTGAAATCGAAGCGCGTGCCGACCTCGCGGTTGGCCTGGTCCACGGCATTGCGGACCTCCTGCAGGTCGACTTCCGAGACGACGTCGAATGATGGCATGGCTGGGCTCCCCAACAGTCCGGCCGCAAGGCTATCACAGCGTCGCACCGGGTTGCGGCCGACACCGCATACCCAAGGTCATCCGCTCGCCCCAGCCGGCCGATCGCCGCCGGTCACGGCGCACGCGTGCCAGCGAGGCCGCTACGCCGGCGCGATTGCCGGCGTCGAGCGCATGCAGCGGCCGCCGACGCGCCTGCTCGAACGGCGCGGCACCCGGCTGACCGCGGTGTGCCGTCAGCCGCGCGGGTGGTGGCGAGCGTGCAGCGCCTGCAGGCGCTCGCGGGCGACGTGCGTGTAGATCTGGGTCGTCGACAGCGAGCTGTGGCCGAGCAGCAGCTGGACGACGCGCAGGTCGGCGCCATGGTTGACCAGGTGGGTCGCGAACGCGTGGCGCAGCGTATGCGGCGACAGGTCCGACGCAATGCCGGCGGCCGCCGCGTGTTTCTTGACCCGGTACCAGAATGCCTGCCGGGTCATGCCGGCGCCGCGCCGGGTCGCGAACAGCTGGTCGCCGGGTTGGCCGTCGAGCAGCGTCGGACGCGCGTCGGCGAGGTAGCGGCGCAGCCAGTCGAGCGCGTCGTCGCCGAGCGGCACCAGGCGTTCCTTGCCGCCCTTGCCGACGACTCGCACCAGGCCCTGCGCGAGACCCAGCTGATCCGGCACCAGGCCGACCAGCTCGGAGACCCGCAGCCCGGTCGCGTACAGCACCTCGAGCATCGCGCGGTCGCGCAGCCCCTCGGCGGTGCCGGTGTCGGGCGCCGCGAGCAGCGCCTCGACCTGGGTCTCGCTCAGCGACTTCGGCAGCGGGCGGCCGAGCCGCGGCGACTCGATCTGTGCCGTGGGGTCGTCGTCGAGCAACTGTTCGCGACAGGCCCACTGGTAGAACTGGCGCAGCGTCGACAGGCGGCGGGCGCTGGTGCGCGGGCGCACGCCGGCCTGCACCGACGCCGACAGATAGCCGAGCAGCTGGTCGCGGCGCACCGTCATCAGGCCGCTGCCGAGCCGGTCGCGCAGCCATGCGGCGCAATGCCGCAGGTCCGACTGGTACGACTGAAGGGTGTTGCGCGACAGGCCGCGCTCCATCCACAGAGCATCGGCGAAGCGCTCTATCATCGCCGTATCGACCGTGTCGGCGCCCGCGCTGTCGGCCGCCTGCGCACCGTCGCTCGTCATGACATCCGCCACCCCCGGGGCCCGGTGGATAAATTGCCAGTCGCGTGCAAGGATAACCGCAAGGGCGGGCAACCCGGAGGATCCGGTGCGCGATCGACTCAGCGACTTGTTGCAGACACTCGAAGACGAGCTGCGCCTACAGGGACGTTGGGACGCGGTCGCACCACCGTCGCAGGCATTGCGCAGCACCGAGCCGTTCGCGATCGACACGCTGAGTTTCGACCAGTGGCTGCAGTGGATCCTGTTGCCGAAGATGCGCGATCTGCTGCGGCGCCAGCTGCCGTTGCCCGACAACTGCGCGATTCACCCGATGGCCGAAGAGGTCTACTGCGACGACGAGACCGGTGGCACGCGGCTGATCGGTATCATCGCCGAGATCGACGCACTGCTGACCGAGCACCACGGCGGTCTGAACTGAACGGTCCGGGCGGATCCTTTTTCCACATTCGCTGTGGAAAACCCTGTGGGAAAGGTGAAGAGAATGGCCGCGAGGCCGCATGCCGCCGTACCCGTCATCAGATTGACCAAAATCTGAACAAATCAGTAATTATTTTTTATTTTCAATATTTTATGGAATCTTCTTCGAGCCGGACCTGGCAAATGACCGGCAAACAGCCGATCGATTTGCCGCGCCGTGCGGACCTGTGTATAAACACTTCCTAATTTACCCGTCGACGGGCAGGTAATTGGCCGATGTCACGCACCGGATTGCCGTTCTGGCAACGCAAAGAACTCACCAAGCTGAGCAACGAGGAATGGGAATCCCTGTGCGACGGTTGCACCAAGTGCTGCGTCTACCGGCTGCAAGACGAGGACACCCGCGCGATCTATTTCACCAACGTGCACTGCCGGCTGCTCGACACCGCGAGCGGCCGCTGCAGCGACTACCCGAATCGTACGCGCCGCGTGCCCGATTGCGTCAGCATCACACCGGCGGTACTCGAGGACCCCTACTGGCTTCCCGAGAGCTGCGCCTACCGGCGGATCGCCGAAGGCCGCGACCTGCCGGACTGGCACCCGCTGGTCAGCGGCGACCCCGATAGCGTCGTCACCGCGGGCCATCGCGTGTGCCTGCGCACGATCTGCGAAGACGACGCCGGCGCACTCGAAGAGCACCTCGTCGACTGGATCGGCTGAATGGACGACGCGCCGGCGCCGTTGACGCTGCTGCGCCTGCTCGAGCACAGCGGCCAGCGCGTCTACACCTACGACATGGGTCGACGCATCGGCCGCCTGCCGGCCGCGGACTTCGCCCTGTTCGAGGCCGGCACGCTGCCCTACCCGCGACCGCTGCAGCGCAAGGCCTGGTTCGCCGTCGTGCAGGTCTCGAACGATACCGCGGCACAACCGGTGATCTGGTTCCTGCGCCTGTCGCTCGACGAACAGGGCCTGCTGGTCGCGGCCGAGCGCGACTACCTGCTCGACCGCCTGCGCGAATCGGCGCAGGCCGGCCAACGCGGTGCCGATCCGCAACGCTTCCTGCACGACAACCCGCATGCCTTCGCGCCGCGCGACGAGCGCATGGCGCTGTTTCACGCGCGACTCAGTGCCGATCTCGAACTGCCACCGTCGCGCTACTACGCGCATGCCCTGGACTACTTTCGCGGCACGCCGGGTTGGGACCAGTGGGGATTTGTCGGCTACCAGGGTATCGCCGACGTCGCCTGCCGCCATGCCGGCGCCCCGCTCGACACGGCGCTCGCGCGGTTGCCCGGCGAGCCGCTCGTGGCCCTGTGCCACTGCCTCGAGAGCCAGGTCGCCGGCGACGCCCTCGAGGCGGCGCTGTGCGACCGCCTCGACGCGGAACTGCGGCGCGACGACGGCGATATCGGCATTGTCGCGGCGCTGGCCCGCGGGCTGTCGAGTCGTGCCGCGTCGGCGCCGGTGCGTGCCGCGCTCGGGCGCGTGCTCGCGGCACCGGCGGCACGCAGCATCGAGGTCCTCGCCGCGATCTCCGGGCGTGCCTGGGAGGCCTTGGGCGACCCGCAGCTGCTGCGGCGCTTTCTCGACCGGCTGGCCGACAACGACCACGGCCAGGCCGCGTTCGAGCACTGCCTCGACGACCTGCTCAGCCTGCCGTCGCTGGCCGACCGGGTACGCTTGGCGTTGCGCGACGACGCCCAGAGCGACGCGCTGCGCGCGGCGTTTGCCGGCATGCTGCAGGGCCGCGGCGGCCACCCCGGGGATTGACGCGCAACGGCGTCGTTCAATCGAAGTGCCAGGTCCAGCTGACCTCGAGTTCGTGCTGGTCCATCGCGACATTGCCGCGTTGCGGACCGGTGAGCGGGCTGGTGCCGCTGATCTCTTCGCGGAACGCGCGCGTATACGCGACGTTGACACTGCTGTCGTCGTCGACCCTGTAGCTCAGACCCAGGCTCGCGTGGGTGCGGATCGTCGCCGGGGCGAGGATATTGAACAGCGCCTGGCCGTTGTCGAACAGCTGGTCGGCATGGCTGACGCCGGCGCGTAGCGTCAGCCTCGGGCTATACGCCCACTGCACGCCGAGCTTGAAGATGTCGATGTCGTTCCAACCGAAACCCAGCCCGCCATCGGCGCCGAGGAAGGTCGCCGGCAGCAGCGCGACGTCGTTCGGGTTGTGCAGCGACGCGACGTCGCTGTAGAAGATCCGCTGCCAGTCGAACAGCAGCGTCAGCGTCGGCGTCGCCTCGAACGCCAGGCCCGCGGTCACCGTCGGCGGCACATCGAAGTCACCCTGCTCGGCGAACAGACCCCGGTAGTCGTCGAACTCGGTCATGTACAGGCGGGACTGCGCCGATGCCCCGACGCTCAGGCGATCGCCGAACCGGCCGAGCCAGCCGACGCGCAGGCCGTAGCCCCACGAATAGTCGTAGCCGTTGTTGGTGACCCTGGTCGGCGCGGTCGAGAACGCCTGGAAGGGCTCCAGGCCCTCGGCCCGGAAGCGCTGCAGCGCAAGAATCGGCATGATACCGAGCGCGTGGTCGGCATTGAGCCGCTGGGCGTAACTGACGCCCATGAACAGCTGCGCAAAATCGACCCCGGTCGGCGAGCTCGCCGTGCCCGCGGGGTTGTTGAACGCCTGCCACACGGCGGCATCATAGTCGGTGTTCAAACCGCCGTTGGCGCCGATCAGCACACCGATCGAGCGCGCATCATCGAGCCGCTTCGACCAGCCGACGTGTGGGATCAGGAACAGGTCCCGGCGGCTGTCCTCGGTACCCAACGCAATCGGCCCGGGCGTCTCGGCCGTGAAACTGCGATCCGGCATGAACAGGCCGATCCCGGCGTCTACGCGATTGCCGACGTCGACCATCGCGGCCGGGTTGGTCGCCCCGGCCATCGCGTCCTGTGCAAGCGCAACGCCGGCGCCGGCCAGGCCCTTGTTCGGGGTACCGAAGCCGGTCGGCGAGTAACCGTTGGTCGCCGCTGCGCCCGCCGCCAGCGCCGTCAGCAGCGCGGCCGCGACGCCACGAACAATCGTCGCAGTGTCCATTTCACTATCCCGTCGAATCGCCAGTGACTGACAAGACGGCGATACTAACCCGCGGCGGTCGCAGCGAATGTGGCTCAGGTCAACGAAATCGGCGAACCCGCCGCGGCCGGGTCACGACCCGGCGTCAGCCGGCGTCGAGAAAGCGTGTCACCAGGGCCATCTCGCCGGCGCCATCGGGTAGCGGCGCCCACACCTCCCAACCGCCGCCGGGCGCCTCGTCGAGCGGTTTGCCGTGCCTGTCCTGCAGCGCGACGAGGCGAAAGCGCCGGTTGCCTGTCGGCGACACCAGTTCGAGTTGGTCGCCGACACGGAACTTGTTCTTGACCCGCAGCTGCGACAGGCCGGTCTGCGCATCGACCCCGGTGACCTCGGCGACGAACTGCGAACGCGCACTGCGCGATGCCCCCTGGCGGTAGCTCTGCAGCGCGTCGCTCTCGTGACGCTGAAAGAAACCGTCGGTGTAGCCGCGGTTCGACAGGTTCTCGAGTTCGGCGAGCAGATCCGGATCGAACGGCCGGCCGGCCACCGCGTCGTCGATCGCGCGGCGGTAGACCTGCGTCGTGCGCGCCGTGTAGTAGTGCGACTTGGTCCGGCCCTCGATCTTCAGGCAGTCGACGCCGATCTCGGCGAGGCGGTGGACGTGCTCGACGGCGCGCAGGTCGCGCGAGTTCATGATGTAGGTGCCGTGTTCGTCCTCGAAGATCGGCATGAACTCGCCCGGGCGTTCGCGCTCCTCGAGATAGTAGACCTCGTCGGCCCGCGGGTGGCGCTGGATCTCGTCCACCGGGATCTCGGCGACAGCGTCGAGGTCCTCGCGCGCGATCTTGTAGTCCCAGCGACAGGAGTTCGTGCACGTCCCCTGGTTGGCGTCGCGATGGTTGAAATAGCCGGACAGCAGGCAGCGCCCCGAGTACGCGATGCACAGCGCGCCGTGCACGAACACCTCGATCTCCATATCCGGGCAGGCGTCGCGGATCTCGGCGACCTCGTCGAGCGACAGCTCGCGCGACAGGATCACGCGGGTCAGGCCGGCCGCCTGCCAGAACTTCACACCGGCGGCGTTGACGGTGTTGGCCTGCACCGACAGGTGGATCGGCAGGTCCGGCCAGCGTTCGCGGACCAGCATGATCAGCCCGGGATCGGCCATGATCAACGCATCCGGGCGCATCGCGACGACCGGCGCAATGTCGTCGACGAAGGTCTTGAGCTTGGCGCCGTGCGGCATCACATTGGTCGCGACGAAGAACTGCCGGCCCTGGGCGTGCGCCTCGTCGATGCCGGTGCGCAGATTGGCCTCGAGGAAGTCGTTGTTGCGCACACGCAGGCTGTAGCGCGGCATGCCGGCGTATACCGCGTCGGCGCCGTACGCGAACGCGTAGCGCATATTGCGCAGCGTGCCGGCAGGGGCCAGCAGCTCGGGGGCTCTCATGGTCGCGTGCCTCTTGTCATCAGACGATTATCGCGTATCAGACGGCGACGCGGTGGCGCATCGCGACAGCGACCAGCAGCAGCGCGAGCAGGAGCATCCAGAACGCCGTCGACAACAGCTTCGACTGGCGCGCGCGGTTGCGTTCGAGCCAGGTGCGCGGGGCGACGCCCTTGTAGACGAACACGGTCTTGGCCGCGACCATCACGCAGACGATGTTGACCGCGAGCAGCAGCGCCGCGCCGAATGCCAGCTCGCCGTGCCCCGCGCCGAGCAGCAGCCCGGTGGTCGCGGTCGGCGGCAACAGCGCGACGGCGACCATGACACCGACCAGCGTCGTCGACAGCCCGGTGGTCAGCGACACGACGGCCGCGGCGCCGGATGCCAGCGCGAGGACGACGCCATCGAGGCCGACGTCGGTGCGCGCGACGATCTCGGTACTGGCGATCAGCAGCTCACCGCGGGCGATATCCGCCGGCCACGCGAAACCGATCGCCAGCGAGATCAGCAGCGCGAGCCCGAGACCGGTCGCGGCGGTACGCCCGGCGCGCCACATCAGCTCGCCGTCACCGAGCGTCGAGCTGAACGCCAGCGCGATGATCGGCCCGAGCAGCGGCGCGATCACCATCGCACCGATCACGACGGCGACGTTGTCCTCGATCAGCCCGACTGCGGCGACCAGCGTCGACAACACGACCAGCAGTACGTAGTTGCTGTCGATGCGTGCGCCTTTGTCGATCTGCGTATACAGCTCCTCTCGGGTCGACTGTGCGGACGCGTACCGATCCTCGGGCTCGCGCGGCAGCTGGGTGTCGACCGGCAGCACGACGATGCGGTGGGTCTCCGAGCCGCCGAAGATGTTCTGCACGGCATCCATGACCGGCTGGCGGTCGTCGTCGGCGACCAGCATGCGAAACGACCGTCGACCGTCGTCAGCGGGCGCACCCCACCAGTAGTCCGTGATCTCGTACTGATCGGCGATACCGCGCAGTGTGTCGGTATGGCCTTCGTCGGCGACGATCTCGATCAGGCGCATTGGATGGTATTCCTCGGGAATTCCGTCAACCGGCAGATTGTACTCCGCCGGGGCGTGGTCGATGGTCGAGACATTGAACTGCAGTGGCTGACCAGGACTTTGGTCACGCTTCGGTCGGCACGTGATTTGATGCGTGCTGCGACACGCTAAAGTGACTTGTGTGTTGCGGCTTGCTGTAGGTCGTGAGCAGATGTGATCTGTTCGCGCTTCGCGCGGGTACTGTTTTCGATGCGCTCGGCGGAGCGCGCCCGCGGTACTTTTCTTTGCTTGCCCAAAGAAAAGTACCCAAAAGAAA
>JASJCU010000020.1 GCA_030065815.1 Gammaproteobacteria bacterium | reverse complement strand
GTCTCGGCGGCATCCTCGATGCGCTGGCCGACAAGCTGCTGCTGGTGTCGACCTTCGTCTGCCTGTGGTGGCTGGGCATGTTCCCGTGGTGGCTGGTGCTGGCGATCCTCGCCCGCGACCTGGTGATCGTGATCGGTGCGACGATCTACAACTTCCGTATCGAGACCGTGCAGCCGGAGCCGAGCCTGATCAGCAAGCTGAACACCTTCCTGCAGATCGCGCTGGCCGCGGTCGGCATGGTGCAGCTCGGTTTCGGCGGCATCCCGGGCTGGCTGATCGACGGCCTGGTCTGGGCGGTCATGCTGACGGTACTGCTCAGCGGCATCGGCTACGTGCGCGAATGGAGCCACCGCGCCCGCAACCACGGGCAGCATGCCCATGACTGACACGCAGCGCGTCTGGGTGCTCGGTTCGGTGCTGCTCGCCGGCTGGCTGGTCTACCTGCTGTCGCCGATCCTGACGCCGTTCGTGATCTCGGCGCTGCTCGCCTACCTCGGCGACCCGCTGGTCGACCGCCTCGAGGCACGCGGCCTCAAGCGCACGCCGGCGGTGGTCGTCGTGTTCGTGGTGCTGTTCCTGCTGCTGACCCTGCTGGTGCTGCTGCTGGTACCGCGGATCGAGGCGCAGGTCTCGCAGCTGATCGCGAAGATGCCGGGTTACCTGGAGTGGCTGCGGCTGAACCTGCTGCCGCGGCTGCAGGACCTGCTGCCCGGCGACGTCGCGCTGTTCGACCTCAACGTCGTGCAGCAGACGCTGGCCAAGCACTGGCGCGAGGCCGGCGGCCTGCTGGCGCGGGCCTGGTCGTCGGTGTCCGGCTCCGGCCTCGCGGTCCTCGGCTGGCTGGTCAACCTGTTCCTGATCCCGGTGCTGACCTTCTACCTGCTGCGCGACTGGGACCTGCTGGTCGCCGGCGTGCGCGCGCTGCTGCCGCGGCGCAGCGAGTCGATCTGGGTGCGCCTGGCCAGCGAGGCCGACGAGGTGCTGGGCGCGTTCCTGCGTGGCCAGCTGCTCGTGATGTTCGCGCTCGGCGTGATCTACACGACCGGCCTGTGGCTGATCGGCCTCGACTTCGCGCTGCTGATCGGCATGTTTGCCGGCATCGTCAGCTTCGTGCCCTACCTCGGTCTGATCGTCGGCATCGTCGTCGCCGGCATCGCGTCGGTGCTGCAGTCGCAGGGCTGGGGCGACCTGCCCTGGGTGGTCGTCGTGTTCGTCGCCGGCCAGTTGCTCGAGGGCTCGGTACTGACCCCGCGCCTGGTCGGCGAGCGCATCGGCCTGCACCCGGTCGCCGTGATCTTCGCGGTCATGGCCGGCGGGCAGCTGTACGGCTTCTTCGGCATCCTGCTGGCGTTGCCGGTCGCGGCGGTCGCGATGGTGCTGATCCGCCACCTGGTACAGCGCTACCGTGCGAGCGGCCTGTACGGCACGCCGCTCGACCCGGCGCCCGCGCCCGGCGAACGCGACGACGCCTGAGCGTCGGCCGCCGCTGCATGCGCCGCCTGCCGCGGCGTTGCCTGACCGACGACCCGGGCGCCCGAACGCGCCGACGGTTGCGCCGATCCAGCGCCGCGCGCTGTGCGTCTACCCGGTGACGATCGGCGACCGCTGACGGCGCGCGCTCACAGCCCGAGCTGGTCGCGCACGAACGGGATGGTCAGGCGCCGTTGCGCCGCGAGCGACGCCTGATCGAGTCGCTCGATCGTGCCGCTCAGCGCGCCCGGGTGGCGCGGGCCGCGTTGCAGCAGGTAGCGTGCGACCTCGTCCGGCAGGTCCAGCGCGCGCCGCCGGGCCAGCGATTGCAGCAGCACCAGCCGGCCGGCGTCGTCGAGAGGGCGCAGCGCGATCGTCAGGCCCCACGTGAGCCGGCTGCGCAGGTCGGGCAGGTCGAGCGGCAGCGCGGCCGGGCCGCGATCGGCCGCGAACACCAGCCGCGTGCCGCTGTCGCGACAGCGGTTGAACAGGTGAAACAGCGCCTGCTCCCATGTCGCGTCGCCGGCGATGCGGTGGACGTCGTCGACCGCGACCAGGTCGAGGCCATCGAGGCCGTCGGTCAGCGCCGGGTCGAGGCGGTCGGCGTCGCCCAGCGGCAGGTAGGCGCAGCGCAGGCCGCGGCGTTCGGCGGCCGCGCACTGCCCGAGCAGCAGGTGGGTGCGGCCGCAGCCGTCCGGTCCGCTGAGGAACAGCACCGGCTCGCCGTCGCCGGTGAGGTTGCTGCGCAGTGCGGCGATCACGGCGGCATTGCCGCCGACGATGAAATCGTCGAGCGCGGGCGCATGCTGCAGGCGCAACGCCAGGGGTATCTGGCGATTCATGCCGCGTGCGCGGCGTCGGCGCGCCAGCGGATGAACAGGCTCGCGCTGATCATGTAGACCAGGCTGAGGGCGAACTCGGTGACGCCGAGCCAGCGCTGCGCCGGTTCGGCCCACGCGACCATGCCGCCGTGCACCAAGTACAGCAAGCTGACCAGCGCGCCCCAGATCAATGCCTTGTCGCGCCCGGCCAGCACGCCGCGCAACGGCAGCAGCAGCGGGGTCACGAACAGCACCAGGCCGAGCGAGATATGGGCGCGCGCGACGTCGCCGAGAAACACGATCCACGCCATCACGACGCCGATCAGTCCGAGGTAGGTGAGCAGCGACAGCCAGCGCGCGGCCGCGATCTTCATCACTCGTCCTGCAGGCGCTGCGCCGTCGTCGCGAGGCGCCGGCCGAGCGCCTGACACAGAGTCTTCTCGACCTCGGTCAGCGGTGCGCTGTTGTCCAGGCCGGCGACGTGGGACGGTCCGTAGGGCGTGCCGCCGTCACGCGTCGACGCGAGATCCGGCTCGGTGTAGGGCAGGCCGACGAGCAACATGCCGTGGTGCATCAGCGGCAGCATCATCGACAGCAGCGTGGTCTCCTGACCGCCGTGCAGGCTACTGGTCGACGTGAACACGCCGGCCGGTTTGCCGGCCAGCGAGGCCTGCATCCACAGCCCACTGGTACTGTCGATGAAATGCTTCAGCGGTGCGGCCATGTTGCCGAAGCGGGTCGGGCTGCCCAGCGCGAGGCCGGCACAGCCGGAAAGGTCGTCGAGCGACGCATAGGGTGCGCCGCTGTCGGGCACCGCCGGGGCCGTCGCCTCGTGGTCCGGCGACACCGTCGGTACGGTGCGCAGCCGGGCCTCGATGCCGCCTTCCTCGACGCCGCGTGCGATCTGCCGCGCCATCTCCGCGGTCGCGCCGGTGCGGCTGTAGTACAAGACCAGGATGTAACCCATCAGAGGATATCCAGGACCTGCTCGGGCGGCCGGCCGATCGCGGCCTTGCCGTTGCTGACGACGATCGGACGTTCGATCAGTCTCGGGTGCTGCACCATCAGGTCGATCAGCTGTTCGCGGCTCAGCCCGGGGTCGTCGGCGCCGCTCTGCTTGTACTCTTGTTCCTTCTTGCGCATCAAGTCGCGCGGCTGCATGCCGAGCATGTCGAGCAGGCCGGCCAGCGTCGCGGCGTCCGGTGGCGTCTTCAGGTAGTCGACGATCTCGGGTTCAACGGCGTTGTCGTGCAGCAGTTGCAGGGTCTGGCGCGACTTGCTGCAGCGCGGGTTGTGATAAATGCTTACGGTCATCGGGGGCTATGCTTGTCAGTAACTCGGCTGCCGATGTTAGCAGTCCTGCAACGCGGAGGGTGACGTGGCCAGCGAATCGCGATCGACACCGGTGACGGCGCTTGTGCCGCAGCTGCGCGACTTCCTCGCGCTGGTCGCCGAGCGTTTCACGCGTCACGAGGCGCTGCAGAACGCGGCCGGTCTCACGTACACGACGCTGCTGTCGCTGGTGCCGCTGATGACCGTGACGCTGGCGGTGTTCTCGGCGTTCCCGGTCGCCGACCGCGTCTACCTGCTGATCCAGGACTTCGTGTTCCAGAACTTCGTGCCGACCTCGAGCGAGGTATTGCAGCAGCACCTGTCCGAGTTCAGCAGCAAGGCGTCGCGCCTGACCGGCGCCGGCGCGGCGTTTCTGGTCGTCGTCGCGTTGATGATGATGGCCAGCATCGACCGCGCAATGAACGCGATCTGGGAGGTCAGGACGCAGCGCAGCCTTGCCGGCAAGTTCCTGATCTACTGGGCGGTGCTGTCGCTCGGTCCGCTGCTGATCGGCGCCAGCGTGCTGGTGACCTCGTACATCATCTCGCTGCCGATCCTGTCCGATGCGGCGAGCAGCGGTGTCGGCCGCAACCTGCTGACACTGACGCCGGTCGCGGCCTCCGCGCTGGCGTTCACGATGATCTACCTGGTCGTGCCCAACCGCCGCGTGCGCGCCGCCCATGCGCTGATCGGCGGCGTGTTCGCCGCGCTGCTGTTCGAGGGGGCGAAGCGCGCATTCGGCTTCTACATCACGCAGTTCCCGACCTACGAGGCGATCTACGGCGCGCTGGCCAGCATCCCGATCTTCCTGGTCTGGTTGTACCTGTCATGGGTCGTCGTGCTGCTCGGCGCCGAGGTCGCACACTGCCTGAGCATCTTCCGCTGGGGCAGCCACGACCAGGCCCGCTGCCGCGTCGGCATGGGCGACGCGATCGACGTGCTGCTGGCCCTCGACGAGGCCGCGGCGGACGGGGCGGCGCCGACCACGGTCGAGCTCGCGCGCCGGCGCAAGCGCTGGATGGAGCCGCAGCTCGACGATCTGCTCGGCCGCCTGCGCGACCTGCACTGGGTGCACATGACGCGCGAGGGCGGTTGGACGCTGGCACGGCGCTTGTCGGATGCGACACTGTACGACCTGTATGCCAGTCGGGCATTCGAGCTGCCACGCCCCGGCGATCCCGATTGGCCGACCGATACGCAGCTCGCCGACGTGCTCGGCGCTGCCAATGCCGGCGTCGCGGGAGGCCTGGGGGTGCCGCTGGCCGCGTTCCGGCTGCGGCGTGCCGACGCGGTGGCGCTGCGGCCGCGCGACGATCAGTCGACGACGTCGACGTCTACGTAGGCGATGCGTCGCGTCGCGCTGAGCACATCGCCCATGCGCAGGGTGTAGCGCGCATTGATGCTCTCGGCAGTCACGCTGTCGCCGTTGCGGTAGACGTTGCGGATCGCGAGCAGGCGGAAACGGTTGTCGTTCGGGTCCTGTTGCAGCAGCCCGTAGCAGTCGCCGCGTGCCCGCTCGGCGGCACCGCCGGATAACGTCACCGGAATCAGCCGACCACCGAGCTTCTCGACACCGATCTCGATGCGCCCGCTGGCGCCGGCGACGACCCGTTGGATACGGCCGACGAAGCCGACCGGGGCGCCGCCGGGGCGGCCGCTGTCGGCCTCGGCGAGGACGATGTCACCGACGCCGAGCGGCGTCTGCAGCGGGCGCTGCAGGTGAAACGCGGCGCCGTCCCGCGAATGGTTGACCTGCAGCGCCGCGGCGGTGCTGCCTTCGCCGATCGGCGCGCCGCCGGCGGTGAGCTCCTGCAGGCGCGCGTGGGCGTCACGCAGGCCGAACAGCAGGTGGAACGGGTGGTTGCGGGGCTGGCGCGGGCTCTTGCGCTGATCCGGCGACTTGCGGCCCTTGATCAGGCCGCTCAACGCGTCGTAGAGGCCGGCGGGCGCATCGGCGTCGTCGCGCAGCGCGCGCAGGAAATCCTCGGCCACCAGGTAGCGCGTGTCCGGCCCCGGTCTGCCGCGCCGCGCGCCGGCCAGCGCGTCGAGTTCGCCGCTGGTGTCGATCGGGATCGAGAACGCCCCCTGCGGCAGCTGGGCGATGCCGAGATGGTCGGTGTTGCCGCCGATCCAGCGGTGCCAGGCGAGGATGTCGCCGGGCAGGTGGTGATGCGGATCGCACAGCCCGATGATCAGCGCGCGAAAGAACAGGCCGCGGATGTTGGTCGGGCCGCCGTGGCGCCGCGGCGGGATGTCGACGATATCGGCGTCGACCTGCTGCGCCTGCGCGTGCAGGTAGACACCTAGCATCTGTTGCCAGCGCGCGCTGTCGCGTTCGCAGTAGTGCAGGCGCGCGACATTGTGTGCGGTGTCGAGCAGGTCGAGCGCATGGTAGAGCAGTGCCGTGGTCGGCTGTTTGCCCGCCGCGAGCACGTCGTTGGCGATCCGCAGCTGGCCATAGGCGAGCTCGCTGAGCAGCTGCAGCAGGGCGTCCTCGAGCTGGTCCAGCGGCATGGCCCGGTCCGGGTTGTTGTCCATGCGCTCGCTGACGATCTCGAGCAGACGCTCACTGGGCCGTTCGTAGACCTCCAGCAGTGCACCCAGCCGGCCGCCCGGGTCCGGGTCGCGGATCAGCAGGCGCAGCTGCTGCAACAGCAGCTGCGCGGCATGCGGCGGATTGCCCAGTGGCAGGCTGTCGGCCCAGCGGCGCAGTTCGCGCGGTGCCGTGATCAGGCCTGGGTGGCGGGCGATCGCCGGTTCGGGGACGGTGAAAGGCAAGGCTTTGGGCTGTAGTGACTCAGGGTTTAACATGCCGGGATCCGGGGGTCGCGCGCCGCCTGTTCTGTCACGGGAACCGGCGCCAAAGGCCCCGATCTCGGCCTGGCTGCAGCGACCGATCGGCCCGCCGGCCGCCGGTCGTGACGCAGCGGCCGGGATCCCGCTCTCTGCGGAATGTTTCGGCAAACCGCCGCGTCTCTTGATGGGTTGCCGATTATCCAGGAAACCGACCGATGTCACGACCGAAAATGCTCTATTCGAACCATACGCGGTTTTTTGTCCTGGTCGTGGCCCTGCTGCTGGTCGCGTCGCCGGTGCCGGCCGCCAACGACTTCACGCTGCCCGACCTCGACGGCAGGGCGCACAGCCTGTCCGACTACCGGGGCAAATGGGTGCTCGTCAACTACTGGGCGACCTGGTGTCCGCCGTGTCTCGAGGAGCTGCCGGAGCTGGAGGTGTTCCACAGTGGCGCCGACGGCAATGCCGTCGTGCTCGGCGTCAACGTCGAAGAGATCAGTGACGCCGAGCTGCGGCGCTTCGTCGACGAGCAGTTCCTGTCGTTCCCGATCCTGCGCGCCGACCCCCGGCCGACGTCGGCACAGCTGGTCGGCCCGCTCGACGGACTGCCGACCTCGTATCTCGTGAACCCCGGCGGCGAGATCGTCGCGCGCCAGCTCGGCGGCGTAACCGCCGAGGCGATCCGCGATTTCATCGCCCGCTACGAGGCCGGGCAGCAGGAGGGCGGCTGACGATGCGGCGATGGATGCCGATCGCCGCGCTTGCGCTGCTGCTGCCGATGGCGGCCGCCGACCAGGCCGCGCGCGATCCGGGGACGCACTTCTTCAACGACACCTTCGGCGACTTCCGCGAAGAACTGCAGACGGCGCGCGATGCCGGCAAGAAAGGCATCCTGATCATGTTCGAGATGGACGAATGCCCGTTCTGCCATTATATGAAGACCCGTATCCTCAACCGCCCGGCGGTGCAGGACTATTTCCGCGAGCATTTCCTGGTCTTCAGCGTCGACATCGAGGGCGACATCGAGATCACCGACTTCGCGGGCCGCGAGACGACGATGAAGGACTTCGCGCTGCACCAGTACCGCGTCCGCGCAACGCCGGTATTCGCGTTCTTCGACCTCGACGGCGGCTACATCAAGCGCGCGCGGCTGACCGGCAAGGCCAACGACCACGAAGAGTTCATGCTGCTCGGGCGCTACGTCGTCGAACAGGCCTTCAGGAAGCAGACGTTCACCCGCTACAAGCGCGCCAAGCGTTGAGGTCGGGACTCGAGAAGCGCTGGCGACGGGCCGCCGCGGCGTCGACCCTGCTGCTGGCGGCCACGGCGCTGCCGGCGGCCGACGGCGAGACGGCGCTGCCCGACCCGCTGACACTGCAGGACGCGGTCGATGCGGCGCGCGACCTGCCGGCGCTGGAGCTGGCGCTGGCCGCGCGCGACGCCAGCGCCGCGGCGCTGGCCGAGGCCGAGGCGCTGAGCGGCCTGCGGCTGACCGCGATCGGCAAGCTGCGCGCGGTGCGCCCGTCGCATGTCGCCGACGACCGCGACAACAACGACAGCCGCGCGCGTCTGGCGCTGCGCAAGCGTCTCTACGATTTCGGTTACAGCGCGGCGCGTGAGGAGGCCGCGCGCCGCCGTGGTGCCGGCAGCGACTGGCGCTACGTCGATGCCCGCCAGCAGAGCCGGCTCGACATCATGCGGCGGTTCTTCGATGTCGTCCTCGCCGACCTGCAATACGCGCGCGACAACGAGGCGATGGCCGGGGCCTTCATCGACTTCGACCGCGCCAGCGACCGTCACGACTTGCAGCGCCTGTCCGACGTCGACCTGCTGGAACTCGAGGCCGCCTACCAGGCGGCCTTGCACCAGCGTACGCTGAGCGGCACGCTGCAGCGTGCGACGCGCTCGCAGCTGGCGATTGCGATGGGCCGTCCCGGGGAGCTGGCGTCGAACGTCGTGCGACCGCCGGCGCCCGATCTCGCCGTCGCGCTGCCGGAGTATGATGCGCTGCTGGCGGAGGTCCTGCGGCACAACCCGACACTGCGGGCGCTGCGTGCCGAGGTCGACGCCGCGCGCGCCGCACTCGCTGCGGCGCGCAACGGCCATGGCCCGGTACTCAGCGGCGAGCTGGACGCCGCGGTGTACAACCGCAATACCAGCTCGACGCATCCGCTCGGCGCCGCGCTGGTGCTCGAGATGCCGCTGCTGAGCGGCGGCGCGAAGGAGGCCGACATCGCCGCGGCGCGCGCCCAGCTGCGCACACGCCGCGCCGAGCTCGCGGCGCTGGAGCAGGGCCTGCACCAGGCGGTGCTCGAGCTGCGCCTGCGCCTCGACGAGCTGCGCGTGGAACTGGCCGGCCTGCAGGTGCGCGGCGACTACCGCGAGCTGTACCTGGATCGCAGCCGGGCGCTCTACGAGCTCGAGGTAAAGACCGATCTCGGCGACGCGATGACCGAGATCACGGCGGTCAATCTCGACCGCGCGCGTGCCGAGTTCGCGTGGCTGATGACGCTGGCCGAACTCGATGCGCTGCGCGGCCGTCTGATACCGGAGGGAGAGACACCATGAGTCGCACCTGTTGCCTGGTCGTCGCGCTGCTGGTCCTGCTGCCGCCGGCCGCCGCGACCGCCGCCGACGTGCCGGCCCAGGTGACCTGGGTGCAGCGCGTCGAGCTGGGGACCCTGGTGTCCGGGGTGGTCAGCGAGGTCCACGTGACACCGGGTCAGGCGGTCGCCGAGGGCGAGCCGCTGGTCAGTCTCGACCGGCGCGGCTTCGCGACCCAGGTGAGCCGGCGCCAGGCCGAGCACGAGCACGCCCGGGCGATGCTCGACGAGGCCATACGCGAGGACGAGCGGGCGATCGAGCTGTACGATCGCACGGTGCTGTCGGACTTCGAGCGCAACCAGGCGCTGGTCGCGCTGAAAGCGGCGCGTGCCGCCGAGGCGCGCGCGCGTGCCGCGCTGGTCGCAGCGCGCCTCGACCTCGAGCGCAGCGTGATCCGGGCGCCGTTTGCCGGCGCCGTGCTGGCCGTGGCCGCGGCGCCGGGGCAGAGCGTGGTCAGCGAGCTGCAAAGCCGGCCGCTGGTCACGCTCGCCGACACCGCGCGGCTGCGCGCGCGCGGCCTGGTCGATGCGGCGCAGGCGGCACGCCTGCAGCCCGGGGCCGACGTCAGCGCGACGCTGCGCGGCCTGGCGGTCGAGGCGCGTGTCGCCCACATCGGTTACGAGCCGGTCGCGACGACCGCGCCGGGCGTGCACTATGAACTACTGGTCGATCTCGTCGCGCCGCCCGGGCGGCCGCTGCGCGTCGGCGAGACCGTGAACCTGGGTCTGGAGTGAGGTGCGATGGGCTGTCGTCGATTCGTCGTCAGCGGTCAGGTGCAGGGTGTCTGGTTCCGCGCGTCGACGCGTGAGCAGGCCGCCCGGCTCGGCATCACCGGTCATGCCGTGAACCTCGCCGACGGCCGGGTCGAAGTCGTCGCCTGCGGGACCGATGTGGCGCTCGACGAGCTGGCGGCATGGCTGACGCGCGGTCCCGAACTGGCGCGCGTCGACAAGGTCACCAGCGAAGCGCTCGCCGAACAGGCGTTTGCCGGGTTTCGCACCGGATGAACATCAACCCGGGCAGCGAACAGGGCACGCGGCGCGACGATCATCGGCTGACACTCGCCGAGATCGTACCGCGGCTGATCGACGACGGCATGCTCGATGCCGCGCAGGCGCCGGACACCGACGAGCTGTGGGTGCAGCGCGCCGCCGGCGCCGAGCACCCGCTGGTCTGGCTGGCGCGGCGCGGCCTGCAGCGCCCCGACGGCCGGCCGCTCGACCTGCCGGCGCTGAGCCGCTGGCTCGCCGCCCACAGCGGCCTGCCCTATGTCGCGCTCGACCCGTTGAAGCTGGATGTCGACGCGGTCACGCGCGAGGTGTCGCCGACCTACACGGCGCGCTACGGCATCCTGCCGGTCGCGGTCGACGAGCAGACGGTCACGTTCGCGACCGCCGAACCGTTCGAACGCCACTGGGAAGACGAGATGGCCCACGTGCTGCGCCGCGAGGTGCGGCGGGTCATCGCCAACCCGGAGGACATCGCCCGTTACCAGAGCGAGCTGTTCGGTGTCAGCCACTCGATCCGCAAGGCGGAGCGCATCGCCGACGGTGATCCGCTCGGTCTCAACAACCTCGAATCCCTGGTCCAGCTGGGCCGCGCCGGCAAGCTCGACGCCAACGATCGGCACGTCGTCACGATCGTCGACTGGCTGCTGCAGTACGCGTTCGAGCAGCGCGCCAGCGACATCCACCTCGAACCGCGTCGCGACAACGGCAGCGTGCGCTTCCGCATCGACGGCGTGCTGCACACCGTGTACCAGATCCCGACCTCGATCATGGGTGCCGTGACCAGCCGCATCAAGGCGCTGGGACGCATGGACGTGGTCGAGAAACGCCGTCCCCAGGACGGCCGGGTCAAGACCAAGACACCGAACGACGACGAGATCGAGCTGCGCCTGTCGACGATGCCCACCGCGTTCGGCGAGAAGCTCGTGATGCGCATTTTCGACCCCCAGGTGCTGGTGCGCGACCTGCCCGAGCTCGGCTTCGGCAAGCGCGAGGCGCGCCTGTGGCGCGACATGACGCGGGCCTCGCACGGCATCATCCTGGTGACCGGGCCGACCGGCTCGGGCAAGACGACGACGCTGTACTCGACGCTGCGCGCGCTGGCCGCGCCAGAGGTCAATGTGTGCACGATCGAGGACCCGATCGAGATGGTCGAACCGGCGTTGAACCAGATGCAGGTCAATCACCAGATCGGTCTGGATTTCGCCGCCGGCGTGCGCACGCTGATGCGCCAGGACCCGGACATCATCATGGTCGGTGAGATCCGCGACCTGGAGACCGCGGAGATGGCGATCCAGGCGGCGCTGACCGGGCACCTGGTGCTGTCGACGCTGCACACCAACGACGCGCCGTCGGCGGTCGTGCGCCTGATGGACATCGGTGTTCCGCCTTACCTGATCAATGCGACGCTGCTCGGCGTCGTCGGCCAGCGCCTGGTGCGCACGCTGTGCCCGGCGTGCCGGGTCAAGCAGCCCGGCGACGACGACGCCTGGGCCGACCTGACGCAGCCGTGGAAGCTGCCGGTGCCGGGCGGTACCTGGGATGCGGTCGGCTGCGAGCACTGCCGCGGATCGGGGTACCACGGCCGCGTCGGCATCTACGAGAGCCTGGCGATGACGCCGGGGTTGCGCGCCGTGATCCGGCCGGACTGCAGCATCGCCGAGCTGCGCCGGCAGGCGATCCGCGACGGCCTTGAGCCGCTGCGCATCGGCGGCGCCCGCAAGGTGATCAAAGGCGTCACGTCGCTCGACGAGGTGCTGCGCGTCGCTCCGGTCGTCGAGATCGGCTGACCGCGGGGCGCCGGCGTCGTCAGTTGGCGCGATCGGCGCGCGGCCGGAACACCGCGCCTTCGGGTGGCGGCGGTGCCGCTGCCGGGGCTGCGTCGCGTGGCATGAACGGCGCGGCCGCGCTGCCACTGCTGACCGGTGGCATGCCCGGCGGCCCTGCCGTCGATGCCGCATAGCCGGCCGCATCGCCGGCGGGACCCACGGCGCTGCCAGCGCGCGGTGCACGGGTCGGCGGGTAGGGCGGTGGCGTGGCGGGCGACCGGTAACCGGGGACCGATGCGTCGCCGCGGTCCGGCCGCGGTGCCACATCCGCCGCGACGTCGTCGCGTGGCCGCGGTTCGCGGTTGGTAGCGGCGGACGGCGCCGCGCCTGCCGGATCCGGCGCGCCGGCACGCGGTGTGGATGGCGCGCTGCCACCGAACAGGTTGGACGCGCCGAACGCACCACTGGTGGCCGGGTCAGCGGCGTCGTCGGGCATCAGCATGCCGTAAGGTCGGCGGCCCGGTGCGGTGGCCTCGGCAGCCGGTGGCGCCGCGGCCGCAGCCGGTGGATGCCAGTCTCCGCTACGGTACGGGCCCGGCGGCGGCGGGTAGCCCGGCCCGACCTGCGCGGCGCCGATCAGCGCCGGCAGCGCGGTCGCCACGGCCGCGACGATCGCGGTGCGCCGGGACGTCACGGTGCGCGGCGTGGTCATCGACGCTGCGTCGTCAGTAACCGGCCGAGGCCAGTTCGACGCCGTGCGGCATCTCGGCGATGCGCACGACCTCGCTGCGGATCGTGCCGTCCGGGAGCAACGCCAGCAGGCGGAAGCCCGGCGGTTCCTCGTCGACCTTGAAATCGTCGTGGCGCGGCGCGAACTGCACGCAGGTCGACGGCGACGCCATAAGCCGGACGCCGTTGCGCCGTGCCTCGTAGGTCTGGTGGATGTGGCCCCACAGCACGCCGCGCACGTGGTCGTGGCGGTCGAGGATCTCGAACAGCGGTGCCGGGTTGTCGACCGTCATCGTGTCGATCCAGGCGCTGCCGACGTCGACCGGCTGGTGGTGCATGCAGACCAGCACGTGCCGGTCGGTCGCGGCGAGCGCGCGCTCGAGTGCGGCGAGCTGGTCGTCGCCGAGGTGTCCGCCCTCGTCGTCGGGGATCACGGTGTCGAGCATCACGAAGCGCCACGCGCCGAGATCCTGCACCGTGTCCGTCGACACGGTCGCGGCGCGCAGGTGTTCGCGCATCACCGGCGGTATGTCGTGGTTGCCGGGCAGGCAGAAGACCGGCACGTCGAACTCGGCCAGCATGCGCGCGATCCGCGCATAGCCTTCCGGGCTGGCATCGTGCACCAGGTCGCCGGTCGCGAGTAGCAGGTCGAGCGGCCAGTGGGCATCGCGGACTTGCCGCAGTACGCTGCGGAAGGAATCTAACGTGTTGATGCCGAGCAGCGTGCGAACCGGATCGGCGTACAGGTGAGTGTCGGTAAGCTGGAGCACCCGCAGGGTGCCGGCAGGGAAGTCGGCATCGCGCAGGCCCTTGTCCGCTGTCGCGCCGGTGATACTCGCCGTCATTACTCGATCGCGCCCGGTCCGGGTCCCTGTCCGTTGTTTCAGGTTATAGTAGCCCAATCGCCTCGTGTCACAAACGTGGCAGCCGCCGTTGGCATCCGATTTTGTGAGCAGATTCCCGCAGTTATGACCCTCAATGAGTTGCGGTACATCGTTGCGGTTGCGCGCGAACGGCATTTCGGACGGGCCGCCGAGGCGTGTTTCATCAGCCAGCCGACGCTCAGTGTCGCGGTCAAGAAGCTCGAGGATGAGCTCGGTGTCAGCCTGTTCGAGCGACGCAAGGGTGACGTCAGCGTGACCCCGATCGGCGAGCAGATCGTGACCCAGGCGCAACGCGTACTCGAGGAGGCCGGCAGTATCCGCCAGCTGGCCAGGCAGGGCCAGGACCAGCTCGACGGGCCGCTGCGCCTCGGCGCGATCTACACGATCGGCCCCTACCTGCTGCCGCACTTGATTCCCGAACTGGCTGGGCGCGCGCCGAAGATGCCGCTCGTGATCGAGGAGAACTACACGGCGACCCTGGCCGAGAAGCTCAAGCGCGGCGATCTCGACGTCATCGTGATCTCGCTGCCGTTCGACGAACCCGGTGTGCAGACCCTGCCGCTGTACCGTGAACCGTTCGTGCTGCTGCTGCCGAGCAGCCATCCGCTCAACCAGCGGGCGGCGTTCGAGGTCGCCGATCTGAAGCACGAGGACGTGCTGCTGCTCGGCGCCGGGCACTGCTTTCGCGACCAGGTGCTCGAGGTGTGCCCGGATTGCATGCGCCGCAGTGCCAGCGAGGGGTCGCCGGCGCAGACCCTGGAGGGCGGGTCACTGGAGACGATCCGCTACATGGTCGCGAGCGGCCTCGGCGTGACCATACTGCCGTGCTCGGCGGCTGGCGCCGAGCGCTTCGCCGAGCGCCTGCTGCGTATCCGCCGCTTCGATGGCGACGCGCCATCGCGGGTGGTCGCGCTGGCCTGGCGCAAGAGCTTTCCGCGGCCCGACGCGATCGGCGCGCTGCGCGACGCGGTACTGGCGTGCGAGATGTCGTGCATCGAGGCTATCCACTGACGATGCGCGGTATTCGCGCCGACCGCGCCGGACGCCACGTGGCGCGTCAAGGACGAACCCCAGCCAACGATGGTCGCTATCCGTTTCGCATCCTCGATCAGTAGCTTAACCCCGCATCGGTGCGCCGTCGTCGAACGCCGCCGGCCTTGGATTGATTCTCATTCGCCAAACCGGCCTTTTGATAGTCGGCCGCTATCGGGTGAATTGCCAGAATCAATTTCATGAGGCTGACGCTGCCGACTATAGTGCGCCGGCATCCCGCCGGGAGGACCCGGCATCACGCAGAAGAAACCGGAGGATAGACACATGTCCCTGAAAGGCTCCAAGACCGAAGACAACCTCAAGGCCGCGTTCGCCGGCGAGTCGCAGGCCAACCGCCGTTACCTGTACTTCGCCGCCAAGGCCGACGTCGAGGGCTACAACGACGTCGCCGCGGTGTTCCGTTCGACCGCAGAGGGCGAGACCGGCCATGCGCATGGCCATCTCGAGTACCTCGAGCAGTGCGGCGATCCCGCGACCGGCCTGCCGTTTGGCGGCACCTCGGACAACCTGAAGACCGCGATCGCCGGCGAGACCCACGAGTACACCGACATGTACCCGGGCATGGCCAAGACCGCGCGTGACGAGGGTCACGACGAGATCGCCGACTGGTTCGAGACGCTGGCCAAGGCCGAGCGTTCGCACGCCAACCGCTTCCAAAAGGCGCTGGACCAGCTCGACGACTGACCGCGGGTGCCGGGGAGGCCGCAGCGGTCTCCCCTTACCCGCAGGCTGATGCCCAGCTGAGAACACAGAACCACGCAGAGGAATACAGGCTATGGCCGGCGCACGCGAAGGCAGCCTCGAGGCACCCACACGGCATGCCCTGGACTGGAAGAGCCCCGATTTCTACGACGAAGGCAAGCTGCTGTCCGAGATGGAGCGGGTGTTCGATATCTGTCACGGTTGCCGCCGCTGCGTCAGCCTGTGCCAGAGCTTCCCGGTGCTGTTCGACCTCGTCGACGAGTCCGACACGATGGAGGTCGACGGCGTCGCCAAGACCGACTACTGGAAGGTCGTCGACCAGTGCTATCTCTGCGACCTGTGCTTCCTGACCAAGTGCCCCTACGTGCCGCCACACGAGTGGAACGTCGACTTTCCGCACCTGATGCTGCAGGCAAAGGCGGTCAAGTACCGCAACCAGGGCGCGTCGTTCCGTGACAAGACCCTGACCAATACCGATCGCCTCGGAACGCTCGCCGGCATCCCGGTCGTCAGCGGCGTCGTCAACGCGCTGAACAAGAACGCGACGTTCCGCGGCATCCTCGAAGACGGTCTCGGCGTGCACAAGGACGCCAAGCTGCCGGAGTTCTACAGCAAGCCGCTACGCAGCCGCGTGGCGCGCGACAACGGTGAGAATGCCGAGGCCGCCGGCCCGACGACCGGCAAGGTCGCGCTGTTCGCGACCTGCTACGGCAACCGCAACGACCCGCAGAGCGGCGAAGACCTGGTCGCGGTGTTCCGCCACAACGGCATCCCGGTGACCATGGCCGACAAGGAGAAGTGCTGCGGTATGCCGAAGCTCGAGCTCGGCGACCTCGATGCGGTCGCCGCGGCCAAGGACGTCAACATCCCGATGCTGGCGCAGCTGGTCGACGACGGCTGGGACATCGTCGCGCCGGTGCCGTCGTGTGTGCTGATGTTCAAACAGGAACTGCCGTTGATGTTTCCCGATGACGCCGACGTCGCCAAGGTGCGCGACGCGATGTACGACCCGTTCGAGTACCTAATGCTGCGGCACAAGTACGGCAAGCTCAGCACCGACTTCCAGCAACCGCTGGGCAAGGTCGCGTACCACGCCGCGTGTCACCAGCGCGTACAGCGGATCGGTCCGAAGACGCGCGAGGCGTTGGAACTGGTGCCGGGCACCGAGATCGAGCTGATCGAGCGCTGTTCTGGTCACGACGGCACCTACGCCGTGAAGAAAGAGTCGCACGAGCTGTCAATGAAGATAGCGCGACCGGTTGTCAACAAGGTCAAGCAAAACAGTCCCGACCACTACAGCAGCGACTGCGTGATGGCCGGGCACCAGATTTCGAACGGCCTGGATGACGGGTCGGAACCCAAACACCCGATCACGCTGCTGCGTATCGCCTACGGCATCTGATCGGCACGTAGAAGGAGATTGAGGTGGAAACCGTGAACAAACTGACCCGCGACGACTTGTTCAGCCTGGAGAAGTACGCCGAGGTGCGGCCCGAGTTTCGCGCCCGCGTCATGGCGCACAAGAAGAACCGCCAGCTGCCGATCGGGCCGGATGCGACGCTGTACTTCGAAGACGCACTGACCATGCATTACCAGATCCAGGAGATGCTGCGCGCCGAGCGGATCTTTGAGGCGGCCGGCATCCAGGAAGAACTCGACGCCTACAACCCGCTGATCCCGGATGGCAGTAACTGGAAGGCGACGTTCATGATCGAGATTCCTGACGAGGAGGAGCGCAAGGCACAGCTGCACAAGCTGATCGGCATCGAGCGCCACGTCTGGGCCCAGGTCGCCGACTTCGCGCGCATCACGCCGATCTCCGACGAGGACCTCGACCGCGAGACCGAGGACAAGACCTCGTCGGTGCACTTCATGCGCTTCGAACTCACGGCCGAGATGGCCGCGGCAGTCAAGAACGGCGCGGCGATCAGTATCGGTATCGATCACCCGGCGTATACCCACGCCGCCGAGCCGATCCCGCAGAACATCCGCGATTCGCTGGCCGAAGACCTGAACTGACCGTCGGACAACCTCTTCAGCACCGCACAGCCCGGCAATGCCGGGCTTTTTCGTGCCCGGTCGTCAGAAGCCCTCGGTCGACGTGAACAGGCCGACCCGCAGGTCCTTGGCCGTATAGATCTCGCGCCCGTCGACCTCCATGCGCCCGTCGGCGATGCCGAGCACCAGCTTGCGCGTGATCACGCGCTTCATGTCGAGGTGATAGGTGACCTTGTCCGCGGTCGGCAGCACCTGTCCGGTGAACTTGACCTCGCCGACGCCGAGCGCACGGCCATGACCCGGGTTGCCGAGCCAGGCGAGAAAGAAGCCGACCGACTGCCACATCGCATCGAGGCCGAGGCAGCCCGGCATCACCGGATCGCCGGGAAAATGGCAGGAGAAGAACCACAGGTCCGGCCGGATATCCAGCTCGGCGACTATCTCGCCCTTGCCATGGGCGCCGCCGCTGTCGGCAATGCGCGTGACGCGGTCCATCATCAGCATGTTCGGCACAGGCAGCTGGGCGTTGCCCGGCCCGAACATCTCGCCGTAGCCGCATTTCAACAAGTCTTCCCGCTCGAATGCGTCAACTCTTCCCATGGCTCTGTGCCTCCGACCCGCGAAGCGGGCGAGTTTCCGGACCCGTGGCTGGGTTGTCAACCGAGGTCAAGGGCGCGCCGCGACGGCCGCTACCGGTGGAGTAACGCCCGCAATGGACCCGATGCCGCGTACCCGATGGCCGCCAGCGATCCGGCACAACCGTCCGAGTCAGCGCCCGGCGACGATACGCTCGCCGAGCTCGCGGCGTTGCGCGCTCAGGTCGAACTGCTGACGCACGCGAGTCACGAGCTGATCAGCACGCAGACGCGCATGCAGTCGCTGCTACACCGCGCGACCGACGCGATCATCCAGTTCGAGAACGACGGCACCGTGAGCAGCTTCAACAGCGCTGCGGAACGCGTGTTCGACGTCGCCGAGATCGAGGTGTTGCACCAGCCGGCGAACCAGTTGTTCGACCTGCCGGCGGCGTTTCGCGACAACGTGCCCGGCTTTCTGCTCGACTACGTGCGCCGCACGCCTGATCAGCACGCGCAGCCGCTGACCGGCCGGCGCGCCGACGGCGGCAAGGTATTGCTCGAGGTCGCGGTCGCGGAGATCTCGTCACAGGATCTCGTGCTGTTCGACGACTTCAGCGACGCCGATGTCGACGCCGACAACGGTTACGAGGCCTTCTTGTGCATACTGCGCGACGTTACCGAGCGCAAGCGTATCGACGAGGAACTGCGCCGCCACCGCGAGGACCTCGAACAGCTGGTCGCCGAACAGACGGCCGAGCTGCGCGTCGCCAAGGAAGAGGCGGAACGTGCCAACCGCGCCAAGTCGCAGTTCCTCGCCAGCATGTCGCACGAACTGCGTACGCCGATGCACGCGATCCTGAGCTACTCGGAGTTCGGACAGAAGAAGCTCGACAGCGCCGAGCGGCCGAAGCTCGGACATTACTTCGACCGCATCCACAGCGCCGGCGGCCGCCTGCTCGGCATGATCAACGACCTGCTCGACCTGGCCAAGGCGGAGGCCGGCCGCGAGGTCTACGCGATCCGGCCCGGCGACCTGCATGCGACGATTCGCGGCGTGCTCGACGAGTTCGAGGGGCTTGCTGAGCGGCGCGGGATCGCTATCGATTTCCGTCCGGCGGAGGACGTCGGGCAGCTGGCGTTCGATGACGACAAGATGGCCCAGGTCGTGCGCAACCTGCTGTCGAACGCGATCAAGTTCTCGCCGGACCGGGGCGAGATCACGGTGTGCACGGCGGCCGTGACGGTGCACGACGGGCGCGGTGACCAGGCGGCGGTGGAGATCCGCGTCTCCGACCAGGGTCCCGGGATCCCCGACGACCAGCTCGAAGCGGTCTTCGACAAGTTCGTGCAGAGCCGGCGCACCGACCGCAAGACCGGCGGCACCGGGCTCGGCCTGGCGATCGCGCGCGAGATCGTCAATGCGCATGGCGGCCGCATCGACGCGCGCAACAATGCCGACCACGGCAGCTGTTTCCGGGTCGTGCTGCCGCGCCAACCCGGCGCCGTCCAGGGTTCAAGCCCGGCGTAGCGGTGCCGCTAGCATCGGATACAGCCGACCGGAGCCGTCATGCCCGCAGAAACGCCGTGCATCCTGATCGCCGACGACGAGCCGTTCAACGTCGAGATCCTGGTCGAGTACCTGCAGGGAACAGGGTACGAGATCGAGGCGGTCGAAGACGGGCAGTCGGCGTGGGACTGGCTCGATGCCGATGCTACGCGTTTCGACGTCGTGATCCTCGATCGCATGATGCCCGGGCTCGACGGCCTGCAGGTGCTCGAGCGGATCAAGCGCCACCCGGTGCTGCAGAGCGTGCCGGTGATCCTGCAGACGGCGCTGGCGGCCAAGGAACAGATCCTCGAGGGCCTGCAGGCCGGCGCGTACTATTACCTGACCAAGCCGTTCGACGAGGCCATGCTGCTCAGCGTGCTCGGTACCGCGGTCGACGATCGCCGGCGCTACCTGCGCGCGCTCGAGGACAGCGATGCCGCGAGCCGGACCTTCGGCCTGCTGCACGAGGCGGTGTTCACCTTCAGTACACTCGATTCGGCACGCGACGTCGCGACGACGCTGGCCAATGCCTTTCCCGACCCCAAGCGCGTCGTAATCGGTCTCACCGAGCTGCTCGTCAACGCCGTCGAGCACGGTAATCTCGGCATCGGCTACGCGGAGAAGACGTCGCTGCGCGCAGCCGAGCGCTGGGAGGCCGAGGTCGAGGCGCGGCTCGCCGATCCGGTCTACGCCGCGAGGCGGGTGCGGGTGCGCTATCGGCGCGGTGACGACGAGATCCGCGTGCGTATCGTCGACGAGGGCAGCGGCTTCGACTGGCGCCGCTACGTCGACATGGACCCGTCACGGGCCTTCGACACCCACGGTCGCGGCATCGCGATGTCGCGCATGATCAGCTTCGACGACATCGTCTACCATGGCGTCGGCAACGAGGTCGAGGCGGTGGTCAGAATCGATCGCGCCGGTGACGCCGACGATCCACCGGTCGCTGCCAGCGCCTGAACCGGCAGTCGCGATCAGCGCATCTCGGCGGCCAGTCGCTCGCCGATGAAATCGACGAAACCATCCAGCGGCAACATCTGGTTGTCGCTGTCGCCACGTGCCCTGTACTCGACTTCGCCGCTGGCCAGGCCGCGTTCGCCGATCACGACGCGATGCGGTATGCCGATGAGTTCCATGTCGGCGAACATGACGCCGGGGCGCGCGTCGCGGTCGTCGAACAGCACGTCGACGCCGGCATCGCGCAGTGCCCGGTACAGCGCCTCGGCGGCCGTGCGGACCTTTTCCGACTTCTTCATCTGCATCGGGATCAACGCCAGCGTGAACGGCGCGATCGCCGCGGGCCAGCGGATACCGTGTTCGTCGTTGTGCTGCTCGATCGCGGCGCCGACAACCCGCGACACGCCGATGCCGTAGCATCCCATCGTCATCGTGATCTGCTTGCCGCTGTCGTCGAGCACGGTCGCGTTCAGCGCGTCGCTGTACTTGCGACCGAGCTGAAAGATGTGGCCGACCTCGATACCGCGGGCGATCGTCAGCGTACCGTTGCCGTCCGGGCTCGGGTCGCCTTCGATCACGTTACGGATGTCGGCGACCTCGGGCAGCGCGACGTCGCGTCCCCAGTTGATGCCGAAGTAGTGCTTGCCGTCGACGTTGGCGCCGGCGCTGAAGTCGCTGAGGACCGCGACGGCGCGATCGACGACGATCGGCAGGTCGAGCCCGATCGGGCCGAGTGAACCCGGGCCGGCGCCAACCGCGGCGCGGATCCGCTCGTCGCCGGCCATCTGCAGCGGCGCGGCGACCAGCGCCAGTTTCTCGGCCTTGACCGCGTTGAGTTCGTGGTCGCCGCGCACCAGCAGCGCGACCAGTTCGGCATCCGCGTCTTCCGCCGCCTCTACAATCAGCGTCTTGACCGTCTTCTCGATCGCTTGGTCGAACTGCTCGACCAGCTCGGCGATGGTCTTCGCGTGCGGCGTATCGACCAGCTCGAGCTCGCGGCTCGGCGCCGCGGCGGCCGCGGCCGGTGCCAGCGCCTCGGCCAGCTCGACGTTGGCCGCGTAGTCGCTGGCGGTCGAGAACGCGATCGCGTCCTCGCCGGAGTCGGCGAGCACGTGGAACTCGTGCGAACCGCTGCCGCCGATGCTGCCGGTATCGGCGGCGACCGGGCGGAAGTCGAGGCCGCAGCGCGTGAAGATGCGGCTGTAGGTGTCATGCATGCGGTCGTAGGTCTGCTGCAGCGAGTCCTGGTCGACGTGGAACGAGTACGCGTCCTTCATCAGGAACTCGCGCGCCCGCATGACGCCGAAGCGCGGGCGGATCTCGTCGCGGAACTTGGTCTGGACCTGGTAGAAGTTGATCGGCAGCTGGCGGTAGCTGCGCAGCTCGCTGCGCGCCAGGTCGGTGATGATCTCCTCGTGGGTCGGACCGAAGCAGAACTCGCGCTGGTGGCGGTCGCGGAGGCGCAGCAGCTCGGCGCCGTACTCCTCCCAGCGCCCCGATTCCTGCCACAGCTCGGCCGGCTGCACGGCCGGCATCAGCACCTCGAGCGCGCCGCCACGGTCCATCTCCTCGCGGACGATGTTTTCGACCTTGCGCAGCACCCGCAGGCCCAGCGGCAGCCAGGTGTACAGGCCCGCCGCCAGCTTGCGGATCAGCCCGGCGCGTAGCATCAGGCGGTGGCTGGCGATCTCGGCGTCGGCGGGGACCTCTTTGAGGGTCTGCAGGGGGAAGTCGGAAGTGCGCATGATGGTCCGTGGAGGCGGTCAAAGCGGCGATTTTAGCGGCCGCCGCGGCGCAGTGCCACGGATCAAGTTTCGCCGCGTCGCGCCGCCAATTTTAGGGTCTGCGTCAACGACTTGTGTGTTCCCTGGCCCCGATGTTCGCGCTTCGCTGCCTGCCATTGTCCCACGCCTTCGAGGCGTTTCGCCTGCTGCTCGCGGCGCTGCTGCTGGCCTGGCTGGTCAACGGCAGCCTGGCGACCGGACTGGCGTTCAGCGACGCGCTGCTGAACTGGATGGAGCAGCGCTACGGCAGTGACGCACGCGCCCGGGTCGTCGCATTGCAGCGCCTGGTCGACAGTGCGCCCGGTCTCGCTGAGCGTGCCAAGCTCGAGCGCGTCAACGGCTTCTTCAACCGCGTCAACTACGATTCGGACTATGCGCTGTGGGACCAGAAGGACTACTGGGCGACGCCGTACGAGGTGCTCGGCGTCAACTCGGCGGATTGCGAAGACTACGCGATCTCGAAGTACTTCACGTTGATCACGATGGGTGTCGACGAGGATCGGCTGCGCATCACCTACGTCAAGTCGCTGACCCTCAACGAGGCGCACATGGTGCTCGCCTACTACCCGACTGCCGACGCCGAACCACTGATTCTCGACAATCTCACCGGCGAGATCCAGCCGGCCGGCGCGCGCACCGACCTCGTGCCGGTGTACAGTTTCAACGGTGCGGATCTGTGGCTCGCGGTCAACAACAATACCGGCAAGAAGGTCGGTGGCGCCGATCGCCTGTCGCGTTGGCAGGCCTTTCAGCGGCGCCTGATGCAGCAGATGGCCGTGCAGCAGTGAAGGTGGTTTGCGGATGACGCTGGCGCGACAACTGATGATCCTGATCGTCGTGCTGGTCGGCGTACTGTTCGTCGGCACGCTGGCGATCAGCGTACAGAACGCCCGCGCCTACCTCGACAGCCAGCTCGCGTCGCACGCGCAGGATGCCGCGACGTCGCTCGGCCTGTCGGCGACGGCGCACGTCGACAGCGGCGACCAGGCGATGGTGACCGCGATGGTCAACGCGATGTTCCACCGCGGCGACTACCTGCTGATCCGCTTCGAGGACCTGCAAGGCGCGCCGTGGCTGGAGCGCTCGGTCGAGCTGCGGCTGGACGATGTGCCGGCGTGGTTCCAGCGCGTCTTCACGCTGCAGCCGCCGCGGCGCTCGGCGACGATGATGGCCGGCTGGCGCCAGGTCGGCCGGGTCGTCGTCGTCAGCCATCCCGGGCTGGCCTACCGCCAGCTGTGGCAGACCGCCGAGCAGATGCTGCACCTGTTCGCGATCGCCGCGCTGCTGGCGATCCTCGTCGGCATGCTAGGCCTGCGGGTGTTGCTGCGCCCGCTGCGCGACGTCGAGGCACAGGCGGCGGCGATCTGCCGTCGCGAATTCCCGGTCGTGCGCAAACGACCGCTGACGCTCGAGCTGCGGCGCGTCGTCGAGGCGATGAACGGCCTGTCGGCGCGGGTGTCGCGGATGCTCGACGACGCCGAGACGCTGGCCGCCGAACTGCGCCGCCAGGCCTACCAGGACCCGGTGACCGGCCTGGCCAACCGGCGCCAGTTCATGGACGTCCTCGACCATCGCGTTGCCGATCGCGAGCTGCTCGCGGGCGGCGGCCTGCTGCTGCTGCAGCTGCGCGACTTCAAGGCCTACAACCAGGCGCACGGCTACCCGGCGGGTGATCGCCTGCTGGCCGAGACCGCCCGCGCCCTCAGCGACGCGCTGACGGCGCTGCCGGCGGCGACGCCGGCACACCTGTCGGGCGCTGACTTCGCCGTGCTGGTCGAGAATGTCGACGCGCCGCGCCTGCAGCGCCTGGCCGAGGACGTGGCTGCCGCGGTCGCCGCGTTGTACGGCCGGCTCGGGCTGCCGTCGCCGGACGTCGCGCATGTCGGTGGCAGCGTGTTCTGCGGCATGGATGCGTCGAGCTGGCTGGCCGACGCCGACGTCGCGCTGCGCGAGGCACAGCGTTCCGGCGCGAACAGTGTCGTCGTGCGCCAATGCGACGCGGCCGACCGCGCCGTGCGCAGTGGCAGTGCGTGGCGCAAGCTGATCGAGCAGGCCCTGGGCCGCGGGGATCTGCGCCTGCTACGGCAACCGGTGCTGGGCTGCGCCGACGCCGCGCTGCTGCACCACGAGGTGTTCGTGCGTATCCCCGATCCGGACGCGCCGGGCCAGGACATCGCCGCCGCGGTGCTGCTGCCGATGGCCGAGAATGCCGGCCTGGCCGCGGATGTCGACCGGGCCGTGATCGAGCGTGTCGTCGCCGGCATCGCCGACGGCGACTTCGCGTCGAGCGTGGCCGTCAACATCAGCCCGGCGAGCCTGGCCGCCGCCGGCCTGCTCGACTGGCTGGTCGATTACCTGGCCGCACAGCGCGACGCGGCCCGGCGCCTGGTGCTGGAGCTGCCGGAGTACGGCGCCGCCCTGCAGCTCGACAGGCTGGCGGACTGGACCGGTCGTCTGCGACCGCTCGGCGTCGAGTTCGCGCTCGACCATTTCGGCCGCGGTTTTTCGTCGTTCGCGTACCTGCGCACGGCCAGGCTCGACTACCTGAAGGTCGACGGCAGCTTCGTCCGCGACCTGCACCGCCACGACGACAACCGCTTCTTCCTGCGCACGATCGCCGACATCGCCCACAGTCTCGACATGCGCGTGATCGCCGAGTCGGTCGAGTCGGAGGAGGACTGGCAGGCACTGCAGCGGCTCGGTATCGACGGCGGACGCGGGTTCTGGCTCGGCCGCCCGGCGTGACGGCGGGCCAGTGCACGGCGCGGCGAATGTGACTTATAATCCCGCCCGGGCCACGAAAACAACAACCCGACTCGATCGAATTCGCTGTCAGTTTTTTTGTCATTTGCCAGCGGCGCCTGTGCCAACTCGCCGATTTATCTCGAAAATTCTCGTTGGTTCGAGATTTGCGTGGGTAATTCGCTGGTCCGCATGGACCAGACCACTGAATGCCATTCGGGGGCTGCACGGTCTTGGCACGATACAGATTCATCCAGTTGCTGCTCGCGCTTGCCGTGCTCGGCGGGCCGGCGCGCGGCGTCGCCGCAGCGGATCCCCTGGTCGTGCACTTCCTTGCCGCGGCCGACGCCGGGCAGTGCATCGAGAGCGTCGCCTTTCGGCTGATTCGCCAACACGGCGGGCGCGGTGCCACCCAGGTCGTGCGTTCGGCGCTGATCGCGCTCGGCCAACGCGAAGCGCACCAGCGCGCGCTCGGCTGCAGCGGCGACATCGCCGCCCAGGCGATCGCCGCCGGTGCCGACCCGGCGGCCGTGCTGCAGGCGACGGCCGCGGGGCTGTGACGGCCGCCGGCCAGCCGTTTATTTGACCCGAAGCAAGCAAGCGCCGGTAAATCTCCAGCGGCGCAGACAATCTACTGGCGGAAGGTTTGGGATTCAGCCTAGAAAACGGGCAATGGAGCATGCCATCCGGCCTGCGGACCCGGGGTCATCGAATCGATTTTGTCGCGTCACGAAACTGTCACAAAGCCGCCTGAGAATACGCAGCGAATTTAAGGATTCGCTGAAGTTCTCCGTCCCGTCGCGCCACATCGATCCGGTGGCCGTGAGACACCCCAAAACCGCCCAGTGGAGGCTCATACGTGATTAAAAAGACCCTGGTGATCGCGGCGCTGTCTGCCGCAACGGTATCGGGCGCCGCGCACGCGGCCGCTGCCCGTGATTACATCAGCATCGTCGGTTCGTCGACGGTGTACCCATTTGCGACTGTGGTCGCCGAACAGTTCGGCAGGACGACCCAGTTCAAGACGCCGAAGGTCGAATCGACCGGCTCGGGCGGCGGTCTGAAGCTGTTCTGCGCCGGCGTCGGCGTCGAGCACCCGGACATCACCAATGCCTCGCGCCGGATCAAGAAGTCCGAGCAGGAGCTGTGTGCGAAGAACGGCGTCAAGGACGTCATCGAGGTCAAGGTCGGCTATGACGGCATCGTGCTCGGCCAGTCGAAGGCCACGGCGCCGCTGTCGCTGACCCGCAAGGACATCTTCCTGGCGCTCGCGAAGAAGGTCCCGGGCAGTGACGGCAAGCTGATCGACAACCCCCACCAGACCTGGAAGGACGTAAACCCGGCCCTGCCGGCGACCAAGATCGAGGTCCTCGGACCGCCGCCGACCTCGGGTACCCGCGACGCCTTCGTCGAGCTGGCCATGGAGGGTGGGGCCAAGAATTTCGACGACCTGAAGACGCTGCGCGGGTCGAAAGACGAGGCCGAGATCAAGGCCCTGATGGCCAAGCTCGGCATCCCCGAGAGCGCCTACAACAAGAAGGGCAAGAAGGTCTTCCAGGCGGTCGCCCACGGCATCCGTGAGGACGGCGCGTTCATCGAGGCCGGTGAGAACGACAACCTGATCGTGCAGAAGCTCGAAGCCAACCCGGCCGCCGTCGGCATCTTCGGTTTCTCGTTCCTCGACCAGAACGCCGACAAGATCCACGGCGCGATCGTCGACGGCAAGGAGCCGACCTTCGACAACATCGCCGAGGGCGCCTACCCGGTATCGCGTCCGCTGTACTTCTACGCGAAGAAGGCGCACATCGGTGCGGTCCCGGGGATCAAGGAATACCTGGCCGAGTTCACGGCGGACAAGGCCTTCGGCGAAGAGGGCTACCTGACCGAGAAGGGCCTGATCCCGATGCCCGAGGCCGAACGTGAACAGTTCCACTATGATGCCACCGCGCTGACCCCGATGGGTGCGCTGTGAGCAGGCGGTCTGAGCAGCGTTGACGGAAGCGATCGGCGGCACCTTCGGGTGCCGTCGGTCCCATGACACAAGGAAACCGGAACCCCGCATGCAGACCTCGGTCCTGATACTCGTCCTGCTCGGCGTCATGGCGCTGGCCTTCCACTTCGGCCGGCGTCGTTCGCTGCTCACCGTCGGCGGGCGCAGCAAGGTCCGCGACCTGCATTCGCTGCCGGCCTATTACGGGTTCTACACCGCGTTGTGGGCCGGGCTGCCGGCACTGCTGGTGGCCGGACTGTGGCTGTTCTTCGAGGGCTCGGTGATCACGGCGATGGTCGTCGAGGCGCTGCCGGCGGAGACCAAGGCGCTGCCGCCGGCGCAGCTCGGCCTGGTCGTCAACGACATCACCAACCTCGCCAACGGCAATATCGTGGCCGGCGAGATCGACGATACGCTGCGGCGCGCCGCCGACCACATGAACGAGCTGCGCGGCATCGGCAAGCTGGCGCTGGCGGTCGTCGTTCTCAGCGTCGCGCTCGGCGCCGGCTCGCTGGCCTGGCGCGCGGTCGGCCCGAAGATGCGCGCGCGCAACCGCGTCGAGTGGATCGTCAGCATGCTGCTGATCGTCAGCTCGATGATCGCGATATTCACAACCGTCGGCATCGTGCTGTCGGTGCTGTTCGAATCCTTCCGTTTCTTCCAGAAGATTCCGTTGGCCGACTTCCTGTTCGGTCTCGAATGGAGCCCGCAGGTCGCGCTGCGCGCCGACCAGGTCGGCGCCAGCGGGGCATTCGGCGCGGTGCCGCTGTTCGCCGGCACCCTGCTGATCTCGTTCATCGCGCTGCTGGTCGCTGTGCCGATCGGCCTGATGTCGGCGATCTATTTGGCCGACTATGCGAGCCCGAGGCTGCGCTCCTACGCCAAGCCCGTGCTCGAGGTACTGGCCGGCGTGCCGACCGTCGTCTACGGCTTCTTCGCGGCGCTGACACTGGCACCGGCGATCCGCGTCGCCGGTGAGAGTCTGGGCCTGTCGGTGTCGTCCGAGAGCGCGCTGGCCGCCGGCCTGGTCATGGGCGTGATGATCATCCCGTTCGTGTCGTCGCTGTCGGACGACGTGATCAACGCAGTGCCGCAGTCGCTGCGCGATGCGGCGTACGCGCTCGGCGCCACGCGCTCGGAGACGATCCGCCAGGTGATCCTGCCGGCGGCGCTGCCCGGTATCATGGGCGGCATTCTGCTCGCGGCGTCGCGCGCCATCGGCGAAACAATGATCGTCGTCATGGCCGCCGGCCTGAGTGCAAACCTGACCGCGAACCCGCTGGACAGCGTGACCACGGTTACCGTGCAGATCGTCACGCTGCTGGTCGGCGACCAGGAATTCGACAGCGCCAAGACGCTGGCCGCGTTCGCGCTCGGACTGCTGCTGTTCGTCGTCACCCTGGGTTTGAACATCGTGGCCCTGCACATCGTGCGCAAGTACCGCGAGCAGTACGAGTAATCTGACATGGCTGATTCGCAAACCACCCGGAAACGCGCGATCGACGTCGTCAATGCGTCATTGAAGAAGCGCTACGCACGCGAGGCGCGGTTCCGCCGCGTCGGTCTCGGCGCGGTCATCCTCGGCCTGGTCTTCGTATCGGTGCTGTTCCTCGACATCGTCGGCAAGGGCTACACGGCCTTCGTGCAGACGCATGTCGAGCTCGAGGTCTACCTCGACCCGGCGATCATCGACCCGCAGGGAACCCGCGACATGCAGGCGATCGCGCGTGCCAATTTTCGCAAGATCGTGCGCGAACCATTGAAGGAGCTGTTCCCCGAGGTCAGTGGGCGCCGCGACAAGCGCGCGCTGAACAAGATCCTGAGCAGCGGCGCACCCTACCAGCTGCTGGACATGGTGCGTGCCGACCCGGCGCTGATCGGCCAACGCGTCAGCGTCGACCTGCTGGTCGACGACGACATCGACATGCTGGTCAAGGGACACATCGATCGCAATGCGCCGCCGGCGGATCGCCGCGTCAACGACAAGGTGATCGGCTGGGTCGACCGGCTCGACGAGCAGGGCCTGATCAAGTCCAAGTTCAATACCGGTTTCTTCACCAACGGCGATTCGCGCGAGCCCGAGCTCGCCGGCATCGGCGGTGCCGTCGCCGGCTCGTTCTACACGCTGCTGGTGACGCTGCTGCTGTCGTTTCCGATCGGCGTCGCGGCGGCCGTGTACCTCGAGGAGTTCGCGCCGAAGAATCGCTGGACCGACCTGATCGAAGTCAACATCAACAACCTCGCGGCGGTGCCGTCGATCGTGTTCGGCCTGCTCGGCCTGGCGATGTTCATCAACCTGTTCGGGCTGCCGCGCTCGGCGCCGCTGGTCGGCGGCCTGGTGCTGACACTGATGACGCTGCCGACGATCATCATCGCGTCGCGCGCGGCGCTCAAGTCGGTGCCGCCGTCGATCCGCGAGGCCGCGCTCGGCGTCGGCGCATCGAGGATGCAAACCGTTTTTCACCACGTCGTGCCGCTGGCGATGCCGGGCATGCTGACCGGTACGATCATCGGCATGGCCCAGGCGCTGGGCGAGACCGCACCGCTGCTGATGATCGGCATGGTCGCGTTCATCGTCGATATCCCGGGCGGGCCGATGGATCCGGCCACGGTGCTGCCGGTGCAGGTCTACCTGTGGGCCGACAGCCCCGAGCGCGCTTTCGTCGAGCGCACTTCGGCGGCGATCATCGTACTGCTGGGCTTCCTGATTGCCATGAACACCATCGCGGTTATCATGCGGCGACGCTTCGAGCGCCGGTGGTGACAACGGTGGATGAAGAGGAACAGACCATGACGACTGCCAACACTGCCGCGGCCGATGTCGACGTACCGGAAATCGGTGCGACCAGCGACGCAGGTTCACGTCCGCTGGACGACGATTTCAGGACCGTCGGCAACGTCCGCGTCGGCGATCCGCGCATGACCTGTAGCGACGTCAACGTCTACTACGGCGACAAGCACGCGATCAAGCACGTCGACCTCGATATCGCCGAGAACGAGGTGATCGCGATGATCGGCCCGTCGGGCTGCGGCAAATCGACCTTCCTGCGCTGCCTCAACCGGATGAACGACACGATAGAAATCTGTCGCGTGACCGGCGAGATCAAGCTCGACGACCAGGATATCTACGACAAGAGACTCGACGTCGTGCCTTTGCGCGCGCAGGTCGGCATGGTGTTCCAGAAGCCGAACCCGTTTCCGAAGTCGATCTACGACAACATCGCCTACGGGCCGCGCATCCATGGGCTGGCGACCGGCCGCGCCGACCTCGACGAGGTCGTCGAACGCAGCCTGACCAAGGCAGGCCTGTGGGAAGAGGTCAAGGACCGGCTGGACCAGCCGGGCACCGGGCTTTCCGGCGGTCAGCAGCAGCGACTTTGCATCGCGCGCACCATCGCGGTCGAGCCCGAGGTGATCCTGATGGATGAGCCGTGTTCGGCGCTCGACCCGATCGCGACGGCCAAGGTCGAGGAGCTGATCGACGAGCTGCGCGAGAACTACACGATCGCGATCGTCACGCACTCGATGCAGCAGGCGGCGCGCGTGTCGCAGCGTACCGCGTACTTCCACCTCGGCCACCTCGTCGAGGTCGGCGAGACGACGCAGATCTTCACCAACCCGAGCCACAAGCTGACCGAGGACTACATCACGGGTCGTTTCGGCTGATCCCGCCAACCGGGCCGATCCGGTGACGCGGCAAGACCCGATGAGTGTGAGCGGAGGCCATACACTGTCGCGCTTCGACGGCGACCTCGGCAAGTTTCGCACGCTGGTCCTCGAGATGGGGCGGCGGGTCATCGACCAGGTCGTGCTCGCCGCCGACGCACTGTCGACCTGCGATGTCGCGAAGGCGCGCAAGGTCATCCATGACCACCGCCGGGTGCGCGACCTCGATATCGACGCGCTGCAGGCCAATGCCGGCCTGTACGCGATCCACCAGCCGGTCGCACGCGACCTGCGCTTCGTGCTGACGCTGTCGCGCGCGGTCTACGATCTCGAGCGCATCGGCGGCGAGGCGGTTCGGCTCGCCGACATCGCCGAGGGGCTCTACGACTACCAGCCGACCGTGCGCGAATGCGCGATCCTCGACGACGTCGCGCGCATGTCCGAAATGGCCGTGGCGCTGCTGCGGCGCGCGCTCGATGCGTTGGAGTCGGAGGACGTCGGACTCGCGGTCCAGGTCGCGTTGGACAGCAAGGAGATCGAGGAGCGGTTCAAGGCGGCGTTGCGCCGGCTCGCGACCTTCATCATGGAAGACCCGCGCAATATCCGCTGGGTCATCGAGGCGACACTCGGTGTCAAGACCATGGAGCGGGTCGCCGATCATGCGTTCAGCATCGCGCGCAACCTGATCTACTCGGTCACCGGCAAGGACGTACGCCACGTCAACGTGATGAGCCTCGAAGCAGGCTGAGTCTGCGCGTTACGGCTGCAGCAGGGTGCGGAAGAAAGTGCCCCAGACTAGCAGCAAGGCGCCGCCCGTCGCCAGATCCAGCCACATGCGCAGGCGTTTGACTGACTGAACCTCCGGCGGCTGCTCGATCATGAACACCCGGTTCATCAGTGCATCGAGCATCAGTACGAAGAAGAAGAGCACGATCACGGACGGGATGATGTAGGCGGTCAAAACGCCGATGCCTTCGGGTTCCATGTCGGCGAACAGCACCATCGGCAGACTGAGCAGGCTCAGCACAATCAGTACGATGCGCAGGCCGCCGATGTCCTTGAGTCTCGCAGTGCTCATCGGCTCCCTTCTGCGCCGTGGCTCGGTGGGTGGTTCGTGTGCGGGTCAGCTGCTAGGCTGTCGCGCCAACGCCGCTGCGCACAGTTTACTATGAGCGAGACACCCGCCGCGCTGCCGGACGCGCTGCTGACCCAGCTGCTCGACCTGGTCGACCGGCTCAGAGACGACAGCGCCGGTTTCCTGGACACGCCCGGCGACCAGCAGCTCTGGTACAACCGCGGTTACGCCAACGGCATGGTGCTGGCGCTGCGACGCCTGGGGCACGGCGAACGCCTTGCCGGGCGCCGCCCCGACGACGCGGCACAGCTCGCCGCGCACCTGGCGCTGCCCTGGGGCAGGGCGTACCGCCACGGCGAGACGCGCGGCAGCGACGAAACCCTCGAAATCACAGGAACCCACGCGACATGACACGCGTCGTCTCGTTCAACATAAACGGCATCCGTGCCCGTCCGCACCAGCTCGAGGCCCTGCGTGACCGCTACGACCCCGACGTCATCGGCCTGCAGGAGACCAAGGTGCAGGACCCGGACTTCCCGCGCGCGCTGATCGAGGGTCTCGGCTATCACGTCGCGTTCTATGGCCAGAAGGGCCACTACGGCGTCGCGCTGTTGTCCAAGGCGCCGCCGCTGGCCGTGGACTATGGCCTGCCCGGCGACGACGGCGAGTCGCAGCGACGCCTTATCGCCGCGACCTACCCGTTCGGCGAGCAGTCGCTGACGGTGTTGAACGGCTACTTCCCGCAGGGCGAGAGTCGCGATCACCCGGTCAAGTTTCCGCACAAGGAGCGCTTCTATGCCGAGCTCAACGCGATGCTCGCCGAGCGCTACGCGCCGGACCAGAACCTGATGGTGATCGGCGACATGAATGTCGCGCCGCTCGACCTGGATATCGGGATCGGTGCCGACAACGCCAAGCGCTGGCTGAAGAGTGGCAAGTGCAGCTTCCTGCCCGAGGAGCGCGAGTGGCTGGCGCGCCTGATGGACTGGGGCCTGGCCGACACGTTCCGGGTGCGCAATCCGGAGGTCGACGACCGTTTCAGCTGGTTCGACTACCGCAGCCGCGGTTTCGAGCGCGAACCCAAGCGCGGGCTGCGTATCGACCTGCTGCTGGCGACCACGGCGCTGCAGCAGCGGGTCAGCGGTGCCGGCATCGCGTACGACATCCGCGCGATGGACAAGCCGTCCGACCATTGCCCGGTATGGGTCGATTTCGACTGAGCGTGTCGCTGATGACCCGCTGCGGACATGCGTGACCGTATGCTCTGGGCGCTGAAGATCGCCGTGCTCACCTACGTCGGCTTCGGCGCCGTGCTGTATCTCGCGCAGCGCGCGTTTCTGTACATGCCGGTCGGCGAGAACCCGTCGCGAGACGTACCGGTCGAATGGGTCGACGTCGACGGCGCGCAGCTCAAGGTCTGGACCGTCGTTGGGTCCGAGCCGGAAGCCGCGGTGCTGTATTTCGGCGGCAATGCCGAAGACGTCTACTACAACGCCGGCGACTTTCGGCAGCATCTGCCGGATGCCACGGCCTACCTGGTCAACTACCGCGGCTACGGCGGCAGCAGTGGCAGTCCGAGTGAGGCGGCGTTGTTCGCCGACGCGCTGGCCCTGTTCGATCGGCTGGCCGAGCGCCACGCCCGCATCGCCGTGGTCGGGCGCAGCCTCGGCAGTGGCATCGCCGTCTACCTCGCCAGCCAGCGGCCGGTGCACCGGCTGGTGCTGGTGACGCCGCACGACAGCGTGCTGGCGCTGGCCGAGCGTCACTACCCGGTCTACCCGGTGCGGCTGATGCTCAAGGACCGCTACGAGAGCGTCGCCTACGCCGCCGACGTGGCCGCGCCGGTACTTCTGCTGGTCGCGCAGAACGACGGGCTGATCCCGCCCGAGCATGCGCAGCGGCTCGCCGACGCGCTGCCGGCGGAGCTCGTCAACCGCGTCGAGATCCACGGCAGCGGTCACAACGGCATCTCCGGGCACCCGGCCTACTGGACCGCTATCCGGACCTTCCTGGCGCGCTGAGCGAACACACGGCGTGGTCAGGCGGGCATTGCGAGCAGGCGCCCGCCGTCGTCGCTGACAGCCGTCGTGTGAACCGTGACGACCCGGTTCGCGGCGGCGTCGACGCTGTCGGCGGTCAACTCGACGCGTAGGAAATTGGGTGTGTAGCCCGACCACTGGCCGTTGTCGAGCCGTTGCTCGACGAGCACATCGAATGTCCGGTCGACGAATCCCGACAGCACGGCACGGCGGCTGTGCGCGGCCAGCGTGTGCAGCTGCCGGCTGCGTGCGCGCTTGACCTCGCGGTCGACCTGCCCGGGCATGGCGGCGGCCTTGGTGCCGCTGCGCGGCGAATAGGCGAAGACGTGGACGTGGCCGAACGCCAGGTCGTCGGCGAACGCCATGGTCTCGGCCCACTCGGCGTCGCTCTCGCCGGGGAAGCCCACGATGATGTCGGTCGTGACGTTGAAGTCGGCGACCGTCGCGCGCGCCGCGTCGACCAGGGCACGGAATTCGGCGCTGCGGCAGCGCCGCGACATGCGCCGCAGCACGCTGTCGGCGCCGCTCTGGATCGGCAGGTGCAGGTGCGGCATCAGCCGTGGGTTGTCGAACAGCCTCCAGAAGCCGTCGGGCAGCTCCCAGGGTTCGAGCGAGCCGAGCCGTACACGCGGCATGTCGGTATCGGCGAGCACGGCCGTGATCAGTGACCGCAGGTCGCTGGCGCGCTCGCTGCCGTAGCCGCCGAGGTGCACGCCGGCCAGTACGACCTCGTTGACGCCATCGGCGTGCAGGCGGCGGACCTCGTCGACGACGTCGGCGACCGGCCGGCTGCGCTCGTCGCCGCGTGCCTGGGTCACGACGCAGAACGCGCAGCGGTAACGGCAGCCGTCCTGCACCTTGACGAACGCGCGGTGGCGTCCGCGTGCGAGCAGCGCGTTCTCGCCCGGTTCGGTCGCCAGCTCTGGCATCACCGGCAGATCGAGGCGCTCGGCGGCGATGCCGATCAGGCGGTCCTTGTCGCTGTTCGGTACGACCAGGTCGACACCCAGCTCGGCGCCGAGCTGCTCGCCGTCGCGGTCGGCCGGCAGCGATGCGTAACAGCCGCTGACGACCAGCTTGGCGTGCGGGTTGGCGCGCTGGGCACGGCGGATCAGCTGGCGCGACTTGCGCACCGACTCGGTGGTTACGGCACAGGTGTTGATGACGACGAGGTCGGCGCGCTCCGCGGCGTCGGCGAGGCGGTAGCCGCGCGCCCGGCAGTCCCGCGACCACGTCTCGATCTCGGCCTCGTTGAGGCGGCAGCCCAGGGCCTGGAGGAATACACGCATCGTCGATCTGTGCTAGCTTGATCAGTTAAATCGGGTTGCGCAGTTTACCGCCTAACGCATGGAAAGGGCTGAAAATTTTTTCGCAGTCATCGACCGCGACCTGGGCCTGGCCGAGCCGTTGCTGCTGACCCTGTGCGTGCTGTTGCTAGCGGGCCTGTGGCTCTACGTCGCCGGCCTGCGGCGCCAGCTGCGCGAGCGCCTCGGCGATCAGCGCGCGGTGTTGCGCGAGATCCGCGACGACCTCGGCGACGATATCGCCGACAGCCGGCAGCATGTGCAGGAGTCGTTGAACGCCGGCCTGATGCGCCTGCAGGACCTGGTCGACCAGCGCCTGGCGGGGCTGCAGCGCCAGGTCCTCGAGGACTCGGCGGGGCTCAAGGCCGAGCTCGGCGAGCGCCTCGAGACGCAGCGGCGCGCGGTCGCCGACAGCCTCGCCGGCGGTCGGCTGGCGCAGCAGCGCGAGTCGACGGAACTCAGGGCCGCGCTGGAGGCGGCGCTGACCGGCCATCGCGCGGCCGCCGAGCAACACCAGCGCGAGGCCCTCAAGGGCCAGCAGGAGGCGTTGACCAGCGGCATGACGGCGATGGCGCGGCAGGTCAGCGACGCGTTCCGGCTGTCGTCCGAGGAGCTCGGCAAGCGTGTCGAGGGCCTGACACGGACCACCGACGGTCGTCTGCAGGAGATCAGCGGCCAGGTCGAGAAGCGCCTCGCCGAGGGCTTCGAGAAGACCACCGAGACCTTCGTCCGCGTGCTCGAGCACCTCAGCCGTATCGACGAGGCGCAGAAACGCATCACCGAGCTGTCGAGCAATGTCGTCAGCCTGCAGCAGGTGCTGACCGACAAGCGCTCACGCGGTGCGTTCGGCGAGGTACAGCTGGCCGGCCTGGTGCGCAACATCATGCCCGAGGACAGCTTCGCGCTGCAGCACACGCTGAGCACCGGCACCCGCGTGGATTGCCTGTTGACGCTGCCGGAGCCGACCGGCAACGTGCCGATCGACGCCAAGTTCCCGCTCGAGAGCTTCCGGCAGATGAGCGACGGCGAGCTGTCCGAGACCGACCGGGCGCGCGCGGCGCGCCAGTTCCGCCACGACATCCGCCGGCATATCCGCGATATCGCCGAAAAATACCTGGTACCGGGCGAGACCGCCGACGGCGCCGTGATGTTCCTGCCGGCCGAGGCGATCTTCGCCGAGATCCACGCGCATTTCCCCGAGCTGGTCGACGAGGCGCAGCGGGCGCGCGTATGGCTGGTCTCGCCGACCACGCTGATGGCCGTGCTGACGACCGCGAGGGCGGTGCTCAAGGACGACGCGACGCGCAAGCAGGTGCACATCATCCAGGACCACCTGCGCAAGCTGTCGGCCGATTTCGGGCGGTTTCAGCAGCGCATGGACCGGCTGGCGACGCATATCCGCCAGGCCCACGACGACGTCGCGCAGGTCAACACGTCGGCAAAGAAGATCACCGCGCGCTTCCACGACATCGACGCGGTCGAGCTGCCGCAGCCGGAGGTGGGCGAGGAGATCGCCGCGTTGCCGGGGGGAACTGCGGCCGGATCGGAGCCCGTGTAGTTCGGGCGCCGAGACTCAGGACGCAAAGGCGCGAAGATCGCAAAGAAATCCAAGTGATTGCTGCGTCATCTCTGCCTGCTAGTGGGTCACCCGCCGTCACGGCGCCGCGTACCGTCGTTCAACGCAACAAGGGCCTTTGCGTCCTTTGCGTCTTCGAGGGCTTTGCGTCCCGAGACTCGGTGCGCGGATTACTTGCAGTCCGTATCGATGATCTTCTGCATCTCGTCGCGCTTGGCCTGGCGCTCTTCCGGGGTCAGGCGGCGGATGCCGTCGGCGGTCTGGAACAGCTGTCGGGCCGGGCCGTTGAGCAGCGTCAGGTTCTTGCGTGCCGCGTCGCAGCGCTGGCGCTTGACGCCGGCCTCGGCCGCGGCAGTCGCGGTCTTTTCGGCGGCCAGCTGTTCGTCTTCGCGGTTGTCCTCGAACTGCTGCAACTGCTCCTGCAGGCGCTGCTGTGCCACCTCGGGCGGCTCGGCAGGCGGCGGCGGTCCCTGGATGATCCGGCTCTCGCGGCCCTCGCCGGGGGCGAACTGCGAATACACGGCCTGGCCGTTCTCGTCGTACCACAGGTGGTAGCCCTTGGCGGCGAGCGCCGGGGCGGCGACGAGGATCAGCAATGGCAACAGGTTTCTCGGCGACATGGTTAGGTCCTTGGCGGCTTGTTGAGGTTTTCGGCCGGTCGGCTATTGACCTTAATGGCCAATATTAGTAGTTTGGCCTGTTCCTATAGAGCCTGCTCCCGCGCGTGTGCGTAACGTGACGGCGACGAGGTTATTCCAGGTTTCGGAGGTCATCAAGGTGGAACTCAGTGGTGCCGAGATCGTCGTTCAGGCACTGAAAGACGAGGGTGTCGAATACGTCTGGGGCTACCCGGGCGGCGCCGTGCTGCACATTTACGATGCCATCTTCCGGCAGGAAGACGTGCGCCACATCCTGGTACGCCACGAGCAGGCCGCGACCCACGCCGCCGACGGCTACGCGCGCGCGACCGGCAAGGTCGGTGTCGTGTTGGTCACGTCGGGCCCGGGCGCGACCAATGCCGTGACCGGCATCGCGACCGCGTACATGGACTCCATCCCGATGGTCATCCTGACCGGCCAGGTGCCGACACCGGTGATCGGCTCCGATGCCTTCCAGGAGGTCGACACGGTCGGCATCACGCGGCCGTGCGTCAAGCACAACTTCCTGATCAAGCGCGTCGAGGACATCGCCGACACGATCAGAAAGGCGTTCTACATCGCGTCGTCGGGTCGGCCCGGTCCGGTCGTCGTCGACATCCCGAAGGACGTCACCGACCCGAATGTGCGCATCCCGTACCACTATCCCGAGACGATCGAGATGCGCTCGTACAACCCGGTCGAAAAGGGCCATCTCGGGCAAATTCGCAAGGCCGTCGACATGATGCTCGAGGCCGAGCGGCCGGTGATCTACACCGGTGGCGGCGTGGTGCTCGGTGATGCCTCCGAACAGCTGACCGCATTGGTCCGCGAGACCGGGTTCCCGGTCACCAACACGCTGATGGGCCTGGGCGCCTACCCGGCCAGCGATCCGCAGTTCATCGGTATGCTCGGCATGCACGGCACCTACGAGGCCAACATGGCGATGCACGAGACCGACGTGCTGATCGCCATCGGCGCGCGCTTCGACGATCGCGTGACCGGCAAGATCGCGCATTTCTGCCCCAACGCGCGCATCATCCACGTCGATGTCGACCCGGCATCGATCTCGAAGACGGTACGCGTCGACGTGCCGATCGTCGGCCAGGTCAGCAGCGTCCTCGACGACATGCTGCGCGTGCTGCGCGAGCACCCGCGTAAGGAACGGCTCGCCGACAACATCAAGGCCTGGTGGGAGCGCATCAACGGCTGGCGCAAGCTCGAGTGCCTGCGCTACGAGCAGAACGGTGACGCCATCAAACCGCAGTATGCGGTCGAGAAGCTGTACCAGGTCACCAAGGACGACGACTTCTACCTGACCTCGGACGTCGGTCAGCACCAGATGTTCGCGGCGCAGTTCTACCCGTTCGAGAAGCCGCGCCGCTGGATCAACTCCGGCGGCCTCGGCACGATGGGCTTCGGTCTGCCGGCCGCGATGGGTGTGCAGCAGGCGTTCCCGGACGCGACGGTCGCGTGCGTGACCGGTGAGGCCAGCATCCAGATGTGCATCCAGGAGCTCGCGACCTGCAAACAGTACGACCTGCCGGTCAAGGTCGTGCTGCTGAACAATGGCTACATGGGCATGGTCAGGCAGTGGCAGGAGTTCTTTTACGATGGCCGCTATTCGCACTCATACGTCGATGCGCTGCCCGATTTCACCAAGCTCGCCGAGAGCTTCGGCCACGTCGGCATGCGCATCGACAGGCCCGGCGATCTCGAGGCCGCCTACCGCGAGGCCTTTGGCATGAAGGATCGCGTGGTGTTCATGGACATCATCGTCGACCCGTCCGAGAACGTGTACCCGATGATCGAGGCCGGCAAGGGCCATCACGAGATGCACCTGTCGCCGCACCTGTCCTCGGACCGGGAGCTGGCCTGATGCGACACATCATCTCGGTACTCCTCGAAAACGAGGCGGGGGCGCTGTCGCGCGTCGCCGGCCTGTTCAGCGCCCGGGGGTACAATATCGAGTCGCTGACCGTTGCGCCGACCGAAGACCCGACGCTGTCGCGCATGACGCTGGTCACGACCGGCGACGAGGCGATCATCGAGCAGATCACGAAGCAGCTGAACAAGCTGATCGACGTGGTCAAGCTCGTCGATCTGTCGGAAGGCGCGCATATCGAACGCGAGCTAATGATGATCAAGGTGCGCGCCGACCAGCCGATGCGCGAGGAGCTCAAGCGCCTGTCGGACATCTTCCGCGGCAACATCATCGACGTGACCGACGTCTCGTACACGATCGAGATGACCGGCGACAGCCACAAGCTCGACGCGTTCATCCGCGTGCTCGATCCAGACCTGATCATCGAGACGGTGCGCTCCGGACCGCTCGGCATCGCCCGCGGCGGCAAACGCCTGTCGATCTGACCACCCTCACTCCACCGAACAACGAATTCACCAGGGAACTCTCGCGATGGCGATCAACATCTATTACGACAAAGACTGCGACCTCTCGATCATTCAGGGCATGAAGGTCGCCGTCATCGGCTATGGCTCACAGGGCCATGCCCACGCCAACAACCTCAAGGACTCCGGCGTCGACGTGCGCGTCGCGCTGCGTCCCGGGTCGGCGTCGGCGGCCAAGGCCGAGTCGTCGGGGCTGACGGTCAAGAGCGTGCCGGATGCGGTCACCGAGTCCGACCCGGGACGCAGCGCGACGCGCACGTCGACGCCGGAGTCCTTGAGGTTGTTGGCGTGGGCATGGCCCTGTG
>JASJCU010000019.1 GCA_030065815.1 Gammaproteobacteria bacterium | reverse complement strand
GCCCGGCGCTGCGTGAATCCGACGCCTGCGGTTTCTCGCCCGCCGCGGCTGGGCCTACTCGCGCCATGGCGATGGCGCTGCGCATGCCGGGAAAAGCCACCGGCCGGGCCCGGCGCGACCGGGCGCCGTGCGCGCCGCCGCGGCGTGCAGCGTCGCCTGCCGTGGTGCGCGGCGGACCGCGGGCGCAGCGTCAGTTGGTGATCTAGTTGGTGATTTGGCGCTGCATCAGCGCCTGCAGGCTCTCGATCTGGGCGAGCGGTACATAGACCGTGTACTTGCCACCGTGCAGCGCCTGCTCGACCTCGGCCTCGCCGCGCACGATGCCCTTGAGCACCCCCTCGCGCATCGGCTGGCCGCGCGGCTTCACGCGCACCTTGTGATCGACATAGGCGTCGATGTCGGCGACGTCGACGCGCTCGTACTGGCGGCGCACGAGGATCCGGCTGGCTGCCGCCGGCTGCTGCTCGATCGCCTCGGCGGGGACCTCGCCACTCAACAGCGCGGCGAGGCGCTGCGCGTCCGGCTGCTGCCAGTCGAAGCTGGTATCGGCGATCGGCTGGTCGTTGAGGCGCATGCGCAGGCCGAGCGCCGGTGCCAGCTGGTCGGGCGGCAGGAACATCAGGCTGAGCAGACCGATCGGGTTGCTCGGCCTGGCCTCGATCGTGAACTCACCCCAATCGCGGTAGAAGTCGCGCAGCGCGCGGCGCAGGCCGCCGCCGAGCGACACGCCCTGCAGCTCGAACTGCTGCAGCGCGCGCTCGGCGAGGTGGTCGCTCCACGCCTGCACCGGCTGGTCGCTGCCGATCGCGCAGGTCTTCAGCAACTGGCGACCGAACGCCGGATCAATGCGCATGCTGACGCTGAAGGTATCCAGGTTGAGCGCCGGCGGGGCGCCGGCATTGAGCGCCTGGACATCGACATCGGCGAGCGTCAGGCCGAGCGACATCGACTGGATGTCGTGGACGTCGAACTCCATGCCGACGTCGAGCGTCTGGCGGTCCTCGTCGAGGTGGTAGCGGCCGCCGATGTCGATGTGCAGCTCGGCGAAACCGATCTGTTGCAGCAGCTCCGGATCGAGCTCCAGGCCCGCGCTGCACGGATTCGCGTCCGCGCCCTGCGGCGGCATCACCGGCACCGGCTTGCGCAGCATCTCGGCGTTCAGCGGCAGCTTGACGCCGCGGATGTCGAACGCGAGGCGCGACGGCGGCGCGTTCTGTCCCGGCTTCCAGTTGGCGCTCTCGAAGAAGAACAGCGGGCCGTCGCTGCTGATGCGCAGCGTGTCGATGCCCAGCGTGTCCGCCGAGCCGCGCGGCTGCACAGTGATCTGGCTGACCGTGACCGCGCCGCGCAGGTCGGTCGCGATGTCGGCGTAGCGGATATCGGCGTGGTTCGACGCGGCGGTGACGATGTCGTCGACGGTGCTCTTGGCCTGGTAGTAGAGCAGGCCCTTGGCGACGCCGTAGAGCACGACGGGAATCAGTACGATCAGGGCGATTTTGCCGGTACGGGACATGGCAGGTTTCCTCAGCGACGCGTCACGGTCGCAGCAACGGTTGTTCGACGGCGCGGCGTTGCTCGGCGCCGAGCAGCCGCTCGATCAACGTCAGCGCGAAATCCATCGCCGTGCCCGGGCCGCGCGACGTGACCACGTTGCCGTCGCTGACCACCGGGTCGTCGAGCAGCTGCGCGCCGATCGCGTCGCTGGCATCGATGACGCCGGGGTAGGCGGTCGCCTTGTGGTTGTCGAGCAGGCCGGCGTTCAGCAGCACCTTCGGCGCGGCGCAGATCGCCGCGGTGTAGCGGCCCTGTTCGGCCATGCGCTGCAGCAGCGTATGGATCCGCGGGTCGGCGTCGAGATGGTCGGCGCCCGGCAGTCCGCCGGGCAGCACGATCATGTCGAAATCCTCGCCGAGCACGGCGTCGAGCGGCTGGTCGGGAAGCAGCACGACACCGCGGCTCGCGGTCACCGGGCCGTCGGCGAGGCCGGCGGTCACGACCTCGACGCCGGCGCGGCGCAGCAGATCGATGATGGTTACGGCTTCGAGTTCTTCGCAGCCGTTCGCAAGGGGGACGAGGACGCGTGCCATAGGCGGTCATTCCTTTGTCGTTCGACCAGTCGCGAGACCGGCACCAGTTGAATACCCTGTTCGGCCAATCGCGGCAATTCTTCAGCCAGCACGGCCAGCGTCGCCGGATACGGGTGGCCGATGCCGATCGCGCTACCGTGCCGGCGCGCCTCGGCGATCAGGCGATGCAGCTGGCCACGGATGTACTCCGGCTCCTGCCGATTGTCGAGGAACACGTCGCGCTCGGCGTTCGCGAGGCCGGCCGCGCGGGCCTGGCGACGCGCGACGGTGCGCACGTCGGTGCGACTGTCGACGAAGTACAGGCGGTCGTAGCAGGCCAGGTCCTCCATCAGCCAGCGCATCGCGCCCGGGTGCTGGGTCAGCAGGCTGCCCATGTGGTTGTTGACGCCGACGACGTGCGGCACCGAGGCCAGGCTGTCGCGCAGCGCGTACATGAACTGGCGGCGGTCCATGCTCAGCGACAGGCCGCCGCCGCCCATGCGCCGGCCGTCGCTGGTCTGCATCGGCAGGTGCAGCATGACCTCCTTGCCGGCGGCGTGGGCGCGCCGCGCGATGTCGGCGCTGTGCGGGCGCCGTGGCAGCACCGAGTAGGTCAGGGCGCCGGGCAGCGCCAGCGCGCGGTGGCCGAGCGTGCGGTGGTTACCGAGGTCGTCGATGATGATCGCGATGCGCGCCGGCTCGGCCGCCGCCAGCGGCCACGCGGCCAGCAGGCAGATCAGGCCGAGCAGCCGGTTCATGCCGCCCCGGGCCGCAGGATCGCCAGGCCCTTGAGCAGATTCAGCGCCTCGTTGAGCGCGTAGTCGTCGGCCGTGGCGGCGTCGCCGGCCGCATCGTCGGCGGCGTCGCCGGTCGCATCGCCGTCGCCGTTCTCGGTGTTCTGCAGGTGCCCGGCGAGGTCGGACTCCTTGAGCTGGGTGGCGCTGTCGTCACCGCGCGTCAGGCGCACGTTGGCGAGAGCGATGTCGGGCACGATGCCCTCGGCCTGGATCGAGCGGCCGTTGGGCGTGAAGTAGCGTGCCGTCGTCAGTTTGACCGCGGTGCGCTCGTTGACCGGCACGATGGTCTGCACCGAGCCCTTGCCGAAGGTCTCCTGGCCCATGATCACGGCGCGCTTGTGGTCCTGCAGCGCACCGGCGACGATCTCCGACGCCGATGCCGAACCGCCGTTGACCAGCACGACGATCGGCGCGCCTTCGAGCACGTCATCGGGTGCCGCCTTGAACTTGAGCTGCGAGTCCTTGATCCGACCCTCGGTGTAGACGATCGTGCCGCCGGTAAGGAACGCGTCACTGATCGCGACCGCGGCGTTGAGCACGCCGCCGGGATTGTTGCGCAGGTCGAGCACCAGGCCCTTCAGCGAACCGCCGGCCTGGCGCTTCAGGGCGCCGATGCCGGTCAGCATGTCCTCTGGCGTGCGCGCCTGGAACTGCGACAGGCGCACATAGCCGAAGCCCGGATCGAGCATGCGGTGCTTGACGCTGACGGTCTTGATGATGTCGCGCACGACGACGATCTCGAGCGGCTTGTCGACGCCGTCGCGGACGATCGTCAGCTTCAGCTCGGTGCCCGGCTTGCCGCGCATCAGCTTGACCGCCTCGTCGAGCGTCATGCCCTTCACCGGCTTCTCGTCGAGGCGGACGATGACATCGCCGGCGAGCACGCCGGCGCGCTGCGCCGGGGTGTCGTCGATCGGCGAGATCACCTTGACGAAGCCGTTCTCCATGCCGACCTCGATGCCGAGGCCGCCGAACTCGCCGCTGGTGCCGACGCGCACGTCGCGGTAGTCCTCCTCGTCGAGATACGCCGAGTGCGGATCGAGGCCGCTGAGCATGCCCTCGATCGCGTACTTGAGCAGCTTGCGGTCGTCGACCGGCTCGACGTAGTCGTTCTTGACCCGGCCGAACACCTCGGCGAACACGCGCAGCTCTTCGAGCGGCAGGCCGCTCGCGGTCTCGTTCGCCGCCTCGGCATGCAGCCTGCGATCGCCGGGCAGCGCCACGGCGAGGACCAGGACAGCGGCGAGCACGGCCGCGAAGGGAATCTGTTTCATAACAACCTCAGAATAGGCCAATGGGCCGGGAAAGCGACGCAGGCCCGCGCGTCGTGGCGCAGCGCGCGGCGCAGATGCGCGCTAGCCCACGTTTCGGCCGTTCGCCCGGCGACACCACTTGGCCGGGTCGACCGCACGCCCCTGGTGGCGGATACCGAAGTACACACCCGCCTGCTCGCGGCCGCCACTGCTGCCGACCAGGGCAACCGGTTCATTGACATCGACCCAGTCGCCGACTTCCTTGAACAGGCTCTGGTTGTGGCCGTACAGGGTCATGTAGCCGTCGCCATGGTCGACGATCAGCAGCAGGCCGAAACCGCGCAGCCAGTCGGCGAACGCGACCCGGCCATGGTGTACCGCACGCACCTCGCGTCCTTCGGGTGCGGCGATCATAACACCGTCCCAATCGAGGCTTCCGAGACGCGGCGCGCCAAAGCGGTTGACGATGCGGCCGCGCGCCGGCCACGGCAGCTGGCCGCGGCGCCCGGCGAACGCGACCTGCTGGGCGTCGCCGACCGGGATGTCGGCGAGCGCCTCCTCGATGCCGCTGATCAGGGTCTCGAGCTCGCGCTCGTCGCTCTGCAGGCGGTCGAGGCGGCGGCTCTGGTCGTTGAGTTCGCGGGTCAGCTTGGCGACGACGTCGCGGCGCAGCGCCTGCGAGCGCTCCAGCGCCGCGAGTTCGCCGGCCTGCTCGTCGCGCAGCGCGGCCAGCTTGCGCTGCTCGGCGCCGATCTCGCGCTCGGTCGCGGCGATCGCCGTGAGCTGGTCGCGGATCACCTGCATCTTCTGCGCGCGCGCCCTGCCGAGGTAGTCGTAGTAGGCCATGACCCGGCTGACCGTGGCCGGGTCCTGCTGGTTGAGCAGGATCTTCAGGCGCTCCTGGCGGCCCATCGCGTAGGCCGCGCGCACCTGGCTGACCAGTGCCGCGCGCTGGCCCTCGAGCGCACGCTGCTGCGCCTGGCGCTCGGTATCCAGGTTGGCGAGGCGCTGGCGCTGGCGCGTCAGGCGGCCGTCGAGCACGCGCAGCTTGCGCGCCAGGCGGCCGATCTGCTGCTCGGCGCTCTGCAGCCGGTCGGTCAGCGCCGACTTCTCGCCGCTGGTATCGCGCATCTGTGCGCGCAGACCGCTGATCCGCTCGCGCACCGTGTCGAGCTCGGCGCGCTGCTCCTCGGCGCCCGACGCGCCCCATGCCGGCAGGCCCGCCCCGGCCAGGGCGGCGGCAACGAGGATCAGGGCAGGCAGACGCATCGCACCTCCGCGCGGGTGATTGGTCGTCGTTGCCGCTGCGCGCTGCCGCGTCAGGCGGCGTCGGCGTCGGCGGCGAGCAGCAGTGAGCGGCCGGTCATCTCGGCCGGCTGGTGGAGCCCCATGATCTGCAGCAGCGTCGGCGCGATGTCGCACAGCGCGCCGTTGTCCATCAGCGCCGACGCACGTCCGCCGACGTAGATCAGCGGTACCGGGTTGGTCGTGTGCGCGGTGTGCGCCTGCTGCGCCACGGGGTCGATCATCTGCTCGGCGTTGCCGTGGTCGGCGGTGATCAGCAGTTCGCCGCCGGCCTCTAGCACCGCGCCGCTGACCCGGCCGAGGCACTCGTCGAGCACCTCGATGGCCTGCACCGCGGCGTCGTAGTTGCCGGTATGGCCGACCATGTCGCCGTTCGCGTAGTTGCAGATGATCGCGTCGAAACGGCCGCTGGCGATCGCCGCGACCAGCTCGTCGGTGACCTCGCGCGCGCTCATCTCCGGTTGCAGGTCATAGGTCGCGACCTTGGGCGACGGTACCAGGATGCGCTCCTCGCCCTCGTTCGGCGCCTCGATGCCGCCGTTGAAGAAGAACGTCACGTGGGCGTACTTCTCGGTCTCGGCGATGCGCAGCTGGTGCAGCCCGAGGTTGGCGATGTACTCGCCGAAGGTGTTCTCGAGACGCTCCGGCGGGTACGCGACCGGGATGTCGAAGTCCTTGCTGTACTCGGTCAGCGACACGAACGCCGACAGCTTCGGCGTGACGTTGCGCGCGAAGCTGCCGAAATCGTCGAAGATGAACGCACGCGTGATCTGCCGCGCGCGGTCGGAGCGGTAGTTCATGTTGATCACGACGTCGCCGTCGTTGACCCGGACCGGCTCGCCGACGCACGACGCGGCGACGAACTCGTCGCTCTCGCCGCGCGCATAGGCATCCTCGAGGGCCTGTACCGCGCTGGCGGCACAGTGCACGGCCGTGCCCTCGGTGATCAGTTCGTAGGCGCACTTGATGCGGTCCCAGCGGTGGTCGCGGTCCATCGCGTAGAAACGGCCGACGATGGTCGCGATGCGGCCGCGGCCGAGCCCGGCGAACACCGCGTCCATCTTCTCGAGCGACGGCGCCGCGCTCTTCGGCGGCATGTCGCGGCCGTCGAGGAAGGCATGCAGGTAGACCTGCGGCGCGCCACGCTCGACCGCCAGCCTGGCCATCGCGTGGATGTGGTCCTCGTGGCTGTGCACGCCGCCCGGCGACAGCAGGCCGAGGATGTGCACGGCGCTGCCGCGCTCGACGGCGAGATCGACGGCGTCGGTCAGCGTGCGGTTGGTGAAGAACGAGCCGGTGCGGATCGAGCGCCCGATGCGCGTGAACTCCTGGTAGACGACGCGCCCGGCACCGAGATTCAGGTGGCCGACCTCGGAGTTGCCCATCTGCCCACCGGGCAGGCCGACGGCCGAGCCGGACGTCGCGATCGCCGTGTGCGGGTAGCTGCTCCACAACCGGTCCCAGACCGGTTTGGCGGCCGCGCCGATGGCGTTGTGGTCGGTATTGTCGCTCATGCCCCAGCCGTCGAAGATGAGGAGAACTGCTGGACGTACCCTGTTGCTCATCGCCAGATTGTGACTCGGCCCGGATGCCTGCTCAACCGGTTGCCGACCAAATAACCTCTTGTAAAATCAGGAAAACCTCCAGGCATCCGGCGCCTGTCCCGGCGCCTGTAGCGGCGCGCGCACCGGGCCATTCTACCAGCTGCGACAGCGGCGGACGGCGGGCCGGCCGTCGGGTCATAAAAGATTTTTGCGCCGACGTGAAGAAAAAAAGCTAGGCGGCCGATACAACTTCCTGTTCCAATGTGGGTCTATTATTAGATTAGAGGCTAATTAATAGCCCGACTTCAGGAGGAGTGAGTAGTAGTGAATCTTCACGAAAAGAAAGTAGTTTCCATGCACGACGAATTTGATCAGGAACTCTCCCTGCTCGAGGGAGACGAGGACATCGACCGCGCGTCGCGGTCATTGAAGGCGATGTCGCACCCGCTGCGGCTGAAGATCCTGTGCACGCTCGGTGATGAGGAGGTCAGTGTGCAGGACATCGTCGACCAGGTCGGGACCTCGCAGAGCAACATCTCCCAGCACCTTGCGATCCTGCGCGATAAGGGTATCCTCACGTCGCGCAAAGACGCCAATCGGGTCTTCTACCGGGTCAGCGACAACCGGACCCTGCGGCTGATCTGCATGATGCGCGAGGTGTTCTGTTCCCACGAGCACTGATCCGCCGCCTGCCGGCGGCCGACGCACCGACAGACTGCGTGTAGAGACGGGCGGGACCGGACCGCCCGTCTCTGCGTTTCGAGGCCCGGGTCTGGCGTGGATGTAGAGACATGAGCGAACAACTGATCGAATTCGCCGGCAACCACACGCTGCTGGTGTCGGCCTTCCTGATCGTGCTGTCGGCGCTGATCTGGAACCTGGTCGCCGACCCCGGCGGCAAGCATGCGATCGACCCGGCCGGCGCCACCGCGCTGATCAACCACGAGGACGCCGTGGTCGTCGACGTGCGCTCGATCGCCGAGTTCAAGGACGGCCATATCGTCAACGCGATCAACATCCCGTTGAACGGCTTCGCCAACAACGTCAAACAGCTGGAGAAATACCGCGACCGCCCGATCGTCGCCGTGTGCCGCAGCGGGTCGCGCTCGGGCGCGGCCTGCAAGGCGCTGCGCAAGAGCGGTTTCGACAACGTCAGGAACCTGCGCGGCGGCATCTTGGCGTGGGAGAACGCCAACCTGCCGGTCCAGCGCAAGTAGGCGCCGTGCGCGCCGCCGCAACACGCCCACCCGTCGGAGTATCGCCGTGACCGATCAGCAAGAACCGCAGCGCCAGTTCCTGGTGCAACGCATCTATACGAAGGACCTGTCGTTCGAGGCACCGAACTCGCCGGCGATCTTCCAGGAGAACTGGACGCCGGAGATCAACGTCGGCCTCAACACCCAGATCCAGCGTGCCGGCGACAACCACTTCGAGCTCGCGCTCAAGGTCACGGTCGACGCCAAGCACGACGGCAAGACCGTGTTCCTGGTCGAGGTCGTGCAGGGTGGCCTGTTCGTCGTCCAGGGCTTCAGCGACGAGGAGACCGAGGCGGTCATGAGCATCGGCGCCGCGAACGTCGTGTTCCCGTACGCCCGCGAGACCGTCTCCGACCTGGTCTCGCGCGGCGGCTTTCCGCAGTTCGTGCTGCAACCGGTCAACTTCGAGGCCCTGTACGCGCAGCAGCGCCAGGCCCGCGCCGCGCAGCAGCCCGAGGGCGACGCCGGCGCCGCGCACTGAGTTGTCGTCGGCGCCGCCCCGTCTCGCGGTCCTCGGCGCCGGCTCCTGGGGCACGGCGCTGGCGATCCAGCTGGCGCGCAACGGCGCGCGGGTCGCGCTGTGGGGCCACGACCCGGCCGAGGTCGACGCGCTCGAGCGCGACGGCGAGAACCGCCACTACCTGCCCGGCGTCGCGCTGCCCGCCGGGCTGACGCCCGCCAGCGACCTCGCCGCGTGCGTCGGCGACGCCGACGAGGTACTGGTCGTTGTCCCAAGCCACGCGTTCGCCGCCGTCGTCGACCGCGTCGCCGACCTCCGCCCCGGCCTCGCGACCCTGAGCTGGGCGACCAAGGGCTTCGACCCGCACAGCGGCGGCCTGCTCAGCGACGTCGCCGCCGCCCGCCTGCCCGACTGCGGCCGCGCCGTGGTCTCCGGGCCGACCTTCGCCGGCGAGGTCGCGCGCGGCCTGCCGACCGCGATCACGGTCGCCGCCGACGACGCGATCCACGGCGAGCGCGTCGCCGGCTACCTGCACGGGCAGAACTTCCGCGCCTACACCAGCGACGACCTGGTCGGCGTGCAGGTCGGCGGCGCGAGCAAGAACGTCATGGCGATCGCCGCCGGGATCTCCGATGGGCTCGGCTTCGGCGCCAACGCGCGCGCCGCGCTGATCACCCGCGGCCTGCACGAGATCATGCGCCTCGGCCGCGCGCTCGGCGGGCGTCCGGACACCTTCATGGGCCTGGCCGGGCTCGGCGACCTCGCGCTGACCTGCACCGACGACCAGTCACGCAACCGGCGCATGGGCCTGGCACTGGCGCGCGGACTCGACATCGCGAGCGCGCGCCGCGAGATCGGCCAGGAGGTCGAGGGCGTCGGCACCGCGCGCGAGGTGCGCGCCCAGGCGGCGGCGCTCGGCGTCGAGATGCCGATCACCGAGCAGACCTACCGGGTGCTGTACCAGGGCCTGGCGCCGGCCGCGGCGGTCACCAACCTGCTCAGTCGCGAGGCGAAAGCGGAGTAGCCGCCTGGTGTGCGGCCTCGGCGCGGCAACGCAGGATATGCGCCGCGAGGTCCTGGTCGGTGCCGAGGATGTGGTGGCGGATCCAGTCGGCGAGGAATTCCACCAGTTCCCCGGTGTCGACGTACTCGCAACGCTGCAGTTTCTCTTGAACGTCGACCACGCGGGCCGAGAAGTCACGGTGGCGTGCGATGTGGCTTTCCGACTCCGCGCCGACGTAGCCGTACTCCTGCATCAGCTGTTCTTCGGTGCGGAAGTGGTAGATCGCGTAGCTGAGCAGCTCGCGCACCAGCGACCGCACCTGCGCCGGCGACGGGTCGGCGGACAGGGCCTCGGCGGCCTCGTTGGCGAGGTTGATCAGGTTGCGGTGCTGCACGTCGATCACCTCGATCCCGGTGACGAAGGCATCGTCAAACGCGAGCGCGGGTCCGCTGTCCATGTGGTTCGGGTTCCTGGTCCGGATGCGCGAACGCCGGGTCCGGCGCATAGCCGTCGACCCAGGCAATGAATTGGTCCGCCGCCATCGGTTCGGCGAAGTAGGAGCCCTGCATGACGTCGCAACCGCTGCGCAGCAGCCACAGCGCCTGCTCGCGCGCCTCGACGCCCTCGGCGACGATCGACAGGTCGAACGACTCACCGAGGCCGATGATCGCCTGCACCAGGGTGCGGTCATGCGGGTCGCTCAGCATGTCGCGGACGAAGGTCCGGTCGATCTTCAGCACCCCGGCCGGTATGCGCAGCAGGTGATCGAGCGTCGAGTAGCCGGTACCGAAGTCGTCGAGGGCGAAGCTCACGCCGAGCTTGCGGCAGCTCTCGACCAGACTGCCGATATCGGCGACCCCTTCGAGCGCCGCGCTCTCGATTATCTCCAGTTCGAGGTCGACGCGCTCGCCGCAGCCGCTGTCGGCGATCTGCGCCGCCAGTTTGTCGACGAAATCGGCCTGCTGCAGCTGGCGGACGAACACGTTGACGCTGAGCGTCAGCTGGTAACCGGCCTGGCGCCATTCGCAGATCTGCGCCAGGGCCTCGCGGATCGCGAAATCGCCGACCGCGACAGCCAGTTCGTTGTCCTCGATCAACGGCACGAAATGGGCCGGCGGCAGCATCCCCAGTACCGGATGCTGCCAGCGCAGCAGCGCCTCGGCGCCGACCACGCTGCCCGCCCGACAGTCGACCTTGGGCTGGAAGTGCAGGACCAGGTCACCGACGCGCAGCGCGTGGGCGATCTCACCGAGCGTCTGTTCACTGGCCTCGGCGCGCCGCTCGTGGTCCGGGTTGAACCAGCGGATGCGGTTCTTGCCGGCGCGCTTGGCCGCGTACATCGTGTGGTCGGCGTGCCGCAGCAGGGTGTCGGGATCGCTGTCGTCGTTCGGACACAGGGTCACGCCGATGCTGGCGGTGATGCCGTCGACCAGCTCGCCGTCTATCCGGTAGGGCTCGCTCAGCGAATCCAGCACGCGCTGCAACACCGGTTCGCAGTCCCAGCGCTGCGTCAGGTCGCCGAGCAGCAGCACGAACTCGTCGCCACCGAGCCGCGCGACGGTGTCCTCGCTGCGCATCTCGCCACTCAGGCGGCGCGCGACCTCCTGCAGCAGAGCATCACCGGCCTCGTGGCCAAACGCGTCGTTGACGTCTTTGAAACCGTCGAGATCGACGTAGCAGACGGCCGTCTCGCGGCCGGTGCGGCGGTCGTGAGCCAGCGAAACCGCCATGCGGTCGTGCAACAGGTTACGGTTGGGCAGGCCGGTCAGCCGGTCGTAGTTGGCCAGCCGCGCCAGCGACTCGCTGTGTGACTGGATGTCGGTGACGTCGTTCAGCGATAGGACCAGCCCGGCCGACGACGACGGCTTGCCGGCGTCGAGCGGGGCAAGCACGAGACTGAACCAGCGGGTCGCCGTACCCGCCTCGTCGAAGCGCACCAGCAGGCCGTCGCGTACGGCGCGGTGCTCCAGGATCGCCACCGGCAGTTGCGCATGAAACGCCAGCGGCTTCCCGGCCTTGTCGCGCAACCCGGTCAGGACCTGGGCGAGGCAGGTCTCGCCGGCGACCAGCGCCTGTCCCGGCCACAGCCGATGCAGCGACGGGTTGGCGTAACGCAGGGCGCCCGCGGCATCCCACAGCGCCACGCCCTCGCCGAGCGCCTCAAGCACGCTGTGCAGCTGGCGTTGACCGGCCTTGAGCGCACGCTCGACGGTGCGTCGCACCTGGACCTCTTCCTCGAGGTGTCGGGTGCGCTCGCGGACCTGGTCCTCGAGATCGCGATTGGCGTGCTCCAGGGCCAGCCGCGATGCGCTGATCTGCGCGCTCATGCGGTCGAAGCCCTGGCCGAGGCGGCCCAGCTCGCTGTTGCCCTGCAGGCCGGAGCGAACATCGAAATCGCCGGCCGCCAGCCGGTCGACCCGCTGACCGAGGTGGCGTAACGGGTTCGACACCCAGTGATTGAGCAACCCGATCAACACCAGCCCGCTGACCGCGACCGCCAGCAGCACCCCGGTCCAGTAACCGGGAGCGAGCACGGTGCGCCAGGCATTCGCCCGGGCACGGCGCAGGTCGTAGCGCAGGTACAGCACACCGACCTCTGCCGGGCGCAGCTGCCCGGGTCGCGCGGCCAGTGTCAATGGCGCGTAGGCGACGATCGCGCTGCCGTCCCCGGTGCGCTGCAACAGCGGTCGGCGGCTCTTGCGCACCATGCCCAGTGCCGCCGTGTCGAGCCCATCGGCGACCTCGGCAGCAGCCCGGCCACGGTACGCAAACCGTGTCGACAACACCACCGTATCGGCCGCGTCGGTGGCAACCACGAGGTCGATATCCGGGTAGGTGCCGTACAGGGCCAGAATGCTCTCGGCGTGCCGTGCGTCACCGACGACCAGGTCCCTGCCGATCGATTGCTGGATGGTGTCGAGCAGCTGCCTGGCGATCTGCGTCTGGCGATCTTCTGCGCGCGGTATCTCGTGCAGCACGACGTTGAGGACCGTCGCGAGCACGAACCCGACCGCCACCAGAACGATCAGGGTCAGGGCCAGGGCACGCCGCAGCGGCGGTGGTCGCAGGTGCGCGCCGCTCATCGTGCCGGCAGCCAGCTGGCGGACAGCATGCCGGCGGTGTCCGGCTTGCGGTGCAGCATGCCACGTGCATGCATCAACTCGACCAGCTCGGCCAGCGAGCGCTGCAGGCCGGCCTGGCCCGCGGCCAGCAGGTGATGATTGTCGACCAGACCTGGCAGGAACAGGCCGGCAAACAGCTGCGCGAGTGCATCCGGCTCCAGGTGCATGCGCGCGGCGATGATTCGCATCGCCTCGTCGGTGTCCGCGCGCATGTAGTCGAGCGCCATGAAATGCCCGTGCAGCAGCGTGCGCAGACTGTCAGGCCGCCGTTGTGCCACGTCCGCCGGCACCACGAGGACGTCGACGATCCTGTTGGGGATACGCGAGCTGTCGAACAACGGCGATCCACCGGCGTCCAGCAGGCGTGTACGCACCGGCTCGAACGTCACCACGGCGTCCACCTCGCGCGACGCGAATGCGTCGTAGTGCTCGTCGACGGTCAGCGGCACCAGCTCGACATCGGCCACTGACATGCCGGCACTGCGCAGCGCCGCGTCGAGCAGTATCGCACCGACGGCGGTGCTCTCGACTCCGACACGGCGGCCGCGGATATCGCCCAGCGTGGCCACGTCGGCACCACCGATCAACGCATCACCGCCGCGCGAGAAATCCATGATCAGCGCGACCCGCAGGTCGTAACCGTCCTGGGCCACCGACAGTGCCTCGTCGAGGGTCAGCGCGGCCGCCTCGAGGGTGCCGTTGCGCAGCGCCTGAATCACCTCGGACGCGTTTGGCAGCTCGACCAGCTTGATGTCGCTGTTGCGGTAGGCGCCGAGCTCGCGCGCCAGGTACAGGGTCTCGTAGCCGGGCCAGACGTTGGTGCCGACGCGAAACGGGCGGCGCTCCTGAACCTCGCACGCCGCGATCCATGGCAGCACCAGACACAGCAGCCAAACGGCTGCGGGACGGGCGCTACGGAGGATACGGGGGATCGGGAACATAGGCGGCCGGGCCTGGGCATCTTGTTCCCGATAACGGGACCGCGCGGCGTTACTTTAGTCCGGCGGGGCCGTCACAGGCTGACAGGAATTCTGGCGCTGCGGCCCCCGCCTGCCGGTGATCGCGTGGTCCTGCGGTCAGCCGGCGCCAGCCGTGCCGACAAGGCGGAGCACCATCCACGCCAGCAGCACCGGGATCAACAGCACGATCAGCGCCATCGCGAGCGCGAACAGCTGCAGCTGGCGTCCGCGCCTTCGGGCCGCGGCGTCGCGCAATACCGGCGTCGCGCGGACCACGGCCAGGCCCGGCGGCGGAAAACGCCGGCTGTGGATGGCGTCGCCGCCGATCCGCCACAGCCGGCGCAACGGCCACAGCATCAGCAGGCCGGCCAGCGCGAGCAGACCGATCAGCAGGTAGAGCCAGCGCTCGGCCTGCAGCGGGTCGTCGATCTGCCGGGTCACGCCGTCGACCAGGGACAGCAGCAGGGCGCCGAGCGCGGTCGCGACCAGCAGCCAGCGCAGCGCCCGCCGGCGCGCCGCCGGGTCGGCGGGTTGGATCTCGGGCTGGCGGTCCATGGCGCGGGCCGACGGCACACCCGGTGACGCGCGCCGGCGCCGCCGGGTGCCGCGCTCAGCCGAAGCGGTTCTCGACCATGACCGCGTCGAGGGCGAGCTGGCCGGGGCGCGGCCACGCCTCCTTGACCCCCTTGCCGATCGCCAGCATGAACGCGATGCCGTGGTCGTCGGGCAGGCCGATGATGTCGCCGACCGCGGCATAGTCGAAGCCGTCCATCGGGCAGCTGTCGTAACCGAGCTGCTGTGCGACCAGCATCAGGTTCTGGCCGACCAGCCCGCACGAACGCATACCCTCGTCGCGCTGCACCTGCGGCTTGTCGCGGTAGTACTCGCCGATCGCCGGCACCAGGAAGTCCTGGACCTCCTGCGGCGCCAGCCGCCAGTAGCGCGCCGGTTCGCGGTCCCAGGCATTGTTGTCGAAGCACAGCACCAGCAGCTCGGAGGCCTCCTCGACCTGGGCCTGGTCCCAGGCCGCGGCGCGGATCGCCCGGCGCTGCGCCGGATCGGTGACGCGGACGAAGCGCCAGTTCTGGATGTTGAACGCGGTCGGCGACAGCAGCGCGTGCTGCATCAGCGTCGCGAAGGTCTCATCGGGCATGCGGTGGTCCGGGTCGAACCACTTGACGGCTCGGCGGCGCTGCACGGCCTCGGTAACTTGCATCTCGGGTATCTCCTTGGCTCGGGGTCGGGTCAGACGAAGGCGTCCTGGGTCTCGACGTTAAAGGTCTTCAGGACCAGATTGAACGCCCGGTTGGACGCCGCCTGCAACACCGCGTCGAAGATCTCGCGCTCGCCCCAGCCGGCGGCGCGCGCCGCGGCGACCAGCGGCGCGGCGTCGGCGCCGGGCGAGCTGACGGCGTGCAGCGCGAGCGCCAGCAGCGGCCGTTCGGCGTCGTCGACCGGGGCCCGGGCGAGGTCGTCGCGCGCGGCGCGCACCCGCTCGAGGTCGGCACCGAGGCCGGCCAGGATGCCCTCGTTGAGGTCTATGCAGAAGCGGCAGGCGGCGCGCTCAGAGACCAGGTAGCGGATCATCGCGGTCAGGCGCGGCGACAGCGCCGTGCCGGTGCGGAAGTAACCGACCGTGCCGGCAAACAGCTCGAGCAGCTCGGGACTGGCGCCATACAGGCGCATGCCGGCGGGGACGAAGCCGAGCATGTCCTCGGCCATCGTGAACACGGCGTCGACGCGCGCCTCGGTGCCGGGTGGCGGGGTCGGATCGAGCAGTGCGGCAGTGGGGGTGGTCATCGTGTCTCTCCTGTCAGGCAGTGTGGGCTAGTAGACCGGTCGGTTTAGCGGCCGGCGAAAAAATGTGGCGGCTACCCGGCCGCGGCGGCCGGCGCGATTCGGATGTCCGGCAGCGCCGGCAGCAGCCGGGCGACGACGCCCGGGTCGTTGTGCGACTTGGCGATCAGCAGCACGCCCTCGAAATACGCGAGCATCGCCGCCGCGGTCGCGTCGACGTCGATCGCGGCGACCTCGCCGGCGGCGAGCGCGTCGCCCAGCGCGACCCGGATCTCGGCCTGCAGGCGATCGAGCATGACGCCGACCCGGGCGCGCAGCACCGCATCCTGCGTGGCCTGCTCGGCTGCCAGGTTGCCGAACTGGCAACCCGGCACGACGCCGGTCTCGGCGAACAGCTCGGCCTGGATCTGCGCATTGAGCTCAACGAAGCGGTGCAGCCGCTGCAACGGCGGCAGCTGCGGGTCGAACGCGCGGTCGAGCATGCGCGTCTTGGCGTCGGCATAGGTCTCGTCGAGCACCGCCAGCGTCAGCTCGCGCTTGCTCGGGAAGAAGTGATAGAAGCTGCCCTTCTTGACGTCGGCGGCGTCGCAGATCTGCGCGACGCCGACATCGGCGTAGCTGCGCGTGTAGATCAGTTCGCGCGCCGACGCGACGATGCGCTCGCGGGTGTCGCTGCTCGGGCTCATGGCCGGATTGTAGTAGACCGGTCGGTCAAGTCAAGCGCCGGCGCCACCGCACGGCCGGGCGGCCGGCATCACCGGCCGTCGCGCATCGCCGACGCCGGTTTCGGCCGGCGCTGCGGCGGCCGGTAGGCCGGGTGGTCGGGCTTCCACAGCCCGGTGTACGGCGTCGCGGGCGCCGGTCCACGCGGATGGTGGCCGTGGCGGTAGGTCGGTGGTCGCAGCCGCGGCGTCACCCAGACCGGGGTGCGCAGCGCCGGCGCGGCCGCGGCCTGCTCGGCGGCCCGCTCGGCCGCGGCGACCTCGCGCTCGCGCAGTGCCTGCTCGCGGGCCTCGCGCTGGCGTTCGCGGCGCTGCTGTTCGCGCGCCAGGCGCTCGGCCTGCAGGCGCTGCAGCTGCTCGGTCACCGAGTAGTGGCCGGACGGGATCCCCGGATCGGCGTAGCGCGGTGTCGGCAGGCGCTCGACGCTGGCCGGCGCGCCGGGCATCGGCGGTCGGTCACTGAAGTGCACCCGGCCATCGGCGTCGATCCAGCGGTACAGCGCGTCGGCGCCGGCCGGTGGCGTCAGCGCGCCCGCCAGCCATACCGTCAGCAGCGCGGCTAGGGGCGCCCCGCGGGCGGACTGTCTGGACATCTGGGTACCTCCGCTGTCGTGACGCTCGGCCCCAGCATAGCGCGCCTGCGCGCTCAGGCGCACGGCAGGCGACGCAGTGCCCGCGGCAGCGCCACGCCGAGACGTGCGGCCAGCCGCGCGATGCCCTGGCCGGCACGCTGCAGGCGCGGACACAGGTCGTGCCGCACCCAGCGCACGCCGCGCCGCAGCAGCGAGTGCTGCGCCATGTGCACATCGAACGCCGCCGACGCCGCCGCACCGAGCAGCAGGCCGAACGGGGTCATGTCGGCGAGCCAGCCGAGCAGGCCGCCGTAGGCCAGCGGCACGACCCGGATCAGCAGCCGCGACACGGCCTCGGCGGCAGCGTCGCTGAGCTCGTGGGTGTGGGTGTCGTAGCGGTCACCGGCGGTCGGCGGCACCACATTGAGCGCGCGCGCTACGCGCTGCGGCTCGGCGAACAGGTCGTCGAGCTCGACGACGTCGCTGACGCCGTCCAGCGGCGGGCGGTCGGCGGTCTCATGATGGGTCTGTCGCATGCTATCGCCTCCCCGCTCAGCTGCCGCTGCCGGTCGTCGGCGACGCGCGCCCGGCGGCGTCGCCGGCGCGCGCGGCAGCGAAGCGGTTGACGTAGTACGAGCGCCAGTCGAGCTCGCTCTGCACATAGGCCCGCGGGTCGAGCACGTGCAGCGCGGATACGCCGGCGCGTGCCGCGGCCGTGTCGTCGCTCGGGTCGGGGCCCGGCGCCGCGGCGGCGGCCAGGCCGGATGCCGCCAGCGCGGCCAGGGTCATCAGGTGTCTAAACATGGTACTGCTCCGTTTAGTCTCGATTTCGTCGCTGCCGCGGCGCCTCGCCGCGGCGGCGCGGTCTCTACAAGTTTTGACGTGCGGTCTCGTCCTAAGTTCAGTTTATTAGCATTTTCTGATGCAATAGCTATCGACCTGAATCGCAAAGACTTTAGCGCCGCCCGGCAGCGTCTGACAGCACCCATGCTAGCGGGTCGGCGGCTGCCGACGCATTGCGCATTCGCAACCGTGCGACCTGGGTCGCGGAATCCCACCGCGGCTGCCGCCGCCGGCCAATTCGCGTCACCGATGGGCTTGACCTGGAGTCAACTCAAGGTTTTATCTTTGCGTCATCAACCAACACCGGGGTCCGCATGACAGACCATCTCAGCATCGGTGAGACCAGCCGCACGACCGGCGTCAGCGTCGACACACTGCGCTACTACGAGCGCATCGGCCTGCTCGCGGGCGTCACGCGCAACCGCGGCGGCCAGCGGCGCTACGGCCCGCGGCAGATCGCCCGCCTCGGCTTCATCCGGCGCGCCCAGGCGATGGATTTCAGCCTCGACGAGATCGGCAAGCTGCTCGCGCTGCGCGATGCCGACGGCGACGTCCGCAGCGACGTGCGCGCGCTGGCCGAGAACAAGCTGGCCGCGATCGAGGCGCGGATCGGGGCGCTCAGCGGCCTGCGCGACGAACTCGCCGGGCTGATCACGGCCTGCCGGGCGAGTGAACGCGACTGCCCGATCATTGGTCGAATGGATAATGCCGCTTGCGGCCACACGGCCGCGGGAGAGCCGACATGAGCTACACGATCGCGGTCGAGAACATCAAGTGCGGTGGCTGCGCGAACAGCATCAAGAGCCGCCTGGTCGAGCAGCAGCTGGCGCAGGCCGTCGACGTCGACGTCGCGCAGGGCGAGGTGCATGTCGACGGCAACCCGGCGTGGCGCGAGCAGGTCGTCGAGGCCCTGGCGAAGATCGGCTATCCTGAGGTTGGGTCGGTCGAGGGCGTCAAAGCCGCGGCCGCGAAGGCCAAGTCGGTGGTCAGCTGCGCGATCGGGCGCATCGACAACGCCATCAACGACAAGGACACCTGACGACAGCCCGTGAGCGAGTTACCACCGCCAAGCCGGACACCGAGCGCACACCGCCGCGGCAGCGCGCTGCGCGTGCTGCTCGCGCTGCTGCTGGCGTGCACGCCGCTGCTCGCGGCCGCACAGCCGCTGCTGATGGCCGCTGCGGACCACGTGCCGGCGACGGTCACGGACGGCGCCGCCGCGCACCTCCACGCGACGATGCCGTGCCACGACGCCGCGACGGCCGACGACCCGCTGCAACACGCCGACTGCCCGCACTGCAACGGCGACGCGCCGCCCAACCAGTGCCAGTGCGGCGACCACGCGGCGCCGTCCGGCGTGGCGCTGCTGGCGACGGCCAACCTGCACCGTATCACCGATGGCACGCACTACCGTGCCACCCTGCCCGATCCCTTGCCGGCGTCGCGAAGCGACCGCCCGTTCCGCCCGCCGATCGCCTCCCGCTGACGCCGTCGCTGCCGTCCGCCACCGGGCCGTGCGCCTGTGGACGGCCCGTCTTTCAGAACGTTCGCGGGAATCGAAAAGTGAAGACTCACAAACCGACCGTTGCCCTCCCCGTGCTGTCGATACCGGTGCTGTTCGTCGCGGTGCTGCTCGGCGGCTGTCTCAGCGCCGACAAGCCGAACGCCGACGCGCCGAGCGAGACGCTGGCCGAGGCCATGGACGACAGCGCGCTGGAACACGCGCGCAAGCACCTCGACCCGAAGTACGTCTGCCCGATGCACCCGCAGATCGTGCGCGACGAGGAAGGCAGTTGCCCGATCTGCGGCATGGATTTGGTCGAGAAACTGATCGATCCAAACGCCGGCAAGCACCCGACCGTGCAGATCAGCAACGCCGTGATCAACAGCATGGGTGTGCGCACGTCGCCGGCGCGCAACACGACGCTGTGGAAGTTCATCGAGACGGTCGGCCGCATCGACTACGACGAGACCCGCGTCGCCCACGTGCACCCGCGCGCCGCCGGCTGGATGGAGCAGCTCAAGCTGCGTGCCGAGGGTGAACCGATCGAGCGCGGCCAGCTGATCGGTCGCCTGTACTCCGAGGAGATCCTGTCGGCGCAGGTCGATTTCCTGATCGCGCTCGACCAGTCGAACAGCGCGGTGAAGATCGAGAAGGCGCGCAACCGCCTACGCCTGCTCGGCGTCACCGAGGGCACGATCAACGCGATCCAGAGGCGCGGCGAGTCGTTCAACACGGTGCCGGTGGTGTCGACGGCCGACGGCGTCGTGACCATGCTCGGCGCACGCCAGGGCATGTACGTGACGCCGAGCATGGAGATCGTCACGATCGCCGACCTCAGTCGTATCTGGGTGCTGGTGGATGTCTACGAGCACCAGATCGACTGGCTGGCCGAGGGCCTGAGCGCCGTGATCCGGGTACCGGCGTACCCGGGCCGGGTCTGGGAGGGCGCGGTCGAGTACATCTACCCGGAGCTCGATCCGACGTCGCGCACGCTCAAGGTGCGCCTCGCGTTCGACAACCCGGACGGCCTGCTCAAGGCGAACATGTTCGCCGAGGTCGCGATCTACGGCGGGCCGAAGCGCGACGTGCTCGCGGTGCCCAGCGAGGCGGTCATCGAGACCGGCCAGCGCTCGTCGGTCGTGCTCGCACTCGGCGACGGCCGCTTCCAGCCGGTCGACGTCGTGACCGGCATGACCGCCAACGACATGACCGAGATCCTCAGCGGCATCGATGCCGGCGACGAGGTCGTCGTGTCCGGGCAGTTCCTGATCGACTCCGAGTCGAGCCTGCAGGCCAGCTTCCTGCGCATGGACGAGGCGGCGCCGCCGGCCGCGCCCGCCGACGCGACCGACGCGACGATGAGCGCGCACAGCGAACACTGAGGGCACGGCCATGCTCAAGAACGTCATCGTCTGGTCGGTGCGCAACCGCTTCCTGGTGCTGCTCGCGACGCTGGTGCTCACGGGCTGGGGCTGGGTCGCGCTGCAGAAGACGCCGCTCGACGCGATCCCCGACCTGTCGGACGTGCAGGTCATCATCAAGACCAGCTTCCCGGGCCAGGCGCCGCGCGTCGTCGAGGAACAGGTCACCTACCCGATCACGACGACGATGCTGTCGGTGCCGGGTGCGCAGGTCGTGCGCGGCTACTCGTTCTTCGGCGACAGCTACGTCTACGTGATCTTCGAGGACGGTACCGACCTGTACTGGGCGCGCGCCCGCGTGCTCGAGTACCTGAACCAGGCCGCCGCCGACCTGCCCGACGGCGTGCAGCCACGGCTCGGGCCCGACGCGACTGGGGTCGGCTGGGTCTACAACTATGCGCTGGTCGACCGCAGCGGGCGGCACGACCTGGCGCAGCTGACCAGCCTGCAGAACTGGTTCCTCAAGTTCGAGCTGCAGAGCGTGCCGGGGGTGTCCGAGGTCGCGACCGTCGGCGGCATGGTGCGCCAGTACCAGGTGGTCGTCGACCCGGAGAAGCTGCGCGCCTACGGCTTCACGCTGGCGCGGGTCAGCAATGCGATACGCGCCGCCAACCGCGACGTCGGCGGCTCGGTCGTCGAGCTCGCCGAGGCCGAGTACATGGTACGCACGCGCGGCTACGTGCGCGGCCTGGCCGATCTCGAGGCGATCCCGATCGGCGTCACCGATATGGGTACGCCGGTGTTGTTGCGCGACATCGCGCGCATCCAGATCGGCCCGGAGATGCGCCGCGTCGTCGCCGACCTCGATGGCGAGGGCGAGGTCACCGGCGGCATCGTCGTGATGCGCTACGGCGAGAACGCGCTGGCGACGATCGCGCGGGTCAAGGAGAAGATCGAACAGCTGCGCCAGGGCCTGCCCGAAGGCGTCGAGATCATCGAGACCTACGACCGCTCGGCGCTGATCGAGCGCGCCGTCGACAACCTCAAGGACAAGCTGGTCGAGGAACTGATCGTCGTCGCGCTGGTGTGCCTGGTGTTCCTGTTTCACCTGCGCTCGGCGTTCGTCGCGATCGTCACGTTGCCGCTCGGCATCCTCGCGTCGTTCATCGTCATGCAGCAGCAGGGCATCAACGCCAACATCATGTCGCTGGGCGGCATCGCTATTGCGATAGGCGCGATGGTCGACGCGGCGATCGTCATGATCGAGAACGCGCACAAGCACCTCGAACGCTACCGCCACGAGCACGGCCGTTCGCCAACCGGCGCCGAGCACTGGGACGTGGTCACGACCGCGGCCGCCGAGGTCGGCCCGGCGCTGTTCTACTCGCTGCTGATCATCACGCTGAGCTTCCTGCCGGTGTTCACGCTCGAGGCCCAGGAGGGCCGGCTGTTCGCGCCGCTGGCCTACACCAAGACCTACGCGATGGCCGCGGCGGCCGGGCTCGCGGTCACGCTGGTGCCGGTGCTGATGGGCTACTTCATCCGCGGCCGCATCCCCGACGAGACCAAAAACCCGCTCAACGCATCGCTGATCTGGCTGTACCGGCCGCTGCTCAACGCGGTCATGCGCTGGCCCAAGTGGACCCTGGTCAACACGCTGCTGGTCGTACTGACGCTGGTGATCCCGATCGCCGGCATCAGCGCCTACCTGGCCCCGCTGAAATGGCCGTTCCACGCGATCGAGGCGGCGACCGGCGAGCCGCAGCCGGCGATCGCGCAGATCGAGCAGATGCAGCAGGACCTGCGCCAGGACTGGAAGCGCACGTTCCGCGACACGCCGTGGCTGGCGCGCTTCGCCGACGGCCTGGGTTCGGAGTTCATGCCCGAACTCGACGAGGGTGACCTGATGTACATGCCGACGACGCTACCCGGGCTGTCGATCGGCAAGGCCCAGGAGCTGCTGCAGCAGACCGACCGGCTGATCCGGCAGGTGCCCGAGGTCAAACAGGTGTTCGGCAAGATCGGACGTGCCGACACCGCGACCGACCCGGCGCCGCTGACGATGATCGAGACCGTGATTCAGCTCAAGCCGCGCGAGCAGTGGCGCGACGGCATGACGACGCAGAAGATCATCGCCGAGCTCGACGCCATGGTGCAGTACCCCGGCGTGACCAATGCCTGGGTCATGCCGATCAAGACCCGCATCGACATGCTCGCGACCGGGATCAAGACCCCCGTCGGCATCAAGGTCTCCGGGCCCGACCTGGGCGAGATCGAGCGCATCGGCCGCGACATCGAGCAGGTCGTGCTGGGCGTGCCGGGCACGACGTCGGCCTACTCCGAGCGCGTCGCCGGCGGGCGCTACATCGACATCGTGCCCGACCGCATGGCCGCCGCGCGCTACGGTCTCAACATCGACGACCTCAACCAGGTCATCGCCGCCGCGGTCGGCGGCCTCAACATCACGCAGACCGTCGAGGGCCTCGAGCGCTACCCGGTCAACCTGCGCTTCCCGCGCGAGCGCCGCGACGACATCCACAAGCTGCGCGCGCTGCCGCTGGTCACGCCGACCGGCGCGCAGATCCCGCTCGCCCAGGTCGCCGACGTGCAGATCGTCGACGGCCCACCGATGCTGAAGAGCGAGAACGGTCGCCTCAACGGCTGGACCTTCGTCGACATCCGTGGCGTCGACCTCGGCAGCTATGTCGCGACCGCACAGCAGACGGTGCGCGAGCAGGTCGAGCTGCCGGCCGGCTATTCGATCACCTGGTCGGGCCAGTACGAGTACATGCTGCGCGCCCAACAGCGCCTCGGCCAGGTCGTGCCGCTGACGCTGGTCGTGATCTTCGTGCTGCTGTACCTGACCTTCCGCCATGCCGGCCAAGCGCTGATCGTCATGGCGTCGCTGCCGTTCGCGCTGGTCGGCGGCTTCTGGCTGATCTTCCTGCTCGACTTCAACCTGTCGGTCGCGGTCGGCGTCGGTTTCATCGCGCTGGCCGGGGTCGCCGCCGAGTTCGGCGTCGTGATGCTGGTCTACCTCGACAACGCGCTGCGCGACCACGAACGCCGCGGGCCGCTGACACCGGCGATACTGCGCGACGCGATCATGGAGGGTGCGGTACTGCGCGTACGCCCGAAGGTCATGACGGTCGCGACGATCTTCGCCGGCCTGCTGCCGATCTTCCTCGGCGACGGCACCGGCTCGGAGGTCATGCGCCGCATCGCGGCGCCGATGATCGGCGGCATGATCACGGCGCCGCTGCTGTCGTTGTTCGTGATCCCGGTGATCTACCTGCTGTGGAAGGGCCACGGCCTCAGCGAACCGGCGCCGCTGCCCGAAGCGCCGGCCGGCGGCGAGACCAGCGGTATCGACAACACCGCGATCGATGCGCCGGCGCAGGCGCCGCGGCGCGGCGACTGACGCCGTCGGCCGGGCCCAAACCCCGGCCGGTGCGCGGCCAAGGCCTGAACCGTCGGGCGCCGCGCCGCGCGAGAATCGGGGTCCGCAACGGCTTCGGGAGATCGCAATGTACGCAAGCTGGCTGACCGCGGCGCTGTGCTGCGCCCTGTCGTTGTCGACGTTCGCGGCCGACGGCCTGCTGCGCAAGCCGAGCCCGCACTCGGTCGCGACCACGGTCGAACGCTTCGAGGCCGCGGTGCGCGCCAAGGGGCTCAAGGTGTTTCCGCGCGTCGATCACGCCGCCGCGGCGCGCGAGTTCGGGCTCGCCATGCCCGACGCGGTCGTCGTCGCGTTCGGCAACCCGCGCTACGGCACGCCGTTCATGCTCGACAACCCGCAGGCGGCGATCGACTTCCCGCCGCGCGCGCTGGTCTACGCCGACGCCGACGGCCGGGTCTGGCTCGCCTACAACAGCGCCACGTATCTGTACGAAACGCTGTTCGCCCGCCATGGGCTCGATTATCCGGCCGGCGACGTGCAGGGGTTTGCCAACGCGCTCGAGGCATTGACCGACAGCGCCGTCGGCACGGATCCGATCACCGCTGACTGAACCGGCGCGACGCGCAGGGCACGTCGGCCGCGCGACGCTACCGGACCCGCGGGCGGCGCTATCCGTCGAGTTCCGCCTGTCCGCTGCCGTGTGCCCGACCGACCGCTACCGTGGCCGGTGCGACCAGCGGGTTCCGCAACGCCGGCATGACGATGCCCGGCGCGCGTGCCGTGGCGCGCCGTCGCCCACCGGCAGGGCACACCGACATCGCCGACCGCACCGCCCCGGGTGCGCCGCGCGGCGGCGTGGCCACGGCTGCAACGCGGCGCGATTTCCGCGATCATGCGCCGATGACGACACCAGCCGACAGCACCCGTGACATGCACGTCTGCCAGGTCATCAAGTTCTGGTTCGCCGCCGGCATGGAGAAGCGCTGGTTCCGCGCGACGCCGGAACTCGACGCCGAGATCCGTGAGCGCTTCGAACCGATGTGGCAGGCCGCGGCCGGCGGCCGCCTGCACGCCTGGGAGGACTCGCCGGACGGTTCGCTGGCCCTGGTGATCGTGTTCGACCAGTTTCCGCTGAACATGTACCGCGGCACCGCCAAGGCGTTCACGACCGAGGGTGATGCGATACGGGTCGCGCGACAGGCGGTCAAGCGCGGCCACGACGCAGCACTGCACGGTGCGCAGAAGGCCTTTCTGTACATGCCACTGATGCACAGCGAGGACCTTGCCGACCAGGACGAATCGGTGCGCCTGTATGCCGCGGCCGGTCTCGGTGAGAACCTGCGTTTCGCCGAGCACCACCGCGACCTGATCCGGCGCTTCGGCCGTTTTCCGCACCGCAACGCGATCCTCGGCCGCGAGAGCAGCGCCGCGGAGCTCGCGTACCTGGCGTCGAAAGAGGCGTTTACCGGCTGATCGACGGGTCGCCCGAGCGGGCCCGGCCGGCCGCCACCCTGTTGCGCGACCGGCGTCGCACCCGGCGCGGCGAATGCCCCGGCCGGGGCACACGACCGTGCCCTGCGCTGCCGGGTGTCGTGGAGGCGGCGACCAGGCCTGGCCGCCGCGGTGGGTCAATCCTTGAGGACGAACGTGACCTTCAGGTTGACACGGTATTCCTTGACCTTGCCGTCCTTGACGACGACCTGCTGGTCCTGGACCCAGGCCGATGTGACGCCCTGCAGCGTCTTCGACGCGCGCTTGACGCCCTTGGCGACGGCATCGTCGAAACCGTCCTTCGACGATGCGATGATTTCAGTGACTTTTGCGACAGACATCGGGGTCTCCTTTGGTTCGTTGTTGCTTCGCATCCCTAAAGTTAGCAGATTGGCGGCGATGCCCCGCGCGGCACACATCCGGCCGGGTGATGGCATGCTGACGCTCGATCTGCACCACTGCCTGGCCGACGACGCCGCCACCGTCGACGGCGCACGCCTGCTCGCTGCGCTGCGCCGGCTGCCGAACGGTGCGCTGCCGCTGCAGGCGGCGTGCACGCAGGGCGGCATCGTCGACGACCGCCCACTCGGCATCAGCCTGGTCGGCAGCCACGCGACGCCGACCCACGTCGTTGCGCGGATCGGGGTGTTCTTCGCCGAGCTGGTCGGCGGCTGCAGCTGTCACGACGACCCGGCGGCATCGCCGGCCTATGCGGAGCTGCGGGTCGAGATAGCGCGCGCCGACGGGCGTGCCGCGATCGCCGTCGTGTCAGAAGCCGATGCTGCTGCCGTATGACGGCCCGGTGGCGAAACGCCGACCGCTCAGCGCGAGGAAGTCGGCACGCGGCAGCGGCCGGCTGAACAGGTAGCCCTGCAGGTAGCGGCAGCCGTGGCCGACCAGCCAGTCGCGCTGCAGCTCGGTCTCGACGCCCTCGGCGACGATCGCGTGATCGAGGCGGCCGCCGAGCGTCAGCACGGCGTCGACCAGCGCGCAGTCGCGCACGTCGCGCGGTATCTCGTCGATGAACGACTTGTCGATCTTGATCAGGTCGACCGGCAGGCGCTTCAGGTACGACAGCGACGAGAACCCGGTGCCGAAGTCGTCGAGCGCGATACTGACACCGATGCGCTTGAGGTCGCGCAGCAGCTTCTCGGCGCGCTCGGTGTCCTCGAGCAGCGCGCTCTCGGTCATCTCGAGGTCGAGGACCTGCGACGGCAGGCCGCTCTGCGCGATCAGGCCGTCGATCTCGGCGACGAAGCTGTCCTGGCGCAGCTGGTGCGCGGATACGTTGACATGCATGCTGACCGCGCCGGCCGTGAGCCGCTGCCAGTGCGCCGCGGTGTCCAGCGCCTCGCGCACGACCCAGCGCCCGATCTCGCTGATCAGGCCGCTGTGCTCGGCGACGGCGATGAAATTCGACGGTGACAACGTGCCGCGCTGCGGGTGGTGCCAGCGCAGCAGCGCCTCGGCCGCGGCGACGCGCCCGTTGCGCGCGTCGATGATCGGCTGGTAGTAGACCTCGAACTGGCCCTGCCGCAGCGCGACGCGCATGTCGTCGCGCAGCGCCAGCTGTTCGGACACCGACGTCGACATGCTCGGGTCATAGAAGGCGTAGCGGTTCTGCCCACGCTCCTTGGCCGCGTACATCGCCGTGTCGGCATGCTTGAGCAGGGTGTGCACGTCGTCGCCGTCGCGCGGGTAGACGACGACGCCGCAGCTCCAGGTCACGTAGGTCTCGTAGTCGCCGATCGAGTAGTAGCGACCGACGCACGAGAACAGGCGCTCGATCAGCGTGTCCGCACCGGGTCCGGCGTCGCTGTCCTCGATGACGACGACGAACTCGTCACCGCCGAGGCGCGACACGGTGTCGCTCTCGCGCACGACCGACTTCATCGCATCGGCGACCTGGGCGAGCAGGAAGTCGCCGTATTCGTGACCGTAGGTGTCGTTGATCGACTTGAACGAGTCGAGGTCGATGAACGCCACCGTGACCTCGCGCCCGGCGCGCTTGGCGCGTGCCAGCGACTGCTGCATCCGGGTGTGCAGGTAGGCGCGGTTGGGCAGGCCGGTCAGCACGTCGTGGGTGGCCATGTACTCGGCCTCGTCGCGCTGCGCCTGCAGCTTGACGTTGGCATCGGCGAGCCGGTGGATCAGCACGAGGAAGAACTTCGGCATCAGCACCAGGCCGAACATCAGGCCGATGTAGGTGCCGGGCTGATCCCACAGGAAGCCGTTGCCGGCCATCGCGCCGCTGAACCCGAGCAGACCGAACAGCGTCGCGAACTGCATGTAATGCTGGCCGTATCGGATGCCGTTGCCGATCATGACCCACAGGAACAGCGGGTAGAACGCGACGCCGGCGCTGGAGAAATACGCGGTCAGGAAGGTCGCGACACCGAGGTCGAGCAGGATCACGAGGTAACGGCGCCACAGGAAGCCGCTGCGGTGCCGGGTCACGAACGACAGGTACAGCACGCTGCCGAGCAGGTAGACCAGCGTGACCAGGAACGGCGTCGCGCCACCGCCTGCGGACAGCGTCGCGAAGAACAACAGGGTGCCGACCGCGGCCAGCGCGATGCGTGCCAGGGCCTGGCCCTGCTCCTCGGTCAGCCGGGCGTGCGGTCGCGACGCCAGCCAACGCCACGGCGCCGCCCGCTCCACGATCGGGGCGGGTCCTTCCGCCGGCGCGATGCCGTCGCCGAGGCGCTGCTTGGCCGTCTGCTGCATGTGGTCTCCGGACACCGGGCGGCGGCGCGCGCTCGTCGCCCACACTCGCATTGCATCGGCGCGGCGCGGCCGTTCTTGATCGGCGCGACGCGGCATGGGACGCGGATTCGGGTCGGCGGCGGCCGCGGCCGGCGCACGAAAAAGGCCGGCCCCACGGCGGACCGGCCCTGTGGTGTCGGGCGTGTGACGCCCGTCGCGCGCGACGACCGCGTCAGTGCACGGCGGCGACCCTGCCGGCCTCGAACTCGGCCAGTGCGGCGCGGAACCAGTCGGCATGCTGCGCCTCGGAGTCGACGACGCGCTGGTAGACCGCGGCCTCGGCATCACGCCCCTCGGCCCTGGCCTGGTCGCGGAAGCGCGGATAGATGTCCTGGTACTCGCGCTCCTCGACCGAGATCGCGACGCGCAGCGCCTTCTCGACGACGCCGTCCGGGTTCATGTCGATCAGCGCGTCGCAGTTGGCGCGGATCGTCGTCAGCGCGTCGATCGCGCGCTGGGTGTCCTCGCCACGGCTCGGCACGCCGATATCGGCGTACAGCTCGCGCAGCCAGACCGCGTGCAATTTCTCCTCGCCGGCGACCTTGCGGAACAGCGTCGCCAGCTGCGGGTAGCCGGCCTTCTCCGCCCAGCGCGCGAACTCGGGGTACATGATCTGGTTCTCGTACTCCTCGACGTCGACGAACGACTCGGCGGTCGCGCTGCCTGCGGTCGACTGCTGCGCGGCGGCGAAACACTCAAAAATCATCTCTTCGGTTATTTCGGGCATTGCCATTCACTCAACTCCTTATCACTCACGGGTGGCGGTCCGGTGGTCCGAACGCGGTTTGGAAGCTTTGGGAAACTGGATCAATAGCACATCGGCCGGCGGTCGTCCGCGGCGCTGGCGCGCGGCCCGGCGCGTTGACCGGAACATGACCACGACACGGGCGCTGCCGGCGCCGCCACGCGGCGTCAGCACTCGGCCTTGATCAACAGGCGGCCGCTCGCCGGCGGCGCCGCGGCCGGCGGCTGCGCGCCCTTGACCTCGTCGCTGCCGAGCCCGAGGCCAAGGCCGAGACCGAGCGGATCGGCGGCCGGGGCCGCAGGCGCGGCGGCCGGCGCGGCCTGCTGCACCGCCGGGCTGCCCAGACCGAGGCCGAGGCCCAGGCCGAGCGGGTCGGCGGCCGGCGCGGCCGGGGCCGGCGCGGGTGCACTCGCTGCTGCCTGCGGCGTCAGGCCGGCAGCGGCGACATAGTCACCGGCGAAGCGGCACGCGACGGCCTGGTACGCGGCGCGCTGCTTCGGGTCCATCGCGGCGACACCGGCGACCTGCGGATCGTTCAGATAGGCCTGCCAGTGGTTGAAACCACCGAGCAGCGCGTAGGCGTCGCGCTCGACCAGGCGCAGCAGCAGCGCCGCCTGGGCCGCGTGCGCGGTGCCGTTGGAGTAGACGACAACCTTGCGTCCGCCCGGCAGCGCGTCGAGCGACGCATCCGCCATCAGCCCGGCGAGCGGCACGTTGCGGGCCCCGTCGATATGCCCGGCGGCGAAATCGCCGGCGTCGCGGATGTCGAGCAGCGTGAAGTCGCGCCGGTCCTTGATGATCCAGTCGGACAGCTCGGCGACCGTGACGTGGTCGCCCTCGGTGGCGATGGTCTTGGCCAGCGCCGCGGCGGCGCCGGTGCGGTCGAACCCGGTCGGCTCGCTGCAGCCGGAAAGCACGCTGCCGGCGAGCGCCGGCAGCAGGATCGTCATCGGCAGGAATCGGGTCATGGCACAAGTCTCTGCAACAGCTGCGGATCGAATTGTATCGCGTACTGACTCCAGGTACTCACCTGGCCGATCTCGACCATCAGGTAGCGCAGCATGAAGCCGCCGGCGACGACCAACACCGCCGCGGTGATCGCGGCCTGGCGGTTGCCGCGCACCGCGATGATCTCGAGCAGCAGCGGGATCACCAGGCCCGGCAGCACGAACCACAGCCAGAACGGCACCGTGTACTCGCCGCCCCAGACCAGCTGCAGGGCCTGCATGTGCTGCGCGGCACCGGTCGCCAGGCTGATCAGGAACAGCGCGATCAGGGTCAGCTCGATCGCGATCAGGCCGAGGTCGGTGCGCTCGAAGAACTTCTTCTCGCCGCCAGCGACGCCGGCCAGCAGCGGCAACACCGCCGCGGTCGACATGCCCGAGACCAGGAACAGCGGACCGAGCATGCCGGAGTTCCAGAACGGCCGCGCGCTGAACGCGCTGAGCAGCACGCCGGTGTAGATGCCGAGGCCGACCGCGAGCGGGATCACCAGCCACGCGATCAGGCGGCGCCGCCCCTCGCACAGGTCGAGCAGCCAGGCGCCGCCGGGCAGCCGCTCCAGCCAGCCGGCGAGCAGCGGGTAGCCGGCGCGCAGCGTCGACAGGATCTGCGCGACCATCAGCGGGTAGATCAGCACCAGCACCCAGGCGCCCCACGACATCGGCGAGGTCGGCTCGAACGCGGTATAGAAGCGGAACACGTGGATCTTGTACTCGAGATCGAGGAACAGCGTGGTCATGCCGAGCGACAGCGCGATCGGCGCCCACAGCGCGAACCGGTCGTGGGCGAACGGCAGCGTGTCGCGCCGGCCACCGAGCACCGCCCAGGCCGCGAACAGCATGATCCCGGCAGCCATGCCGCCGAGGAACAGGTAGAACGCGATCTCCCAGGTCCAGATGCCGAGCGACGGGTCGATCTTGTCGTTGTAACGCGCGGTCGCGAGGACCTCTTCGATCATCGCGCACCCCCGGCCATCGGCAGTGTCGTCGTCATCGTTGTCATGTCAGGTAGTAGACGTGTGGCTGGTTGCCGGTCTCGGGCATCAGCACCTTGTGGCGGCGTTCGCGCAGCAGGCGGCTGACGACGCTGTCGCGGTCGTCGAGGTTGCCGAAGTGCATGCAGTGCGTCGGGCAGCTCGACACGCACGCCGGGTCGAGGCCCTGGTCGACGCGGTGATGGCAGAAGGTGCACTTATCGACATAACCGTCGGGGTGCATGATCAGGCGCGCGTCGTACGGGCACGCGGCGATGCAGGCCTTGCAGCCGGTGCACTTCTCGGCCGCGACCAGCACGATGTTGCTGTCCTTCCAGTGGTGGCTGGCGCCGGTCGGGCAGCTGGTCACGCAGGTCGCGTGGCTGCAGTGGTTGCAGCGCTCGGAACGGAACTCGGTCTCGAGGTTCGGGTACTCGCCGCGCGTCGCCTCGACGACCCAGTCGCGGTTGAGCCCTACCGGCACCTTGTTCTCGTTCTTGCACGCGACGACGCAGTCGCCGCAGCCGATGCAGGTGCGGGTGTCGATGACCATCGCGTAGGTCGTCACGTCAGGCCCCCTTGCGGTGCGGCGTCGTCATCGACCAGCCTGACGAAGCTCGCGCGCATGCCGGTGCCTCCCATGACCGGGTCGATCTTGACGTTGTGCATCAGCGCGGCGTCGTCGGCGCCGACGCCGCGCGCGAGCCGCTGGCGCTCGTCGCTGTGGCCGAAGCCGTGGACGATGAATATCGAGTCGGGGCGGATGCGCTCGGTGACGCGCACGCGCACGCCGTTGCTGCGCCGGCCGTTCGGGTTCTCCATGCGCACGTAGCCGCTGCTGACCAGGCCGTGTACGGCGGCGGCGCTGGGATGGACCCAGACCGTGTTCTCAGGCATCAGCTCGAACAGCTGCGGGTTGTTGATCGTGCGGCCGAAGGTGTGCGCCGGCGCACGCCCGTAGTTGAGGTGATAAAAGCCCGGCGGTGGGCGCTCCGGCGGCGTGTAACGCGGCAGCGGGTCCTGGCCGACCTCGGCCAGCAGGCTCGACCACAGCTCGATCCGGCCGCTCGGCGTGTTGAATCTGATCGCCTCGCCGTCGTCGAAGTACGGCCTGGTCTTGCGCGCAAAGCGCTTGACGCCGAGGCGCTGCATCTCGGCCAGCGACGAACCGACCTGCTTGAGCTGCCAGTCGAGCACGAAGGTGTAGTCCGGCCACGGGAAGTAGCGGCCGAGGCCGAGCTTCTCGGCGAGCTGCTTGGCCATCCACCACGCCGGCTTGCTCTGCTGGCGCGGTTCGAAGGCCGGCATGCGCAGCGCCAGCGTCGGCGTGCGCTCGGCCTTGTTGCGCAGGTCGTCGTAGCGTTCGAGGTAGGTGCACTCGGGCAGCACGACATCGGCGTAGCCGGTGATCTCGGCCGGCATCGTGTCGACGACGACCATCAGCTCGAGCGACTCGGCGGCGGCCTTGATCTGCTCGGTCGCGCCGGGCAGGGTCAACGGCAGGTTGGTCGCGTAGACGAACCAGCCCTTGATGAACGCGTCGTCGCCGATCGAGTGCTCGACCAGGCGGTTGCTGATCCCGGTCGAGACCAGCGGGAAATCGCCCTGCACGGTCTGCTTCCAGTCGCTCGACGGTTTCGGTAGCGGCGGCGCCGGGAACGCCGGCAGCTTGACCTTCTCCTGGCGGTAGAACCCGCCGGGCCGCCCCCACGAGCCGAGCAGCGCATTCAGGATCGCGATCGCCCGGCTGCGCTGGGTGTCGTCGCCGTACCAGGTCACGTGGCGGCCCGGGTGGACCAGCGTCGCCGGCGCGTTGCCGGCCATGACGCGCGCGGTCGCGCGGATCACGGCCGGCTCGATGCCGGTCTCGAGGTAGGCCCATTCCGGGTTGTACGGCTGCACGTGCGCGGTCAGCTTGTCGAAGCCGCTGCAGTAGCGCGCGACATAGTCGCGGTCGTAGAGGCCCTCGTTGACCAGCACGTTGGTCCAGGCGAGCAGCAGCGCCATGTCGGTGCCGGGCTTGATCGCCAGCCAGTGCTGCGACTTCGACGCCGCGACCGAGAAGCGCGGGTCGACCGTGATCACGGTCGCGCCGTTGTCGATCGCACGGGTGAAGGTCTGCACCTGGCTGTTGTGCAGGTTCTCGCCGAGGTGCGAGCCGATCAGCACGATGCAGCGCGAGTTGGCCATGTCGGTGCGGTCGGGCGAGCCGACGCCCTCGCCGTAGGTCAGGCCGAACGCGGTCTCGCGCGGGCCGCGACACTGCGCGAACGACGGGTGCGCATAGGCGTGCGAGCCGAACGCCTGCAGCAGGCGCTGGAAGTGCTTGCCGCCGTCGCCGTGCGAGAACAGCGCGAGGCGGTCCTTGCCGTGCTGCTCGCCGATCGCGGTCATGCGCCGGGCGATGAAGTCGAGCGCCTCGTCCCAGCTGACCGCCTCGAAGCGCTGGCCGTCGCCGTCGGCGACGCGCAACAGCGGCTGGCGCAGCCGGTCGGGGTCGTCGTAGGCGCCGATGCCGCCGGTGCCGCGGGTGCACAGCCGGCCGTCGCAGTGCGGGTCGTCGGGGTGGCCGACGACCTTCCACGGCCTGCCGTCCTCCTGGTACAGCGTGCCGGCGCACTGCCAGAAACACATGTTGCAGACCGTCGGCGTGGTCGTGACCTCGCCGCTGCCCGGCAGCGGGCGCGTCGCGCAGCCGCCGAGCATGGCCGGGACCGCGGTCCCGGCGCCGAGCGCGGCCGAGACCTTGAGGAACTCGCGTCGATTCATGCGCTACTGACCGTCGCTCAGATCTTGTAACTGCCGTCCTTCGCGATCGTCACCGTCTCGTTGAGGTAACGGTTGCGGATGCCCTTCGCGGTCAGCGTCTGGTGCGCCATCTCGGCACGGATGCCGTTGGCGCAGTAGATCAGCACCTCCTTGTCGGCCGGCAGCTCGGCGAGGCGGTCCTCGAGCTGTTCCAGCGGCATGTGCAGCGCGCCGTCGATGACGCCGGCGGCCGCCTCCTGGGCGGTGCGCACGTCGATCAGCACGACGCCGTCACCGGACTGCTGCAGTGCGACGAACTCCTTGGGTGCGATCGCGCCGGGGGCGAGCTTCTTGATGTAGACGATCTGCGTCGCGGCCGCGCCGCTCTCGACCGGCATCCCCTTGGCCTGCCAGTTGCTGAGGCCGCCGTTGAGGATCGTGGTCTTGCCGTAGCCCCAGTTGCGCAGCTCCTTGTAGGCCAGCAGCGCCTCGGGCGACGTGTGGCTGTCGGCATAGACGATGACCGGCGCGCGCTGGTCGGACACGCCGGGCAGTTCGGCGACGGTCTTGTCGGCGATGAACTGCTGGGTCAACGCCTGCAGCTCGGCGGTCGGCAGCGCGACCGCACCGGGGATGTGCGCCTGGGCGCTCGCCGCGCGGTCACGCACGTCGAGGATCACGTGCTGCGGGTTGAGCTTCTTGGCCAGCCAGCCGGCCTCCGAGTGCACCGGCAGCTTGCCCTTCTTCCACCCGGGCAGGCCGGCCTGGAAGCCCTTTAGATTGCTGTAGCCGGCGGCCTGCGCCTTCTTGACCGCGACCCCGGTGTACGGGCAGGTCGGGCCGCCGCAGTAGAACACCAGCAGCGCGTCCTTGTCGGCCGGCAGCCGGTCGAGGAAGTCCTTGTCCTTCGGGAACGCCGACTTCGCACCCGGTACGTGGCCACCGCCGAAGCGCTTGCCGGGGCGGGCGTCGAACAGGTGGTAGGGCTGGCCGCCGGTCATGATGCCGACCAGCTCCTGGACGCCGATCTCGACGCCCGGCGGCAGGCCGAACACGATCTTCTTGATGCTGCTGGCCGGCTTGCCGGGCTCGCGCTGCACCTCGATCAGGTCGGGCGGACCGAGGTCCTTGAGCCCGGCCGCACCGTCGTAGGCGGTTTTGGCGTCGGTGCGCACGACCACCTTGGTGACCTTGTTGTCTTTGCCCTTGACGTCGATCTGGATCGTCCCCGCCTGCTTCGACACGACGGCGATCCGGCCCTTGACGGTCTCTGCCTGCACGATACCGGCCAACGCGGCCGCGATGATTAGCACTATCAGCCTTTTCATGTTCGCCTCTCTTCACGGTGCTGTGTGGTTGTGCCCGTGTACGCACGATGCACGGCGGCATCTGCTGCGTCCACACCGGCGCGGTGTCGACTCACGCGGCGTTGTGCCGGCGTTCGACGCCGTCCCAGCTCTGCTGCTCACTGGCGCGTTGCCGGCGCAGGAACTCGCACTGCACCGGCAGCGCGGCCTTGGCCAGCAACGTGAACAACAGCAGGCCGATCGCCCAGATCCCGACCGACACCATGATCTCGGTCAGGCTGGGTGTGTATTCGTAGATCTCGCCGATCGGTGTCGGCACGAACGCCGGCACGATCAGCCCCATCCCCTTCTCGATCCACACGCCGACGATGATCAACACGAACGCGATGTTCATCGTCAGCGGGTTGTGGCGCAGTGGGTGGATCATCAGGATCACGACCGCGATCGACAGCAGCACGACCGCGGTCCAGATCCACGGCGTCAGTCCACTGTGGCCGTCGAGGCCGAGGAACAGGTAGCGCGCCGACGCCGCGTGCTCGCCCTCGTTGTAGAACTCGGTGAACAGCTCGGCGAGCAGGAAGAACAGCGTCACCTGCAGTGCGATCGTCGCGACCAGCGCGAGGTGGTTGATCACGCTCTGGCGGATCGGGTAGTCGCTGATCGCGCGGATGATCTGCAGGCCCAGCGCCATCATCGCCGGGCCGGACGCGAACGCCGACGCGATGAAGCGCGGCGCGAGCAGCGCGTTGTGCCAGTACGGCCGGCCGCTGTTGGCCGCATACAGGAACGCGGTCACGGTATGGATCGAGATCGCCCAGAAGATCGCCAGCAGCACCCACGGGAAGTAGCGCGACGCCTTCGGGTCCTCGCCGCGGTAGTGGTGGTAGACGATGTAGAACGAGATGCCGAGGTTCAGCAGCAGGTAGCCGTTGAGCACGATCACGTCCCAGGCCAGCATCGACTCGGGGAAGTTGAAGCGGCCGATGCCCGGGATCAGGTGCCAGAAGCGGTCGGGGCGGCCGAGGTCGACGACGACGAACAGGATCGCCATCGTCACCGCGGCGATCGCCATCGTGTCGCCCATCAGCACGACGTCCTTGATGTCGCGGCGGTGGAAGATGTACGCCGGCACGACCAGCATCACCGCGGCCGCGGCTACGCCGACCAGGAACGTGAAGTTGGCGATGTAGAAGCCCCACGACACCTGGTTGGTCATGTTCGTGACGACCAGGCCGTCGCGCAGCTGCAGCCAGTAGTGCCAGCCGCCGAGCGCGATCAGCGCGAGCAGCAGCAACACCCACAGCCAGTACAGCGGCGGCCCGCGGAACAGGTGGCCGACGCTCGAGAACACGAAGCGCACCAGTGTCGGTCTCGGCGCCGGCGCTGCTGTCATCGCTTGCTCAGGCATCGCGGTAGTACCAGAACTTGGGCTCGGTACCGAGGTCTTCCTTGAGCCTGAATACGGCCTTGTTCTCGAGCACGTAGCGGATCTCGCTGTTCGGATCGAGCAGGTTGCCGAACACCCGCGCACCGGTCGGGCAGGCCTCCTGGCAGGCCGGCTGACGGCCGGTGCGCGTGCGCTGCACGCAGAAGTGACATTTCTCGACCACGCCACGCGGGCGCGGGCGGTTGCCGAGGTAATGCGTGTCGGGGTTCAGTTCGGCGGCCGGGATCTCCGGCGTGCCCCAGTTGAAATGGCGCGCCTGGTACGGGCAGGCCGCCATGCAGTAACGGCAGCCGATGCACCAGTCGTAGTCGACGACGACGATGCCGTCCGGCTCGGTCCACGTGGCCTCGACCGGGCAGGCCTTGACGCACGGCGGGTTGTCGCAGTGCATGCACTGCATCGGCAGGTAGTCCTTGCCCGGACGCGGCACCTCGGCGTGGTCATAGTAGTGGTCGGCGTGGTGCAGGTCGGTACTGCCGCGGTCGAGTTCGACGACGCGGATGTACTGGGTGTCGCGGCCGAGGTTGTTCTCCTCGACGCAGGCGTGCACGCAATCGCGGTAGCCGCGGCACTTCGAGATGTTGATCGCGTAGCCGAACACGACGCCGTCCTGCGGCGGCGTGTTGGCGCACGTGATGTCGACGCCGTAGCGTCGCTTGGCCTTGCGCTCGATACGTTCGATCGTCGTCGCGATCTCGTCGGCGGACATGCGCTGGTAGTGCTGCTGGAAGAAGTCGGCGAACGCGTCCGACAGCGTGCTGCCGCCCCAGGCGCCGCCGCTCGCCGACACCGCGCCGGCGGCGCCGGCGCTGACCGCGAGGCCCTTGAGGAAGCGTCGGCGTGCGAGGTCGCTGACGCCGTTCGGCTTGTCGTCGTCAGGATTCTGCATCGTCTGCTGGCACGCGGCCTGAGGCCGCGGTGTCCGATGTGTCGTCGCGTTCGACGGATTCGCGGCGGCGCTCGATGTCGCGCTGCCAGTCGCGCTGCCGCTCGGCGCCGTGATCGGGACGCTGACCGGCCGCGACCCAGTGGTCAGGGCGCGGCAGGCCGACCCGCATGGTCGGGCCGGGCAGCGGCTCGCGCGGCTTCAGCGCCGGCCGGTGCTGGTAGTGACAGGCGGTGCAGTTGAACACCTGGCGCCGGCCCTGCCAGTTGCCGACGCGCTTGCCGTGCGCGCCGTGCGCCCAGTCGCGCGCCTGCTGCGCGTGGCACTGGCTGCAGACGACGTAGGCGTGCGCAAACTCGACCGGCTCGCCCTCGAGGGTCTTCAGCGAGAAGTTGTTGTCGACGTCATGGCACGTGAAGCACCAGAAGCCACCCTTGCCGTGCAGGCCGTGCTGCAGCTCGAAGTTGTCGTGCGGGGTCAGCAGCCGGCGTGGCTCGGGGTTGCTGGTCGCCCACTGGTGGCAGTTGGCGCACGGGTGCATCTCGTCGTCTCGCTGGCTCGGCACGACCTCGAACGGCGCGACGCCGTCGAACATCGCGAGCACCGTGACCGGCTCGGCGGCGAAATCCGGCAGCGCGTTCTCGGCAGCGCGCGGTGCGGCTGGCGCCGTGGCGTCGGTCTTCGCGGGCGCGCCGGCGGCCGGCGTCTTCGTGACCGGGGCGTCGTCGATCGCCTCGACGGCGTCCCAGTCCCAGTCGTCGCTGGCCAGCCCGGGCGCGGCGGCCGCCGCGAGCAACGCGCACGCCGCGAGCCGGATCCCGATCAGAGCGGCCCGTTTGCTGCGACGCAGCATGGCGGCGTGCTCCGTGCGGCCTCGACGCCGCCTACAGGCGGACTTCCGCGGAAGCCGCGAGCTTGGGCGTCAGCAGCTCGTCCGGCAGCTTGCCCTTCATCTTCGCCTTGATCGGCGGCAGCATCAGATCGTACAGCGCCTCGGCGCGGACGATCGTCGTCGCTCCGGTGAACGGGATCTCGTACTTGAGCGTGCGCACCTCGTTCGGCGCCAGGCGCGAGTCCTTGAGGATCTGCGTCGCCTTCGGCGGGATCGTCGGCTTGCCCTCCTTGTCGCCGAGGGTCAGCCAGAACGCGGCCTGCGGGTCGTCCTTGATCGGGTGTACCTTGTAGTTCTTCCACAGCTGCTTGCCGTCCTTGTCGTAGGTCGCGATGCGGATGAAGAAGTTGCGGAACGGTGCGCCGGTCGGATAGGCGTGCGGCAGGCGATTGCGTACCGTGATCGTCGCGCGCAGCTTGTCGCCGTCGCGCTCAGTCTGCATCGTCATAGCCAGCCCGCGGGTGATCATCTTGCCGTCGTGACCACCGGCCATGCTGTGGTCGGGGATGCTGACGAACTCGCCGTCGACGACCTTACCGTCCTTGATCTTCGGCACGGTCACGATCGACATGTGGCAGGCCTGGCAGCTGACGAAGTTCTTCGCCATGCGGTACTCGTTGCCGGTGCGGCACAGCGGCGTGCCGTGGAAGTTGCTGCGCTTCTCGTGGCAGCCCATGCAGGCGTCGTTGCTCTTGAACAGGTCGGCACGGTTGCCCTGCAGCGGCACCGGGTGGTGGACCGGCGTCGGCCACTGGGCGCCTTCCGGCACGCGTTCTGTCGTGTAGGTGATGCCCGACGGCCCGTACAGGCTTTTCGGATCGAGTTCGTAGGCGTCGATGCCGTACAGCGGCTTGCCGTTGGCCGCGTCGGTGCCCTTGAACTTGGCGAACGAGTGGCAGGTCGTGCAGCTGATGCCGTCGGCATAGGCCGGCTTGGCGTCGAGCTTGGTCTTGCCCTCCATCGCCGCGACCGGGGCGTGGCACTTCAGGCACACCGGGTAGGTGCCCTTCTTGGTCTTGACGCCCTCGGCGGTCGGATCGCCGATGACGTTCTTGTAGAACGCGCCGTGGATCGGGTCTTTGAGCGCCGAGCTGTTGGCATGCATGGAGCCTGCCCACTGCTGATAGATCTCCTCGTGGCACTGCTTGCAGGCCTTGGCCTCGACGTGCTGTACCGAGGTATCGGCCGCGAACGCCGGGGAGGTCAGATACAGGGCCGTGCCCAGGCCCACGAACCAACGGGTGATACGCAACTTCATGTTGTCCTCCAGGTCGATGTCCATTCTCGGCACATCCGGTGCTGCAGGGTGCGCCATTTATTTTTTCGTGGCTTTGTATAAAAGCAGACTAAACGACAAATTCCATTGACCTGCGTTAAACAGTCCGCCGTTCATTGCCGGTATCGTCCGATCGCTTGTGTTATGTCGTATTCGGTCGCCGCGCAATGCCTGCCGCACGCGCGCCGGGGCGCCCGAGAACGCCTCCCGATCGCCCGCCGCAGACGCCAACAAGAAGCAGTCTCAGATGCATTCCCGTCGCCGGCCGTCACCGCCGCACGGCGCGCGCTAGCGCGCGCCGTCGAAGGCCGCCTGGCGCCACGCCTCGTAGACGACGACGGCGACCGCATTGGACAGGTTGAGACTGCGCTGCCCGGCGCGCATCGGCAACCGCAGGCGCTGCGCCGGCGGCA
>JASJCU010000018.1 GCA_030065815.1 Gammaproteobacteria bacterium | reverse complement strand
TCGATACGCTCAACGCGCAGACCGGCCCGGTGTTCCTGGTCTACGCCGCCGACCCGGTCGTCGACGGCATCCTGCGTCGTGTTACGGCGCGGGCGCCGGACATCGACGTGACCGCCGAGCGCGACGGCGTGCGCCACGAGATCTGGACCATCGACGACGCCGAGCAGATCACCGAGCTCACGGCGGCCTTCGACGCGATGCCGGCGATCTACGTCGCCGACGGCCATCATCGCTCGGCCGCCGGGTCGCGGGTCGGCAACGCGCGCCGCGCCGCCAACCCGGCGCACACCGGCGACGAGGGCTATAACCACTTTCTCAGCGTCATCTTCCCGCACGACCAGATGCAGATCCTCGACTACAACCGCGTCGTCCGCGATCTCAACGGCGCCGGTCCCGAGGAGTTTCTTGCCGCGGTCGGTGCGGCCTTCGATCTCGACTTGAGCGATGCGCCGGTAAAACCGGCCGCGAGCGGCGAATTCGGTATGTACCTTGCCGGACAGTGGTATCACCTGCGCATCCACGACGACCTCGTGCAGGCCGACGATCCGGTGGCCCGCCTCGACGTCAGCCTGTTGCAGGACAACCTGATCGCGCCGCTGCTCGGCGTGGCCGACCCGCGGCGCGACGACAGGATCGATTTCGTCGGCGGGATCCGCGGCCTCGGCGAACTCGAACGGCGCGTCGACAGCGGCGACTGGGCCGTCGCCTTCGCGCTGCACCCGACGACGATGCGGGCGCTGATGGATGTCGCCGATGCCGGCGACGTGATGCCGCCCAAGTCGACCTGGTTCGAACCCAAGCTGGCCGACGGCCTGGTCAGCCACGTGCTCGACTGAGCGGCCCGGTCGCCGCAGGTTCCGGCCGGCCGATCTCCCCGCCATGGTCTCACGCGTTTCTTCGCTGCCCGACACAGGGCCTGTCAGCCAGGCCGATGTCGATGCCTGGCTGAACGGGCTGCGCGAACGGCGGCCGGCGCACGATGTCGAGCTGCTGGCCAAGGCCGCCACGCTGACGCGCGAGGCGCATGCCGGTGAACCCGCGCCCGACGGTTTCGACCGCTTTCTGTCGCTGCTGTACACGGTCGACACGCTCGACGGCCTCAAGCTCGACGTCGAGTCGCTGCTCGCCGCGATGCTCTCCGAGATGCCCGGTCATCCACGCTACGATCCCGCGGCCGTACGCGAGAGCTTCGGCCCGGTCGTTGCGGCGATGGTCGAGCAGGGGTCGCGGATCCGCGAGCTGTCGGCCAGCGGTGCCGAGAATGTCGATGATCGCGGTGTCGAGAAGCTGCGGCGCATGCTGCTTGGCATCGCCAATGACGTGCGCGCCATCCTGGTCGTGTTGTCGAAGCGCCTGCAGCTGATGCGCCGGCTCAAGGTCCTGCCGCCCGACGTGCAACGCCGGGTCGCCCGGGAGACCCAGCTGGTGCATGCGCCGCTGGCCAACCGGCTCGGCGTCTGGCAGCTGAAATGGGAACTCGAGGACCTGTGCCTGCGCTATCTCGAACCGGAAGAGTACACGCGCCTGGCAAAGCAGCTCGACGGCAAGCGCCGCGAACGTGAGGCCTTCGTCGCGGACGTCATCGAACGCCTCGGCGCGGCGTGCCGCGATGCCGGGATCGATGTCGAACTCAACGGTCGGCCAAAGCACATCTACAGCATCTGGAAGAAGATGCGCCGCAAGCGTGTCGACTTCGAACAGGTCTTCGATGTGCGCGCGGTGCGCGCGCTGGTCGATACCGTGCCGCAGTGCTACGAGGTGCTCGGCCTGGTGCACAGCCTGTGGCGCCCGGTGCCGGGCGAGTTCGACGACTACATCGCCCACCCGAAGCCCAATGGCTATCGCTCGCTGCATACCGCCGTGGTCGGCGATGACGGCAAACCCCTCGAGGTGCAGGTGCGCACGCGCGACATGCACGAGCATGCCGAACGCGGCGTCGCCGCGCACTGGAAGTACAAGGAAAGCAAGCAGCACGACGATGAACTCGAGCGCCGCATCGAGTGGATGCGACGCTGGCTCGAGCAACAGGACGACGAGGGTCAGCCGCTCGAGACCACCGACGAGGACGCCGAGTACGAGGCCAGCCGCATCTACGTGCTGTCGCCGCAGGGCAAGGTCGTCGAGCTGCCGAGCGGCGCGACGCCGGTCGACTTCGCCTACGCGATCCACACGTCGGTCGGTCATCGCTGTCGCGGTGCCAAGGTCGACGGCCACATCGCGCCGCTGGCGCAGTCGCTGCACAGCGGCCAGAAGGTGGAGATCCTGACCGTCAAGGAAGGCGGTCCGAGCCGCGACTGGCTGAACCCGCATTCCGGGTACCTGACGACCAGTCGGGCCCGCAATCGCGTGCGCCAGTGGTTCAAGCAGCAGGATCACGACGAGCACGTCGCGATCGGGCGGGCCAATCTCGAACGCGAGGTGTCGCGATTGAGCGTGCCGAAACCGGACCTCGACAAGCTGGCGGCACGCTTCAACTTCAAGACCAGCGACGACCTGCTGGCCGCGATCGGCCGTGGCGAGCTGTCGGCGATCCAGATTGCCAATACCCAGGCCGAGCGCGCGCGCCGCGACGCGGCGGCGATTGCCGATCGCGAGATCCCCGAGAAGCTGCGCCGACGCACGCCGCCGCGCGAGGCCGGCGGCGCCGGCCAGGTCGTCGTCGACGGCATCGGCGACCTGATGACCCACATGGCCAAGTGCTGCAAGCCGGTGCCTTACGACGCCGTTGTCGGTTACATCACCAAGGGCCGCGGCGTGACCGTGCATCGCCACGACTGCGCTGTGGTGCGCAAGATGGACGCGCAAAACCGGGCGCGACTGATCGATGTCGACTGGGCCGGCAACCAGCAGGATTCGCGTTTCCTGGTCGATATCCAGGTGTTCGCCAGTGACCGCAAGGGCCTGTTGCGCGATATCTCGTCGGTGTTCGCGAATGCCGAGATCGATGTGTTGAGCGTCAACACGCAGTCGGATCGGCGCCATGAGCAGGCCAACATGCGGTTTACCGCCGAGGTTGCCGACATGGCCCAGCTCAGTCGCGTGCTCGAGCGCCTGGCACAGATCCCCGACGTCATCGATGTGAAACGCCAGGTGTCGTGACGCACGGTTGGCACGAGGGCCATTGGGAAGTAAACTAAGCCCCCGATTTAAAAGACAAAATCTAATATTCTTAAACCGGTTTCGAGTCGTTGCGCGAATGCGACAGCCGGGCGTCTGCCGCAGCGCGACCCGGGCGTCCACAACGGCGTCTGCGGCGCGCCTCAAAGAATCGTCCGGAACGGCCGATTATCGTTTGATCTAACTGGAGTTTTTGATGTCCGTAGAACGCACCATTTCCATCATCAAGCCGGATGCTGTGGCAAAAAACGTCATTGGCGACATCTACAGCCGCTTCGAACAGGCGGGGCTGCGCATCGTCGCGGCGCGCATGCTGCACCTGACGCGCGAGCAGGCCGGTGAGTTCTACGCCGTGCACAAGGAGCGGCCGTTCTACAATGACCTGATCGATTTCATGACGTCGGGGCCGGTCATGGTGCAGGTAATCGAGGGCGACGACGCGATCGCCAGGAACCGCGAACTGATGGGTGCGACCAACCCGCAGGAAGCCGCGCCCGGTACTATCCGGGCCGACCACGCCAAGACCGTCGACGAGAACGCCGTGCACGGCTCCGACGGGCCGGACACGGCCGCCGTAGAGATCGCGTTCTTCTTCCCCGACGGCGTCTGCGAGCGCACCCGCTGAGCGAGCGGTGATGAACAACGGCGCGCCCAAGACCAACCTGGTCGGCCTGACGAAGCCGTCGATCGAGACGTTCTTCGAGGGTCTCGGCGCCAAGCCGTTCCACGGGCGCAACGTGCTGAAGTGGATCCACAAGCACGGCGTTACCGACTTCGATGCGATGACCGATGTGCCAAAGGCGCTGCGCGAGCGTCTGCGTGGCTGCGCCGAGATCGTGCTGCCGCGCATCGCGTTGACGCAGCCGGCCGGTGACGGCACGACCAAGTGGGTGCTCGAACTGCGCGACGGCCAGCACGTCGAGACCGTCCATATACCCGATGGCGAACGCAGCACCATCTGTGTGTCGTCGCAGGTCGGTTGTGCGCTGGACTGTTCGTTCTGCTCTACCGCGCAGCAGGGGTTCAACCGCAACCTCGGTGTCGACGAGATCATCGGCCAGGTCTGGCTGGCGACGCGCGAACTGGGGCAGACACCGACCAACGTCGTGATGATGGGCATGGGCGAGCCGCTGGCCAACTTCGACAACGTCGTACCGGCGATGGAGTTGATGCAGGAGGATCTCGCCTACATGATCTCGAAGTCGCGCGTGACCATCAGCACGTCGGGCGTCGTGCCGGCGTTGCAGCGACTGCGCGAGGTCAGTGATGTCAGCCTTGCGGTATCGCTGCACGCCCCGGACAACGCGCTGCGCGACCAGCTGGTGCCGATCAATCGCAAGTACCCGCTGGAGGTGCTGATCCCGGCGTGCAAGGCATTCATCAAGGACGACAAGCGCCGCAAGGTCACGTGGGAATACGTGATGCTGGACGGCGTGAACGACTCGATCGCGCATGCCAAGGCACTGATCCGATTGCTCGAGGGTGTGCCGTCGAAGGTCAATCTGATCCCGTTCAATCCGTTCCCGAACACCCGTTACCGGAGGTCGCCGCCGGAGCGCGTCGAGGCCTTCCGCCAGCGCCTCAAGCGCGCCGGGATCATCTCGATCACGCGCAAGACGCGGGGTGACGACATCGATGCCGCGTGCGGCCAACTGGTCGGCAAGGTGCGTGATCGCAGCCGCCGCCAACTGCGGCGAATTCCCGTCGTCATGGAAAACCGCCAATGATGTCCAGGGCCGCGTTGCTGGTCGCCGCCTGGCTGTCGATCGCCGGCTGTCAACACCAAACCGTGCGCGATGGCTCGGGTCAGGACGCGACCGGCAACCTCGGTTCGCCGCTGGTGCACCGCAGCCCGGCCGACATCTACATCGAACTGTCGGCGGCCTATCTGCAGGAAGGGCGCCTCGAAGAGGCCTTCAAGAACGCGCAGAAGGCGGCCATCGTGGACCCATCGTCGAGCAATGCCCACTACATGCTCGCGCTGGTGCAGCAGCGACTCGGCCAGACCGGAGCGGCCGAGCAGGCGTTCGTCAAGGCGGTCAGTCTGGATCCGCGCAACCCGGTCGCGCTGAATGCCTACGGCTCGTTTCTGTGCAGTCAGGAGAAGTACCCGGAGGCCGACGAGCAGTTTCGTCGCGCGCTCAACAACCCGCTGTACAACACGCCGTGGCTGGCATCGCACAATGCCGGGTCGTGCATCGAGCGCTCGGGCGACAGCGACCGGGCGGAACGCGATTATCGCAACGCGTTGCAGCTCAATCCAGGTTTTGCGCCGAGTCTGCTGGCGATGGCGCGGATCAGCGTCGAGCAGGGCAACTACCTGTCGGCGCGCGCCTACCTGCAACGCTATGCCGAAGTCGCCGAACATACCGCCGAAAGCCTCTGGCTCGGCGTCAGGACCGAGAACCAACTGGGCGATGCCGACCTGATGGCAAGCTATCGCCTGAAACTGCGGGCCAAGTTTCCGGACTCGGATGAAGCCAAGTACCTACAATCGATAGAGTGACCTATGAGCGCCGTAATGTCCGACCAAACCACCAACAACGTGGCTGAGTTCTTTTCGCCGGGACCGGGCGAGCGTCTGCGCGCCGCTCGTCTGTCGATGGGGTACGACCTGGCCAAGATCGCCAGCGAGCTGCACCTGACGACGCCGGTCGTCGAGGCGCTCGAGGCCGACGAGTTTACGGAAATCGGCGCCCGCGTGTTCGTGCGCGGCTACTTGCGCAATTACGCGCGCATCGTCGGTATGCCGGTCGATTCGATCCTGCGCCAGTTCGACGAGAAATGGCCCGACGACGACAAGCACCCGACCATGGTCCGACAGTCGCCGACCCTGCCGGCCGATGGTGGGCCGGGACGGGGACTGGCCGGGGCGATGACCTGGCTGTTGCTGATCGGGCTGGTCGTGTTGTTCCTGGTGTGGTGGCGCGGTTACCTCGACGAGATCGTACCCGAGCAGATGCGCGCCGCCGCGCCGGCCGGCGACGGGGTGTCGACCGGCGTCGGCCTCACGGCGACCGCACCGTCGCTGCCAATGTCCGACAGCGAACCGGCTGACGGCAGCCTGCGCTTGCCGGCGCCGCCCGCCGATCTGCCGGAAGAGACTGCAGCAGCGGCGGTCGACGCGTTCGGCGACGGCACGCTGACGCTGCCACCGCCGTCGGCGGCGGGCCCGGACACGCCGTCGCCGGCGGTCGTCGCGACCGTGACAGCGGCCGCGAGCCAGGCGCCCGCGGGCACGTCGCTCGCCGCCGCGCCGGCAGACAGCAGCGCCATTGCCGCGACGTCAGCGACGGCCGTTGTCCCGGCCACGCCGGCCGTCGCTGCCGCGACCGACCTCGCGGCGCCGGGTGCGCCGGTGGTCGACGGCACCCACCAGGTGGTCATGGACTTCAGCGGTGCCTGTTGGGTCGACGTGCGTGACAGCGAACGCCGCTTCAAGCTGTTCGGCGAGATGCCCCAGGGTACGCGTAAGGTACTGGGCGGCAAGCCGCCGTACAAGATGGTCATCGGCAATGCCAAGGTCGTCACGATCACGGTCAACGGCGAGCCGTTCGATCTGTTGCGTTATGCCAAAGGCAACGTGGCGCGATTCACGCTCGACCCCTGATCCGACAGACCGGCAGCAATGCGAGGCCCCGTCCAACGGGGCCGCAACGATGTATCCAAACGTAATCTGATGGCAAAGAACATCCAGGCGATCCGCGGCATGCACGACGTGCTGCCGGACAGCACGCCGCTCTGGCAGTTTGTCGAACGTACCGTCGCCGAGGTGCTCGCGGCCTACGGCTATCGCGAGATCCGCATGCCGATCCTCGAGGTCACCGAGCTGTTCAAGCGCTCGATTGGTGAGGTCACCGATATCGTCGAGAAGGAGATGTACACTTTTGACGACCGCAATGGTGACAGCCTGACGCTGCGCCCCGAGGGCACGGCCGGCTGCGTCCGTGCGGCCATGGAGCAGGGCCTGCTGCACAATCAAACCCAGCGCCTCTGGTACCAGGGCCCGATGTTCCGCCACGAGCGACCACAGAAGGGGCGGTACCGGCAGTTCCACCAGATCGGCGTCGAGACCTTCGGCATGCCGGGTCCGGACATCGATGCCGAGATCATCCTGATGACGGCGCGGATCTGGCGTGCGCTGGGCATCGATGACCTCGAGCTGCAGCTCAATACCCTGGGCACGGCCGAGGAGCGGGCGGCGTACCGTAACGAGCTGGTCGGCTACTTCGAATCCCATATCGACCTGTTGGACGACGACAGCCGGCGGCGCCTGACCAGCAACCCGCTGCGCATCCTCGACAGCAAGAATCCGGCGATGCGCGAGATGCTGGATGGCGCCCCGGCGCTGACTGCCCATCTCGGCGACGCCTCGCGTCGGCACCTCGATTTCATCGCCGAGACCCTGACCGAGGGCGGCGTCGATTTCATTCTCAATCCCCGCCTGGTGCGCGGTCTGGATTACTATGCGCGCACCGTTTTCGAGTGGGTCACCGACCGGCTCGGTGCGCAGGGCACGGTCTGCGCCGGTGGCCGATACGACGGGCTGGTCGAGCTGCTCGGCGGCAAACCGGCGGCCGCCGTCGGGTTCGCGCTCGGGCTCGAGCGTCTGGTCGCGATCCTCGAGGAGATCGACCCCGGCGCCGGCACGGTCGCTGCCGACGTCTACCTGGTGTTGATGGGCGAGGCCGCCAGCCGCGCCGGCCTGCTGCTGGCCGAGCAGCTGCGCGACGCGCTCCCGGGTCGCGAGGTCGTGGCACACTGCGGGGGTGGGGGCATGAAGGCGCAGTTCAAGCGTGCGGATCGCAGCGGCGCACGCTACGCGGTGGTGATCGGCGACGCCGAACTCGAGGCGGGCACCGTCATGCTGAAACCGTTGCGCGCCGACGAGGCGCAGACCGAGGTGCCGCGAGCGGCACTGCCAGCGACATTGCAACAGCGCCTGGACTGACCGGCGCTGCGGAGACAGAGAGACGACAGATGAGTACCTATCAGACAGAAGAAGAACAGGTCGAAGCGATCAAGAAGTGGTGGAAGGAGAACGGCAAGTCGGTGATCGGCGGCATCGTTCTCGGCTTTGCCATCATCGGTGGCTGGCAGGGCTGGCAGGGCTACCAGCAGAACCAGGGGGAGAGCGCGTCGATCGTGTACGACAACATGCGCCAGGCCGTGCAGCTGGCGAATTTCGACAAGGCACTGGAAGAGGGCAAGCGCCTGATCGGCGAGTACGACGGCACGGCCTACGCGAGTTTCGCCGCGCTCGGGCTGGCGAAGCTGGCCTACGAACGCGGTGAGAAGTCGGTGGCACGCAATCACCTGCGTTACGTTGCCGAGCAGGCGGCCGACCCGGCACTGCGCGATATCGCGCGCCTGCGCCTCGGCGCGCTGCTGCTCGACATGAACGAACTGCCGTTGCTCGGTGACCTGCTGTCCAAGCCCTCCGAGCCGGCGTTTGCCGGCGAGTTCGCGGCGCTGCGCGGTGACCTGGAACTGGCCCGCGGCAACCGTGACGCGGCGCGCAGCGCCTACCAGGATGCGCTCGCCAAGGGGGTTGCCGACGAGGCGCTGCTGCGCATGAAGCTGATCGACGTCGGCGGCGTGCCCGAGGCATCCTGACGGCGATGACGATGCGACAGCTGATCTGGATGCCGGTGCTGTTGGCGCTCGCCGGTTGTGGCACGGTCGCGGATCCGTTTTCCTGGTTCGACAGCACCGAGGTCGTCGAGCCGTCGCCGCTGGTCGATCTGCAGAACCAGGTCCAGCCGCAGCAGATCTGGTCGCGCGACATCGGCGCCGGTACCGACGAGCAGAGCCTGAACCTGTCGCCGCGCGTCGTCGGCGATACCGTCTACGTCGCCGACGCCGAGGGGCGGGTGCAGGCCCTGGACGCGGCGTCCGGCGCGACACGTTGGCAGGTGGATCTGGATCTGCCGCTGTCGGGTGGCCCCGGCGCCGGTGACGGCATGGTACTGATCGGTACCAGCGATGCCGACGTGGTGGCGCTGAACGTCGTCGACGGCAGTGAACGCTGGCGGGTGCGCGTTTCCAGCGAGGTGCTGTCGGCGCCTGGCGCGGCCAACGGCGTCGTCGTCGTGCACACCGTCGACGGCAAGGTGTTCGGCCTGGAATCGACGACCGGCAGCGAACGCTGGCGCTATGAGCGCGAGGTGCCGGTCCTGACGCTGCGCGGCAGCAGCTCGCCGGTACTCGCCGGCGGCGTCGCCGTCGTCGGCATGGCCGGCGGCAAGCTCGTCGCGCTGCGGCTCGCCAACGGCAGCCTGGTCTGGGACGCGAACGTCGCGGTACCGACCGGGCGCTCCGAACTCGAACGTCTCGCCGACATCGACGGCGACCCGCTGATCCTGCGCGGCGGCGTGTTCGCGGCGACCTACCAGGGCAACGTCGCAGCGCTCGAGCAACGCGGCGGACGCGTCGCCTGGCAGCGCAAGATGTCGTCGTACAGCGGCATGGCCGCCGACGGCGACGGCCTCTACGTGGCCGACGAAGAAGGCGTCGTCTGGGGCCTCGAGCTGCGCTCCGGTGCGGTACGCTGGAGTCAGAAGGCGTTGGCCAACCGCCGGCTCTCGAATACCGCCGCGCTCGGTGGCCTGGTGGTCGTCGGCGATTTCGAAGGCTATCTGCACTGGCTCGACAACAAGGACGGCAGCCTGGTCGCGCGCACGCGGCTCGGCAGCGAGCCGATCACGACCGGTCTGCAGGTCGTCGACGGTGTGCTCTACGTCCAGGGCGACGGCGGTCAGCTGGCGGCTGTGCGCCTGCCGCGCTGAGCCGCGGACGCGCTTGCGTGCTCCCGGTCATCGCCCTGGTCGGCCGTCCGAATGTCGGCAAGTCGACGCTGTTCAATCGCCTGACCCGCACCCGCGACGCCCTGGTTGCTGACCAGCCGGGGCTGACCCGCGATCGCCAGTACGGCGTCGGCCGGCTCGGCAAGCGGCCCTTCGTCGTCGTCGACACGGGTGGTATCGGCGACGACCGCGAAGGCGTCGACGTGTTGATGCAGCAGCAGGTGCAGCACGCGATCGGCGAGGCCGACCGTGTGCTGTTCATCGTCGATGCGCGCGACGGGCTGACCGCGGGTGACGACGCGATCGCCAGCGGGCTGCGGCGCGCCGGCAAACCGGTGACGCTGGTCGTCAACAAGACCGAGAGCCTCGATTACGACAGCATCAGCGGCGACTACTTCGCGCTGGGTATCGGCGAACCGGTGCCGATCGCCGCCGCGCACGGGCGCGGCGTGCGCAGCCTGATCGATCGCGTGCTCGCCGATCTCCCGGACAGCGAGACGCCGGACGGCCAGACCGACCCGCAGCGGGTGCAGATCGCGTTCGTCGGCCGTCCCAACGTCGGCAAATCGACGCTGGTCAACCGCCTGCTCGGCGAGGAGCGCGTCGTCACGTTCGACCAGCCCGGTACCACGCGCGACAGCATCTTCATCCCGTTCGACAGCAACGGCGGGCACTACACCTTGATCGACACCGCCGGCGTGCGGCGTCGCGCGCGGATCAGCGAGACGGTCGAAAAGTTCAGCGTCATCAAGACATTGCAGGCGATCGAGCAGGCCAATGTGGTGCTGCTGGTGGTGGATGCGCAGCAGGGCATCGGCGAGCAGGATGCCGGGCTCGCCGGTCACGTCGTCGACAGCGGCCGGGCGCTGGTCGTTGTCATCAACAAATGGGACGGCCTCGACGCGGGCGAACGCGAGCGCGTCAGACAGGAGTTACAGCGACGCCTGCCGTTTCTGGATTTCGCCGACTGGCGATTCGTGTCGGCGTTGCACGGCAGCGGCGTCGGCCACCTGTTGCAGGCCGTGGACGCCGCATACGCCGCGGCGATGTCGGACTTCAAGACCCCGGAGCTGACACGCATCCTCGAAGATGCGGTCGCCGAGCACCAGCCACCGCTCGTGCACGGCAGGCGCATCAAGCTGCGCTACGCCCACCAGGGTGGCAAGAACCCGCCGATCATCGTCATCCATGGCAACCAGACCGACAAGGTTCCGCCGGCCTACCGGCGCTACCTGGTCAACCGTTTTCGCAGCGTACTGCGGCTGCGCGGTACGCCGTTGCGCATCGAGTTCAAGTCCGGCGACAACCCCTACGCCGGACGCCGCAACAAGCTCACCGAGCGACAGCGCCGCAAACGCGGACGGCTGATGAAGCACGTGCGCGGCAACAGGTGAGCGGCGGCGATCAATCCCCGGGCGGCTTGAGTTCGACGACCTCGATGCCCGTTGCGGTCAGCTCGGCGCGGCCGTCGGCGAGCAACGCCTGCAGGCGGTCGCCCGGCGTGATCTCCGTGACGCTGTCAATGACCTGTTGCGATTGCGCGCGCCGCAGCACGCTGTAGCCGCGCTGCAGGGTTGCCAGGGGACTCACCGCATGCAGCTCGCGTGCGACCGCCGCGAGCCGCTCGCGGCGACCGCCGAGCGCCGACCGCATCGCCGTTTGCAGGCGCGCCGGCAATCCGGCGACGCGCTGTGCCAGCAGCGCGACGCGACGTCCGGGGCTCTGCGCGTGCAGGCGCCGGCGCACCACGTCGACGCGTTCGCGACGCCGCTCGAGCGCGCCACGCAGGCCGCGCGCCAGGCGCGCGTCGATGTCGTCGAGACGCTGTTGCTGCTGGCGCAGCCAGGCCGCCGGCGACTGCCGCTGCAGGCGACCTGACAGCTTGGTGACGTCGTCCCGACCGCGCTCGAGGCGACGCCGCAGGGCATTGCGCAGGCGCTCGTCGAGGCGGTCCACGGCCTGGTTCAGCGCCGCGGCGTCCGGGCTGATCAGCTCGGCGGCGGCCGACGGCGTCGGTGCCCGGCGATCGGCGACGAAATCGGCGATCGTCACGTCGATCTCGTGGCCGACCGCGCTGACGATCGGGATCGTCGCGGCGCTGATCCGCCGCGCCAGCCGCTCGTCGTTGAACGCCGCCAGGTCCTCGACCGAGCCGCCGCCGCGCGTCAGCAGCAAGACATCGCAATCGGCGCGCCGTAGCGCTGTGTCGAGCGCCTCGACGAGCTCGTCGGGCGCGTCCGCGCCCTGCACCCGGGTCGGGAAGATCGTGACCGCGATATGCGGCGCGCGTCGCGCCAGCACTTGCAGCACGTCGCGTACCGCGGCCCCGGACGGCGACGTGATGACGCCGATCCGTCGTGGGAACGTCGGCAGGTCGCGCTTGCGTGCACTGTCGAACAGTCCCTCGGCCTGCAGCTTGGCCTTGAGCGCCTCGAATGCGCGCTGCGCAGAGCCCGCGCCAGCGGGCTCCAGGTGCTCGATCAGCAGTTGAAAATCTCCGCGAGGTTCGTAGAAACCGATCCGCGCCCGGGCCACGACCTGGTCGCCGTCGGCCGGCGCGAAGCGCAACAGCTGGCGCTTGCCGCGAAACAGCGCGCAGCGCACCTGTGCCTGGGCATCCTTCAGACTGAAATAGAGATGGCCGGAACGCGGGGTCGCCAGGTTGGAGATCTCGCCCTCGACCCAGAGCAGCGGAAAGCTCCCCTCGAGCACGGCGCGCGCCTCGGCGTTGAGGCGGCTGACCGTGTAGACATCGCGTTGGCTGGATTGCGCAGGTGGCATGGTCTTCCAAGCGTCTCGGCCGTCGAACGGCCGGGTCGGCGGCGCGCCGCGCCAGGCGCCGTCGCGGCATGCCGGGGTCGGGCCTGGCAACACCGTGGCAGCGGGCCCCGCAGTTTACCGGGTTTCGGGCAAATCTTATAATGCCCGGCTTACCCACAGCCAACCTTGCGGATAGTTTTCATGCGTCTCGCCCAAGACAACGAAGCCCTGACATTCGACGACGTACTCCTGGTGCCGGCGCGCTCCGACGTGGTGCCGAAGGACGTCGATCTGGCGACCAAGCTGACCCGCGAGATCGATCTGAAGATACCGCTCGTGTCTGCGGCGATGGACACGGTTACCGAGGCGCGGCTGGCGATCGCGATGGCGCTGGCCGGTGGCATCGGCATGATGCACAAGAACATGAGTGCCGCCGACCAGGCGGCGCAGGTGCGCATGGTCAAGCGTTACGAAAGCGGCGTGATTCACGATCCGATCACGGTGTCGCCGCACGTCAGCATCGGCGACGTGCTGGCGCTGACCCGTTCCAACCACATCTCCGGTGTGCCGGTCGTAGACGGCAGCGAGCTGGTCGGGATCGTCACCGGGCGCGACCTGCGTTTCGAGACCCGGCTCGACGAAAAGGTCAGCTCGATCATGACGCCGAAAGATCGTCTGGTCACGGTGCGCGAGGGCGCGCAGCGCGACGAGGTGATCGCCAAGCTCCACCAGCACCGCATCGAGAAGGTGCTGGTCGTCAACGACGACTTCGAGCTGCGCGGCCTGATCACGGTCAAGGACATCCAGAAGGCGACCGACTTCCCGGATGCCGCGCGCGATACGCAGGAGCGCCTGCGTGCCGGTGCCGCGGTCGGCGTCGGTGCCGGTACCGAGGAGCGCGTCGAGCTGTTGGTCGAGGCCGGTGTCGACGTGATCACGGTCGATACCGCGCACGGCCATTCGAAGGGCGTGCTCGATCGCGTCGCGTGGATCAAGAAGAACTTCGCCCATGTTCAGGTGATCGGCGGCAATATCGCGACCGGCGATGCCGGCAGGGCGCTGGTCGATGTCGGCGCAGATGCGGTAAAGGTCGGTATCGGCCCGGGCTCGATCTGCACGACGCGGATCGTCGCCGGGGTCGGCGTGCCGCAGGTGACCGCGGTCGACAACGTCGCGTCAGCACTCGACGGCAGCGGCGTGCCGGTGATCGCCGACGGCGGCCTGCGCTATTCCGGTGACATCGCCAAGGTGCTGGTCGCCGGCGCGCATTCGGTCATGATCGGCGGCCTGTTCGCCGGTACCGACGAGTCGCCGGGCGAGGTCGAGATCTACCAGGGCCGCTCGTACAAGTCCTACCGTGGCATGGGCTCGCTCGGTGCGATGTCCGGGCAGCAGGGCTCGAGCGATCGCTACTTCCAGGAGAGCACGCGGAAGGACAAGCTGGTGCCCGAGGGCATCGAGGGTCGCGTGCCGTACAAGGGACCCCTGGTCAACGTCATCACACAGCTCACCGGCGGCATCCGTTCGAGCATGGGCTACACCGGTTGTGCGACTTTGGACGAGATGCGCACCAAGCCGCAGTTCGTCAAGGTGACCAATGCCGGTATGCGCGAGTCGCACGTGCACGACGTGCAGATCACCAAGGAAGCACCGAACTACCGGCGCGACTGATTACCGCGCCGGCGACGCTTCCCGTGGGCCGTCCGGTCCGCCTCGTCCTTGTTGGGGAATTGCTGCATGACCGCTGACATTCATGCCCATCGCATAGTGATCGTCGACTTTGGGTCGCAATACACACAGCTGATCGCGCGCCGCGTCCGCGAGTCCGGCGTGTACTGCGAGATCTGGCCTTACGACAACTGCGAGCAGGTGCTGGCCGGGCAGAAGCCGCGTGGCATCATCCTGTCGGGTGGGCCGGAGACCGTCACCGGCGACGAACCCCCGCGTGCGCCGGACCTGGTGTTCGAGATGGGCGTGCCGGTACTCGGGATCTGCTATGGCATGCAGACCATGGCGGCACAGCTCGGTGGCGAGGTGGCGACCTCGGCCAAGCACGAGTACGGCTATGCGCAGGTGCGTGCTCGCGGGCACTCGCGCCTGCTCAGGGACATCGAGGACCACACCAGCCCCGAAGGCTGGGGGCTGCTCGACGTGTGGATGAGTCATGGTGACCGGGTCGAGGAGTTGCCGCCGGACTTCATCGCGATCTGCACGACCGACAACGCCCCGCTGGCCGGTATGGCCGACGAGTCGCGTGCGTTCTATGGCCTGCAGTTCCATCCCGAAGTCACGCACACGCGCCAGGGGGGACGGATCCTCGAACGCTTCCTGTTCGAGATCTGCGATTGCGAGGCGCTGTGGAACCCGAGCAGCATCATCGAGGACAGCATCCAGCGCATGCGCGAACAGGTCGGCGACGGACGTGTCGTGCTCGGGCTGTCCGGCGGCGTCGACTCATCGGTGGTCGCGGCGATGCTGCACCGTGCGGTCGGCGAGCGGCTGGTCTGCATCTTCGTCGACAACGGCCTGCTGCGACTGCACGAGGGCGACCAGGTCATGGCGACCTTCGCCGAGCATATGGGCGTGAACGTGATCCGGGTCAACGCCGAGGACCGCTTTCTCAAGGGACTCAAGGGCGTCGCCGATCCCGAGCAGAAGCGCAAGATCATCGGCAACCTGTTCATCGATATCTTCGAGGAAGAGGCCGGCAAGCTCGACGAGGTCGGCTATCTCGCGCAGGGCACGATCTACCCCGACGTGATCGAGTCGGCCGGCGCGGCATCGGGCAAGGCGCACGTGATCAAGTCGCACCACAACGTCGGCGGCCTGCCCGACTACATGAAGCTCGAGTTGATCGAACCGCTGCGCGAGCTGTTCAAGGACGAGGTGCGACGCGTCGGTGTCGAACTCGGCCTGCCGTACGAGATGATCTACCGCCATCCCTTCCCGGGGCCGGGCCTCGGCGTGCGGATTCTTGGCGAGGTCAAGAAGGAGTACGCCGACATCCTGCGCCAGGCCGACGCGATCTACATAGACGAACTGCACAAGACCGGTCTCTACGACGATGTCAGCCAGGCGTTTGCGGTGTTCCTGCCGGTCAAATCGGTCGGCGTCGTCGGCGACGCGCGACGCTACGAGCACGTGATCACGCTGCGCGCGGTCAAGACCATCGATTTCATGACCGCAAGCTTCGCCCACCTCCCGTACGAGCTGCTCGAACGCGTCGCCGGTCGCATCATCAACGAAGTCGGCGGCGTGTCACGCGTCGCCTACGACATCTCCAGCAAGCCGCCCGCGACTATCGAGTGGGAATAACGGCGCCGTGACTGCGTCTGATAGCGCAGACGAGGCCTACATGCGCCGTGCGCTGGCGCTGGCGCGCCGTGCCGAAGCGGCGGGCGAGGTCCCGGTCGGGGCGTTGGTCGTGGCCGCTGACCAGGTGATAGGCGAGGGCTGGAACCGCCCGATCGGCGCCAGCGACCCGACGGCGCACGCCGAGGTCGTCGCCTTGCGCGCCGCCGCGTCGGCGCTGGAGAACTACCGCCTGCCGGGGACGACCCTGTACGTGACGCTGGAGCCGTGCGCGATGTGTGCCGGGGCGATCATCCACGCGCGCATCGACCGCGTGGTGTTCGGCGCCAGCGATCCGCGCGCCGGTGCCGCAGGCAGCGTGCACGACCTGTTGCCGTCGGACGAGCGCTTCAACCACCGCACGGCGTGCGAGGGTGGCGTGCTCGCCGACGAGTGTGCGCAGTTGCTGCGCGACTTCTTCCGCGCGCGTCGCTGACGCGCCGCCGGGCGGTGCCCGTCAAGGGCGCGGCGCGCCCGCTGTCACAGCCATTCCGCGGTCGTCGCAGACGATCCCCGGTCAGGAGCCCGGAGAACATGAAGACTGCTTGTTTCGTCATTGCGCTGTGCTTGGGGGCCGCGGCGCTCGCCGCCGATCCTTATCCTCCTGTCGACGTCGACATGCCGCTGAAGCAGGTCGGCGAACACAGCTACTACGTGCTCGGCGCGGCCGGTATGGCGACCGAGAACGCCGGCTTCATCTCCAACGCCGGCTTTGTCGTCACCGCCGACAGCGTCGTCGTCTTCGACGGGCTGGGTTCGCCGTCGCTGGCCTATGCGCTGCGCCAGCGCATCCGCGAGATCACCGACAGGCCGGTGACCCGGGTGATCGTCAGTCACTACCATGCCGACCACATCTACGGTCTGCAGGTGTTCAAGGAGGAGGGCGCCGAGATCCTGGCGCCGCGCGGCGCCTACGAGTACCTCGATTCGCCGACCGCGCAGGAGCGCCTCGAGGAACGTCGCTTCTCGCTCGAGCCGTGGGTCAACGACACCACCCGCCTGGTCGCACCGGACCGCCTGATCGAGGATGCCTACCGCTTCGAGCAGGGCGGACTGACGTTCCAGGTCAACTATCTCGGCAGCGCCCATTCCGACGGTGACATGACGCTGTTCGTCGTCGACGATGGCGTGCTGTATTCCGGCGACATCATCTTCGAGGGTCGTATTCCGTTCGTCGGCGATGCCGACACCAGGCAATGGCTGGAGACCTTGTCCAGCCTCGAGACCGGGCGGCTCAGGGCCCTGGTGCCGGGTCACGGGCCGGCGGCGAGGGACCCGGTCGGTGCCGTGTCGCGGACGCGGGAATACCTCGCCTACCTGCGCGAGGTCATGGGTGCCGCGGTCGACGAGCTGCAGGATTTCGCCAGCGCCTATGCCGAGACCGACTGGAGCCGCTTCGACAAGCTGCCGGCCTTCGCCGCGGCCAACCGGCGCAACGCCTACCAGGTGTTCCTGTCGATGGAGGCCGAGGCGCTCGGCCAGTAGCCGGGTCCTAGTCGTCGGGGCTTAGTCGTCGGCTTGGGCGAGCAGGCGCTCGCGGGTGGCGTCGTCGGCGGTCGTCGTGAACCACACCAGCATGTCGTAGTAGTTGCGGATGTTGTCGACGTACGTCACCGGTTCGCCGCCGCGTGCAAATCCGTGCCGCACCGTCGTGTGGTACTTTTTCTTCGCCAGCAGCGGCAGGCGCTGCTTGACGTCCATCCAAAGGTCCGGATTGCCGCCGTCGCGCTGGGTCAGGATACGTGCATCCTCGAGGTGGCCGAAACCGATGTTGTACCCGGCCAGCGTCAGCCACAGACGATTGGGTTGCGGGATGCGCTCGGGGATCTTCTTCTCGACCACGCGCAGGTAGCGGGCGCCGCCGGTGATGCTCTGCGCCGGATCGTTGCGGTCGCTGATCTTCATCTGCTTCGCAGTCGCCTGGGTCAGCATCATGATGCCGCGGACCCCGGTCGGCGATACCGCGTCGGCGCGCCAGTGCGACTCCTGGTAGCCGATCGCGGCAAGCAGCCGCCAGTCGAGCCCGGTGTCGGCGGCGGCCTGTTCGAACATCGCCCGATACGCCGGCAGGCGGTCGCGCACGGCGCGCCAGAAGTCGCGGGTGTCGACGAAGTTGAGGCGGCCGGCGTGGCCGAAATAGCGCGCGCGCAGCCGCTGCAGTCTGCCGTCGTTGTCGATCTCGCGGAGGTAGGCGTTTGCGGCATCGCGCAGGCTGCTGTCAGCGCGCTTGGGAAACGCCCACGCGATCGCGCGCGGTTCGCCGATATCGAACGCGACGGCGGCGCGTTTGTACAGCCGCTGGCTGAGCCCGACCTCGTTCGAGTCGACGATGGTCAGGCGGATCTCGCCGCGTTCGAGGGCATCGAGCAGCGCCGCAACGCCGACGTCGCGGCGCGAGATCCAGCCCAGGCCGGGATGGGCACCGTTGCGCAGCGACGTCAGCGTCTCTTCATGACTGGACCCGCCGATCACGTGCAGGTCGCCGGCGGCGATGTCGTCGAGCGAGCGCGGTCGCTCGCTGCCGCGCCGATAGATCAGCTGCTCGTCGACGACCTCGTACGCGTTCGAGAACAGCAGCCGCTGCCGGCGCGATGGCGTTACCGCCAGACCGCCGCTGGCCAGGTGTACGGCGCCGCGCATCGTGTCGTCGAGAAGTTCGACCAGGGTTCCGGGAAAGACGAAGCGCACATCGACGCCGAGGTGGTCGGCAAAGCCGCGGACCAGCGCATACTCGAAGCCGTCGGGGCCGCCCGCACCCTCGTGGTAGGTGCTCGGCGCCTCGCGCATGGCGACGACCAGTTCGCCGCGCTGCTGCACGCGGTCGACGACCGGCAGCGGCGGGCGCGACAGCAGCAGCGCGACGCCAAACACACCGGCGGCCAGCGCGCAGCTGGCCAACACGATCGCCAGCCGTCGACGGACCCGGGCCGCGCGCGTCACGCCACCGTCCCGGCTGTCGTATAGTCTGGATTCAACCCCCGCTCCTGTTGACCGGTGCGGCGCCGGCCTGCCGAGTTCGGAAGATAGTCATTGACGCGACAAAAAACCAGCCGCGGGTCGCTACCCGATCTGCCCGTCACGTCCTGCCTGCCGGCGTTGCACGACGCGCTGCAATGCGGCCATGCGGTGCTGTGCGCGGAGCCCGGATCGGGCAAGACCACGCTGGTGCCATTGCTGTTGTACGACCAGGCATGGTTGGCCGGTCGCAAGATCCTGATGCTGGAACCGCGGCGCCCGGCGGCGCGCATGGCGGCGCGGCGCATGGCCGCCTTGCTCGGCGAGGCCGTCGGCGCGACGGTCGGCTACCAGGTGCGCTTCGAACGCCGCATCGGTGCGGCGACCCGCATCGAGGTCCTGACCGAGGGCCTGCTGGTGCGCCGGCTGCAGAACGATCCGGAACTGCATGGCGTCGGCCTGGTGATCTTCGACGAGTTCCACGAACGCAACCTGTCGGGCGACCTGTCGTTGGCACTGTGTCTCGACGTCTGCGACGGCCTGCGCGACGATCTGCGCCTGCTGGCGATGTCGGCGTCGCTGGACGTCGAACCGCTGCAGCGCCTGATGGCTGCCGCGGTGATCCGCGCCGATGGCCGCAGTCATCCGGTCGACCTGTGCTACGCGACCCGCGACGCTGAGCGTTCGCAGCAGGACATGGCCTGCATCGCGCCGCTGGCGCAGGCGATCGACGACTGCGACGGTGACGTCCTGGTGTTCCTGCCCGGGCGACGTGCGATCGAGCGCGTGCGCGCGGCAGTCGGCGCGCGCTGGGGAGAGGCGGTCGACGTGCAGACGCTGCACGGCGACATGCCGGCCGACGCCCAGGACCGGGTGTTGGGCGGGCGCGGTCCCGGCCGCCGCGTGATCCTCGCGACCGACATTGCCGAGACCAGCCTGACGATCGACGGCGTCGACGCGGTCGTCGACAGCGGTCTCGCGCGGCGCCCGGGCTTCGATCCGAACACCGGGCTGACGCGCCTCGAGACGCGCTGGATCAGCAAGGCATCGGCGCTGCAGCGCGCCGGGCGGGCCGGACGCCTCGGTCCGGGCCGTTGCTACCGGGCATGGACCGAGGCCCGCCAGGCCCGGCTCGACGACTGGACAACGCCGGAGATCCGGGAGGCCGATCTCGCGCCGCTGGCGCTCGAACTCGCCGGCTGGGGGGTCGGCGATCCGACGGCGTTGCGCTGGCTGGATGCGCCGCCGGCGGCACACTGGGACCAGGCGGTCGCGTTGCTGCAGCAACTGGGTGCGCTCGATGCCAGTCAGCGCATCACGCCGTTGGGGCGCGACATGGTGCGCTTCCCGGTGCACCCGCGCCTTGCCCATATGCTGGCCGCCGGCAGTGGCGGGTCGGCGTCGGTCGCGGATATCGCCGCGCTGTTGTCCGAGCGCGATCCGCTGCGCGGGACACAGGCCGCAATCGTCGGCGTCGGCATCGACGCGCGACTCGATGCGCTGGCCGCGCTGCGTGCCGGCACGCCGCTGGCGCCGGGCTTCGATCGTGCGGCACTGCGACGCATCGACCGCGCCGCACGGCAGTTGCGGCAGCTCGCGCGTCGGGATGGTGACGACCCGGCGCAGGCGGGCAGCGGCGGGCTGCTGGCGCTCGCCTACCCGGACCGGGTCGCGATCCGCACGTCGCGCGCCAGCGGGCGCTACCTGATGCGTAACGGCCGTGCCGTCCTCGTCGATCCGCGCGACCCGCTGGTCGGCAACCGCTTCCTGGTCGTCGCCAGTGTCGACGCCGGGCAGCGCGACGGTCGCGCGTGGCTGGCCGCGCGGCTGGACGCGGACGCGTTCGACAGGCTGTTCGCCGACCAGATCGAGGTCGTCCGCGATGTGCGTTGGGATGTCGCCGTCGGCGACGTCGTCGCGCGTCGCGTGCGCCGCCTCGGCGCGCTGGTCATCGACGATGCGCCGGTGCCCCTGCGGGACGGCGACCCGGTGCTCGATTGCCTGTTCGCACGGATCCGCGAGGACGGTCTCGATCGCTGGTTCGACGGCGCCGCGGAACTGCGTGCCCGGGTCGAGCTGCTGCGCGGCCTCGAGCCGGATCGTGGCTGGCCGGATTTCTCCGACCAGGGCCTGCTGCAGACCCTCGACGACTGGCTGTCGCCGTGGCTCAAGCCCGGGCAGGGGGCGCGTCAATTGCGCGCCCTGGATCTCGATGCGGTGCTGCGTGCCGAACTCGGCTGGCAGCGCCAGCAGCGCCTCGATGCGTTGCTGCCGACCCAGTTCGCAACCCCGGCCGGGACGCGTCGGCGCATCGCGTACCGTTTCGATGGCGAGCCGGTGCTGGCGCTGCCGTTGCAGGAGGTCCTCGGGCTCAGCGAGGGGCCGACGCTGGCCGAAGGCCGCGTCGTTCCGGTATTGCACCTGCTGTCGCCGGCCGGCCGCCCGTTGCAGGTGACCCGCGACCTCGCGGCGTTCTGGCGCGGCGCTTACGCCGAGGTCAAGAAAGAGATGCGCGGTCGCTACCCAAAGCATTTCTGGCCGGACGATCCGGCCTCTGCGCAGGCAACGCGCTTCACCAAGCGGCGGATGTGACGACCCCCTCGCGGCCGCCGGTCAGGCGTCGACGATCTGCTGCACCAGGTCGCGGATCACCGACGGCTCGAACGGCTTGTCGCAGATCGCCGAGACGCCGCTCTGCTGCACCGCAGACAGGCGGCTGGCGTTGTCCTCGCCGGTCACCATCAGCACCGGCAGCGTCGTCTGCGCGGAATCGTGGCGGATGTGATCGATCAGTTCCTTGCCGTCCATGTGCGGCATGTTGTAGTCGGTGATCACGATGTCGTACAGGTGATCGCGGATGTGTGCGATTGCAGCGACACCGTCAGCGGCGTGATCGACGTGGTCGATACCCAGGGAATTCAGCACGCGGGTGACGTGCTTGCGCGACAGGCTGCTGTCGTCGACGACCAGGGCGCGTAGTCCGCGGTCCTCGAGCACCCGGGCGTCGGTGCTGTCGTCGAGCAGGTCGACGGTCGCGCTGAGTGCCGTGCGCAGCTGCTGATCGGTGAACGGCTTCGGCAGGATGCCGGCCACGCCGGCCTGGCGAATGGGGTCGAGGTAGCGGAAGCGGGTCTCGCTCGAGACCAGCACGAACGGCGTATCCGCGTGCTCGGCGGACTCGCGCAGACGCTGTACCAGGTCGATCGCCGTCATGTCCGGCAGGTACATCGCGCTGATGACGAGGTCGGGGCATTCGTTGCGCAGCCGGGCGAAGGCGTCTGCGCCGCAGTCGCTGTCGAGGATCGTCGCGACGCCGCTGTCGAGCAGGGCCCTGCAGACGATGCGGCGCTGCACCGCCGACGGCTCGACGACCATGACAACCAGTTCGTGCAGTCCGATGGAACTCACCGCGATTCCCTTTTTGCCCGATCGGTATCGGGCAATAGCGGCGGGCGGCGGCGTTGCTTTACCCGGGCCTGCCGGCCTCGGATCGGGTCGCCGGACACCTACCCGGCGGTGGGATTTCTGGCAAACTGCGAGCGCGGCATCATCGCAGCGGGGTCCCCGGTGGCATCCGAACGAGACAAGCGACTGAGTTTCTTCCAGGTATTGGGAAGCGTGGTCTCGTCGTTCGCCGGTGTGCAGAAGAACGCCACCCGCGAGCGTGACTTCACCCACGGTCGGGCGCGTGACTTCATCGCCGTCGGCGTCCTGCTGACCGTGGTGTTCATACTCCTGGTGTGGGGCGTCGTGCAGCTGGTTGTCGGCATCGCCGGCAAATGACCGGCCGCCGCATTATCGTCGGGCCGCCGCGCAGGCAGGCCATTCGCTGATCACAACTTACCCGGAGCCGAGCCATGAATCTCCTCGACATGATCATGAACGCACAGAACGGCGACGTCGTGCGCCAGGTGGCCAACAACTTCCAGCTCGACGAGGGCCAGGCACGATCGGCGATCGGTGCGCTGGTACCGGCCTTGAGCAAGGGGTTCAGCAACAACGCCGCCAGCGGCCAGGGGCTCGACGACCTGATCGGTGCGTTGTCGCGCGGCAATCACAGCCGTTACATCGAGCAGCCGGCGGCATTGACCGACCAGGCAGCCGTCGTCGAAGGCAACGGCATCCTCGGCCATATCTTCGGCAGCAAGGACGTCAGCCGCGAGGTCGCGTCGCGCGCCGCCGAGCGCAGCGGCGTGGACAGCGGGGTCCTGAAGAAGATGCTGCCGCTGCTGGCCAGTGCGGCCATGGGGGCGATGGCGAAGCAGGGCTTCGCGTCGGCACCGAATCAGCTCGCCGGCGACCAGGGTGGTGGCCTGGGCAGCCTGCTGGCCGGTTTCCTCGACGCCGACAAGGACGGGTCGATCCTCGATGACGTGATCGGTATGGCCGGCAGGTTCATGCGCTGACCGCGCATCGGCGCCGCGGCGGCAGGTCCGCGGGCCGCAACGCGTTGGCGGATCGGCACGATCGGCGTTTGCGCCACCACGGTGGCGGTGGCGGCGGCGCCATGCCGGGCGCGAGGTCGCCGGTGCCGGCGATGCCGCGCAGCGACCGGCCAAAGCCGCCGACCGGTGCACCGAGGGTGCCGGGCACGAGGTCGCCGAGCAGCCCGCCCGGCGCCCGGCGGCCCATGATTCTGTGGGCGACGAACCCGCCGCGACACCGATGATCAGCCAAACGACAAGGGCCCAGACCGGCATGACGATTCCCGGGGCGGTTGTTGCCGTGACCGGCCGGCACGGTCGCCGGCCGGCGGTTTCTCATCACCCCGAGATATCGCGGATTGGAAAATCGGTAAACAACAAAAAACGCATTCTGGTCTCAGCCGGTGCCGAGCCGTGCGCGAATGTCGGCCTTCGCCTGTTCGACGATCGAATCGCGATCGAGGCTGTCGAGGATCTCCTTGACCGCCAGCTTGGGGCCGGCTTCGCCCCACGACCTGCCGTTGGCCAGGTAGCGCTCCGCGGCGCGCCCGACGACGTAGGTGCTGTAGTACGCGACGACCCCCTGGGCGCCTCCGGTGACAACGGCCGACAGCCCGCCGGTGCCGAGCTTCAGTGCCGATGCGATCAGGTGGACCGCCCATACCGTGCCAATCAACACGAGCATCTGGGCACCGATCGTCTTCACCAGGCCCCCGGCCTCGGCGCGACTGAGCGGCAGCCCGTAGGCCCGCGACAGGTGTACGACCATGCTGACGTCGACGATCGCGGCCGCCGCGAGGTCGGCCACCGGGACCGGGTTGAGCGCGACCGCGACGCCTTTGGCGATGCACCAGGTCCGGATCACGCGTTCGCCGAGGGTGCGTCGCGCCGTTATGACACGGGTGGCGACCTGGTCACTGAGTTCGCCGGCGAACAGCGACGCGTTCAGCGCCGCCAGTGTCTTGCCCTCGTTCTCCAGCACCTCCCACAGGCGCGCCTTGAGCGCGTCGACCCGCGGCGGCGGCGTCCGCTGCTCCTCGCGCTCGTTGCCGTCGGCGTCGACGCGCACCACCCACTGCGCGGCCGGTTGCGCGGCCGCGCTGACCAGGTGCTCGGCGGGCAGCAGGCCGCGGCTGTGTTCGTGCAACGCCGCGCTCAGTTGTTGCCGTTCCTCGTCGGTGTAACGGTCGACCTTGTTGAGCACCAGGATCAGCGGCCGCCGCGTGTCGACCAGCGTGCGCAGGGCGTCGATCTCGACCTTCGTCAGGTCGCCGTCGACGACGAACACGACCAGGTCGGAGCGTCCGGCCACGTCGCGCGCCAGTTGTTCGCGCGCCTCGCCGCCGACCTCGTTGATCCCCGGTGTGTCGATAAGGAAAACGTTGCCGTCGCGGAACTCGTGCCACTGGCCGTGTTGGATCGTGCGCGTCTCGCCGTGCAGCGGGCTGGTCGCGAAGCGCTGCTCGCCGAGCAGCGCATTGACCAGTGCGGATTTGCCGACGCTGACCCGACCGAAGACTGCGATGTGGATATGGCCGTGTTCGAGCTTGTCCAGCATCGACTCGACCTGGCGGTAGTCGTCGCTCAGGGCGTCGCGCACCTCGGCCGGTACGCGCTCGTCGTCGAGCAGCTCGCGCAGGCTCTCGCGGGCCAGCGCGAGGTGCGCGTCGCCGTCCGGGACCGTGTCACTCGGCGCGGCGCGCCCGCTCGGCAACCAGTCTGGCAATACCGCGCGCAGACGTTTCCAGATCTTCACCCAATGTCTCCTCGAACAGTTTCGCGGTCTGCCGCGGGTGCAGCTCGCCGCGGGTCTCGAGCGTCGTCGTCAGCGCCCTCCCGAGGGTCCGGAAGATGATGCCGTAGGCGACCGCGTGCAGTGCACCGCCAGCCAGCGTACCGACGCCGGGGAAGGCCTTCAGTGCGTTTCCGGCGACCGCCAGCAGCAGCGTGTGGGCCTTGCCGACATGGTGCTGGACCAGCGACAGCAGCAGCTCGCTATCGACCTTGCCGACCTTGGTGTCGTACAACGCCGCCAGCTCGCGCACCAGCTGGGTGCCGAGGTAGCCCTGGATCAGCAGGTCGGAGCCCGGCGTGATCGCCGCCAGCGCGCCGACCACGGCCTTGCCGGCGTAGCCGTCGACCAGCCTGTCGGCACGCTGCCGCCGGGACGCCGCGATCGCGCGGTCGAGTTGCTGGCGGGCGAGCACGAAGGTCGCGCTGTCGCGCAGCCGGTCGAGGATCTCCTGCCGACCGTCGATCTGGCGCTGCAAGGCCAGGGCGAGCGCGTCGACACGTGGCGCGACGCTGCGGCTCTCGCTGCGCTCGCTGCCGTCGGGCAGGACCTTGACGACCTGGCGTTGGGTCGCCGCGGACACCTCGACGAGCTCGGCGTTGGGCGCGTCGCCGAGCAGCTCGCGCAGCCGCCCGCTCAGTGCCGCGCGTTCGGCGGCCGAGTAACGATCGCTCTTGTTTAGCGCGAGGATGACCGGCTTGCGGATCGCGAGCAGCGCCCGCAAGGCCGTGTGCTGGGCGCGATTGAGATCGCCATCGGTCACGTAGACCACGATGTGCGCGCGCTGCGCCTCGTCCTCGGCAAGCCGGTCGAGGACGCCGTCGGCCTCGGCGGTACCCGGCATGTCGGTCACGATCAGGCGGTCGCCGGAGGCGCTCGTCCAGGTGTAACTGACCAGATCGCGGGTCGTGCCGCCGCGGACGTCGCTGCGGGCCTCGGCGTCCGGCAACAGGGCGTTGATCAGCGCCGATTTGCCGGTCGATATCTCGCCGAACAATGCGACATGGATGTCGCCGGCCGCCTGGCGCCGGGCAAGCCTGTCGAGCTCGCGGCGCACGTCGCTGGTATCGGCACCCAGCGACTCGGCGTCAGCCATCGCCGCCGCGACGCTATCGGCGTCGGCGCCTGCCGCTGCGTCGTCAGCGGGTCGGTCAGGCGTCGGACCTGGCGCGCGCAGCAGGCGCCAGATCAGCCAGGTGAACAGCGAGCAGACGACGCCGACCAGCCCCCACCACGCGGCCTGCAGCCACAACGGCGCGTCGGCGAGCTGTGCCCGGATGGTCAACGCCGCCTCGCCGAGGGTCAGTATCAGCAGCAGCGCCGCGAGGCCGAGGACCAGCACGGCCATCGCGACCAGGATGCGGATGCTGCGCGGGAGACTCATGCGGGTGGCGCCGGGGCGGTTTTTGTCATGCCGCTACCCTACACCAGATGTCCCCGCCGGCGCCCGGCAGTGGTTGCGTGCCGCCGGGGCGCGGGGTGTCGGCCGCGCGCTGGACGCGGCCGCCGGTGTCAGGCGGGCGAGTAGATCGAGCGTGCCGGGGAGGTTACCTTGCCCTGGCGTTTCAGGTACGCCAGCGTCTGCGCGAGGTTGTTGGCGACCACGCCGCGGGTCTCCAGTTCGGCCTTGATCTGTTTGGTCGAGATCTTCTTCGAGCCACTGACGATCTCCAGGACATGATCGGTAACGCTACCGCCGGCCGCACGGCGGCGCCGTCCACGCGTCGTGCGGCCGCCGAGGCTGCGGATCTCGGCGTCGATCGCGGCGAGCTCCTTACGGTGCCGGGCCACGGTCTCGCGACGCTGATCGCGCAGTGCCTCGAGCTGTGCACGCACGGCTTCCTTGGCCTCCTCGGCTTCCTGTTGTTCGCGTTCGCGAGCCAGTTCATAGAGCTCGTCAGCGCTCAGGTTCGACAGGGATTTTTTTGCCATTCGTTAGAAACTCCAAAGTAAAGGGTACGCCCTTGCTCGATTTAAGGAAATTGTAGATCGTCAGGACTGGAAATATATCCGTGTCAACTTTGGATTGCAATGTGGGCGGCTTGGCCGATATGTGAACAAAGTATTTATTTTATTCTTCGGCCGGCGCCGGAGGTTGCATCAGCAGGCTGTCCGACAGGAACGTCTCGATAGAGACCGTTGCCTGCATGCGCCAGTCTCGCGGGTGGAGCGAATTGCTGTAATAGGTCTTCTTGCTGAATTCGTCGAACAGGTCATAGTGAGACGCCAGTTCTTTGACCTGCACGTAGGCGGCTGGCGAGAACAGCGCGACGATGACGAATGTTGCGGCGATATTGCCGGCGTGGTTGAGCCGGATCAGGAACCAGGCCGTGGCCAGGGGCATCAACACCGCGAGCCATGCCAGATTGATCGCAAACGCCGGTAGCTCCGAAGTAAAGAAGTAATTGGTTAACTGGGCGACCTGGTCGAGCGCGAAGGCGGCAATCAGCGCGATACTGACGAAACTGAGAGACGCCGGGTAGTCCCAGCGGTGAGAGACCACGCGGTTGAGCAACAGCAGGCCGACCGACAGACTCAACGCCGTTGCGGTGATCGTCAGCTGGTCTTGCCAGAACGACTCCCAGCTCAGGGTCTGGTGCGTTTGCAGGTAGTTTTCGAATGCGCTGATCAAGACCATGACGGCGAACAACGCCAGCGCCCAGCTCCAGTGGCCGAAGATACAGGCGCCGCCGTTGCGACAGCTCATCAGGCGCGTCGGTGCGACCGGCTGTGCACGGTCGATGACGCGAAAGCGGGTACGCCCGGCATCGAACTCGAACGGCAGCTGGTCGAGCGCGACGGCATCGTCGATGCGGTGACGCCCGGTGCGGATTCCATTCTCGTCTGCCAGCGGCCGCAGTTCGTAGCCTCCCCGCGGGGTCTTGTGGATCAGGAAATGGTACGGCGACACCGCCGGGTCGGTAAGGATCACGTCGTTGTCGAATGCACGCCCGACACGCAGCGTCGGTTTGTCGACAGGGACATACTGGCTGACGTGCCGCGAAACGATCTCCAGTATCAGGGCCGCCATTCGATCTCTCCCAGGAAGCGCGCGATCAATCTCGCCGCGGTCGCTGCGTCGGTGCCCGACAGGTCGATATTGAAGATGAAGCCGGTGCGCTCGCGACCGACCAGCGCCGATGTGAACAGCACGTCGCTGAGCCCCGGGTAACGCTTGTAGTCGCGGCGACAGACCGTGGTCTTCATGACCTCTGTGCTGACGTGGACGAAGCCCGTCTCGCAGCGAAACCGCGTGACGTCGTCCTTGCCCGCACGACTGCCGAACTGGCTGTCGTTGAACGCCTCGTAGAGCCGGTAGAAACGCTGCGGTTCCATCTCGGCCGTTTCCAGCCACGCGTATTCGTAGAGCACCTTGCCCACTTCGAGCCGGTCGGTCAGGTAGATATCGTTCTCGTTCTTGCAGTTGATCGCGTACTGCCGGTACAGGTTCTCGGGTTTGCCCTTAGGGCTGGCGTCCCAGCAACGGACCGTCGGCGACACGGCCCCCGGCACCTGCACCTGTCGGATCGTCGTCATCGGCCACTCGGCGTCGATGATGTCGCCGATGTAGTCGACCTGGTAGCCGCGAATCTGCGTTGCTATCTGTTCGAGCAGCGACGACGGGTCCTGCGCAGCGCTGCCGTTCAGACGACCGAGGTAACGGGTCGGCACGATGAAGCTGATGTCGTTGCGGGCGGTCGACACGTTGACCCCGACGACGACGCCGTCTTCGTCGAATGTCGGCCCGCCGCTCATGCCGGGGTTCAGGCTGCCGGCGAACAGGATGCGGCTGCCGTCGGTCTGGCTGAGGACGCCGCCGTTGGTGCCGGCGGCGATCGTCAGGCCGAGATCGAGCGGATTGCCCATCGCGAACAGCGGGGCGCCGCGCGGCGGCGGCTCGCCGACCGGCAACGGCGTGCCGAGGTCGACGTCGGCACGCACGCGCGCCAGATCGTGGACCGCGTCGACGGCGACCAGCTCCAGCACGCCCTCACGGCCATCGGCAGCCAGGTAGCGCAGTTCGTAGTCGTCCGGACGCTCGATGTACTGGCTGACGACATGGTAGTTGGTGACCATGTCGCGGCGGCTGGCGTAGATGAAGCCCGAGCCGATGCTCGACTTCTTGTCGGTCTCGCGGTTGATCACGCGGATCTGGAACACCGCGCTCTCGTTGCTCTCGAATACCTGCTGCGAATCGAGTGCCCGAGCCGACCGTGCGCAGAGCAGCATGATGCCGATCACGACCAGCACGAGCGGCATCAGTCGTGCCAGCGGTCGACGGTGGAGACAAGGGCTGCAGATCACGGAGACAGGCCCAGTTCGATGTGCCGGTGTTTCATTACACCGTCCCCGCCGCGACGATACCGAAGTGATCGGCGAGGTAGTCCCGGACCCCGTCGGCGGCGCCGCGAAACACCGTACGCTGCGCCTTCTTCTCCAACTGGTACGTGTACATGCCGTCGTAGTATTCGCGCAACAGAAACGCGATCCAGGCGCGGTGCCCGTCGGTATCGCCACGACTCGCGTGCGCGTCGAGCGCGTCGTCGAGCAGGGTCCGGGCGCGCGCATGGCGGTCGCCGCCGAGGCGCTTGCGGATGCGGTCGAGACTGTTGCGCAGATACGCAGCCCAGTGCTCGCGCCCGGCCTCTTCGCCATAGTGAACGACGAACTCGGCGAGCGCGTCGTGCACGTACTCCTGCAACGTGATCTCGACGCGCTCGTCGTCGCTGGCCTCGAGCAGCACCAGCGGTGCGGCCTGCATCGCGTCGAACAACGGAACCGGAACGTGGCGGCTGCCGATGTTGCGGCTCTCGTCCTCGACGACGAAGGCGCGGTTGTCCGCCGCGACGTGCTTGAGCAGCGCGATCGACGCCGCGTTCTCGAAATCGATCTGTGACGGTTGCGGTTGCGGATGGTGGCCGAAAGCCGAGCCGCGATGGTGGGCGAGGCCCTCGAGGTCGATGCGTGCATCACAACCCAGCAGCAGGCGCGTCTTGCCGACGCCGGTGCGGCCACCGATCACGACCGGCCTGCAGCGCCTGCCGTTGGCGGCGAGTTCGTCGATCAGGAAGCGTCGCATGGCCTTGTAACCGCCGCGCACCCGCGGGACGTCGAGGCCGGCCTCGTCGTGCAGCCACTGCTGGCTGAGCTGCGAGCGCATGCCGCCACGGAAGCAGTACAGCACCGCGCCGGGGTGACGCGCGACGAAGTCACGCCAGGTGGCGATGCGCTCGGCCTTGAGCGCGCCGCTGACCAGCGTCTCGCCGAGCGCGACTGCGCGTTGCTGGCCGGCGTCCTTGTACGCGATGCCGATGCGATGGCGTTCGGCGTCGTCGACCAGTGGGTGGTTGCGCGCGCTCGGGAAGGCGCCCGCGGCGAACTCGACCGGTGCGCGCACGTCGAGCAGCGGCACGTCGTGGAGGAACAGGTCGCGGTAGTCTTCGATTTGCTCGGCTGGTGCTGGCGTGTTCATCGTCGCGAGGCCTGCCGCGTTGGCGGTCCGGCAGGAGTATCCGCGGCGGGCGGGTCTCGGCCCCGGCACCGCCGAACCGCTACTATACCGCCTCGGCGCGACGCTTTGGAGGGCCGGGTTTGGATTTCGAACGGCGTTTCGGCGGCATCGCCCGCCTGTACGGCGCGCACGCGCTGGCCGCGCTGAACGACGCCCATGTCTGCGTCGTCGGGGTCGGCGGGGTCGGTTCGTGGGCGGTCGAGGCGCTGGCACGCAGCGCGCTGGGCCGCCTGACCCTGATCGACATGGACCATGTCGCTGAGTCGAACATGAACCGGCAGTTGCAGGCGCTCGATGCCGAGCTGGGTCGCGCCAAGATCGACGTGCTGCGCGAGCGCGTCGCGCAGATCAACCCGCGCTGTGACGTGATCGCTGTGGACGCGTTCGTGACCCGTGACAACGTCGCCGACGTCGTCGCCGCCGACTGTGCATGGGTGGTCGACTGCATCGACAGTTTCCGCGTCAAGGCGGCGATGATCGCGCACTGCCGACGCCGCCGGCAGCCGCTGATCACGGTCGGCGCCGCCGGTGGGCAGCGCGACCCGACGCGGATCAGGATCGGCGATCTGCGCCGCACCGAGCAGGACCCGCTGCTCGCGCGTACGCGCCGGATACTGCGCCGGGAATACGGTTTCCCGACCAATCCCCAGCGTCGCTTCGGCGTGCCCTGCGTCTGGTCCGATGAACCCCAGGAGTCACCCGGAGGCTGCGACGCGTCACCGGAGGGATCGCTGAACTGTGCGGGTTACGGTGCATCGGTGGCGGTGACGGCAAGCTTTGGCCTGGCGGCCGCCGGCTACGTGATCGAGCGCCTGGCGACGCCGCCGGCCAAGCGCTGAAGCGGCTGCAGACGCCCGTGCTGCCCACGGGTCGTCGGCGCGTGCAGGCTAGTCATCGATGCCGCCGAAGGCCGCGACCAGGTCCGGGATGAAGCGCGCCAGCTCCATGCCCATCAGTGCGAAATCGGCGTCGAAGCGCGCCAGCGCGTCGTCGGCCGCCGCGTCCGCGGCCTCCTGCATGACCAGATCGAGGAAACGCAGGCGGCGGACGACGAGGTCGTCGCACAGCAGGCAGCCGATGCGTTCCTGCCAGGTGACGGCGAGCTTGGCGACCTGCATGCCGGCATCGAGATGCGATCGCACCTCGGCGCTCGCCAGGTCGATGCGGCGACCGCGCACGATGCCGCCGTTGTCGACCGGTTCCTTCAGCTCGCACTCGTCGCCGAGCGCGAAACCCGCGGCCGGCGTACCTTCGAGCCAGCGCGTCATGACAGTCGACGGCGCCGCGGTCACGGCGAGCGGCTTGACCCGCAGGCTGCCGACGGTCTCGCGCAGCACGCCGAGCAGTGCCTCGGCCTTGTTCGGCGTCGCGCTGTCGACGACGATCCAGCCGGCGGCCGGGTCGATGTAGGCGAATTGGTGACTTGAGCGCGTGAACGCCCGCGGCAGCAGGTCGGTCATGACCTCGTCGCGCAGGCGCTGTCGCTCCGCGCGGCCGACCGGGCGCGACTCGGCGGTCGCGATGGCCTCGGCCTTGTCGTCGACATGTTCGCGGACCACCGATGCCGGCAGGATGCGGTCCTCGCGCCGCAGGCAGAGCATGATCCGGCCGTTGCTCGCATGCACGCGTTCGGTGGCCTCGCGGCCGGCCGGCGGTACCCAGCCAAGGCTGTGGGTGTCGAGGCCGGCGCACGGCTTGAACGCGCGCCCGCCGAGCGTTTCATGCAGTGATTCCGCGCTGTGCGCAAAGGGTTCGATCAGGCGATACAGCTGCAGATTGCGAAACCACATGCGTCGGGATCCTCCGGTGGCGGGATGCGGAAAGGGCGGCGATTATCGCGGAGCCGCCCGGGCGGCGCCAGCGCCTTGCCGGTACAATGCGCGGCTTTCGTCGAATCGGGTGTGATCGGTGCAGCAGGACTTCAAAGCGGGACAGCGCTGGATCAGCGACGCCGAGCCCGACCTGGGCCTCGGCATCGTCGAGTCCGTCGACGCCCGCCAGGTCCGGGTGTTGTTCGCGGCCAGCGGTCAGACGCGTAACTACGCGACGCACAATGCGCCGCTGAGCCGCGTGCGCTTCGCCGCCGACGACCGGGTACAGGACCGTGACGGCCGTCATCTGGTCGTCGTCGACGTCACAGACCGGGACGGCCTGCTGCGCTACCGCTGTCGCGATACCGACGATGCCGACGTCGAGCTGGCCGAACAGCTGCTCAGCGATCACCTGCGCCTGAACCGCCCGCAGGACAAGCTGCTGGCACGGCGCATCGACCCGGACGTCTGGTTCACGCTGCGCTACCAATCCTGGATCCAGGCCGCGCAGCAGTGGCGTTCGCCGGTCTTCGGCCTGCGCGGACCGCGCATCGACCTGATCCCGCACCAGCTGTACATCGCGTCCGAAGTCGCCGGGCGTCCGTCGCCGCGCGTGCTGCTGGCCGACGAGGTCGGGCTCGGCAAGACCATCGAGGCCGGCCTGATCCTGCACCGCCTGATCCTGACCGAGCGCGTGCAGCGCGTGCTCGTCGTGCTGCCGGATGCGCTGGTCAACCAGTGGTTGGTCGAGATGCTGCGCCGCTTCAACCTGGCATTCGCGGTTTTCGACGCCGAGCGTTTCGCCGCGGCCGATGCCGACAACCCGTTTCATGCCGAGCAGCGCGTGCTGTGCAGCCTGTCGCTGTTGACCGACGACGCCGAGATCGCACGTGCGGCCATCGCCGGCGACTGGGACCTGCTGATCGTCGACGAGGCCCACCACCTCGAATGGAACGAGCACGAGAGCAGTCTCGCGTACCAGCTGGTCGAGGCGCTGGCCGGGCGGACGCCGAGCGTGCTGCTGCTGACCGCGACGCCCGAGCAGCTCGGCCGGGTCGGGCATTTCGGTCGCCTGCGCCTGCTCGACCCGCAGCGTTTCCACGACTTTGCCGCCTTCGCGGCCGAGGAGGCGGCCTACGCGCCGGTCGCGCGGATCGCGTCGTGCCTGCTCGATGGCGAAGCGCTGGATGCCGACCAGCGACGCCGGCTTGCCGAGTTGCTGGGCGATGTCAGCGGACTCTCTGCCGACGACGTCGTCGCGCGTCTGATCGACCGTCACGGCACCGGCAGGGTGCTGTTCCGCAACACCCGGCACGCGATCCGCGGCTTCCCGCAGCGTCGTCTGCACACCTACCCGTTGCCGCTGCCCGCCGCCTACCGCAAGCACGTCGCCGATCCGACGCCGGAGCGCCGCGCGCCGCGCTCATGGCTCGACAAGGACCCGCGGGTCGCCTGGCTGCGCGACCTGCTGCGTGGCCTGGCACCGGACAAGGTGTTGGTGATCTGTGCGCGCGCCGATACCGCGATCGGCCTGCGCGATTACCTGCTCGAGCGCTGCGCGATCCATGCGGCGATGTTCCACGAACGCATGGAGATCGTTGCCCGCGACCGCGCCGCGGCGTTTTTCGCCGACGACGAAGAGGGTTCACAGGTGCTGGTCTGCTCGGAGATCGGCAGTGAGGGCCGCAACTTCCAGTTCGCCCACCACCTCGTGCTGTTCGACCTGCCACGCGAGCCCGATCTGCTCGAGCAGCGCATCGGGCGCCTCGATCGCATCGGTCAGCGCGCCACCATCGAACTGCACGTGCCTTATCTCGAAGGTGCCGCGAGCGAGGTACTGCTGCGCTGGTATCGCGACGGGCTCGGCAGCTTCGAGGCGGTCTGCCCGGCGGCGAGCGCGGTGTACTCGGCGTTGGCCGATGCACTGGACGCCGCGCTGTCCGAACCCGCGCGGGCCGCTACGCTGGTCGCAGACGCGGCCGCGTTGACGGCGCGCCTGAACGCCGAGCTCGAGAGCGGACGCGACCGGTTGCTCGAGATGCACTCGCATTCCCCCGGGCGCGGCGCCGAGTTGGTCGCCGGATTGCGCGCCGACGACGGCGCCGTCGCGCTGCCCGACTTCATGGGTCGCTACTGGGACGCGTTCGGCGTCGAACACGAGAGCGGGCCGGGGCGTTCGGTCGTGCTGCGGCGTGGCGCACACATGCTCAGCGACCACCTTCCCGGCCTGATGACCGGGGCGACGACCGTGACGTTTCAGCGCGCTGACGCGCTGGCCCACGAAGACCGCCAGTTCCTGACCTGGGAGCATCCGATGGTCCGCGGTTGCACCGACTTCGTTGTCAGCGGTGAGCTCGGGTCGGCGGCGATCACCGTGTGCAGCCATCCCGACTACAAGACGGGCACGGTACTGGTCGAGGCGCTGTTCGTCGTCGAGTGCCTGGCGCCGGCCGGGCTGGAAATGCAGCGCTTCCTGCCGCCGACCTGCCTGCGCTACCTGCTCGACGCCCAGGGCAACGACGTCGCCGACGGCATCGCCCACGACGCGCTGGCCGGCCTGTGTATCGCGCACAACGCCAAGCTTGTCGAGACCGTGGTCAGATCGCAGGGCGCAGCTGTAAAGGTGTTGATGGCGCATGCGACGCGCCTCGCCGAGCGGGCCGGTGCCGGCGTCGTCGCCGAGGCGCAGGCCGACGTGGAGTGCGAGCTGACGGCAGAGGTCGAGCGTCTGCGGGCACTGTCGGTGGTCAATCCGAATGTCCGTGACGACGAGATCGAACACCTGGAGGCGCGCCGCTCGGCGCTCACGGCGCACCTGGCGGCGACCCGTGTGCGCCTGGACGCCGTGCGGCTGGTCGTGATGCGCTGAGCGATCGACCCGGCAATCGCGCAGCCCGCGCCGGCACGTCGACGGCGGCCGCGTGGCCCGCGCGACGGTGTCCGTGGATCGTCCCGATTCGCATGCTATCCTCGACGAGTACCCGTGCCCGGCGTGCGATACCCATGCCCGTTGCACCGCGACGCCGGACGGTCCGCAACGGCGGAAACGGCTCGCCGTCATGCGTGCTCGAACGGCGACGTGACCGCCACGACTGGCGTCGGCACCAGCCGGTTCGCCGGGCGCCGGCGGCAGCGCACGGCGTTGCCGGCCCCGGTAGCGCTGCCGCGGCGCGCGACCGCGCCGAACACCGGCGCAGATCGCCGCAGCAGACAACAGGAGTACTGCAGATGACGCGACAGCCTGCACGACCGCCGACCCGACCCCTGAACGCCGACCGCCGCGCCAACCGGCCATTCCCTGCGCATCCGGGCGGCGCGTCGCCGCGGCGCCGCCGGCGCGCGGCATTGGCCTGCGTCTGCGTGCTGCTGGCGACACCGCTCGGCGCAGTGACGCCGCCGGGCAATGTCAGCGAGCTGGAGCAGACGAATCGGGCCAGCGCGCAGCAGCTCGACCGCGTCCAGCGGCTGCCGGGCTACCTGACACCGAGCGAGCGCCTGACCCGACAACGCGAGCAACGCCAGCTCGGTCGGCAGCAGCGTGACGCGCAACGCGCACTGCAGCAGCGACAGCAGCAGCAGCTGCAGCAGTTGAACCTGCGTGGCCGGACCCTGCCACCGGGGCCCGTGCCGCCGCATCTGCAGGGTCTCGATCTGCAGCGGCAGTTCCAGCTGCAGCAACAGCAGCAGCTCGACCGCTTCAGGCTGCAGCGGCCGCCGCTGTCGCGTTGACGCGACGCGACGACGGCCGGAGGCGACGCGGACCGTTGAGCTGCCGCGTGCAGTGATGTCGGTTGCCATGGCACCGCTGCGGTGGCGATGACGCGGTAGGCCGGTCCACCGGCCGATCGGCACGCCCGTCCGGCCCCGCGAGCGGCGTCGCAGGCCAGTCGACAGGGGTCGGGCCGGCCCTGCGCACACAGCGTCAGTGCCGCGCTGCGGCGGCGCCCAGGCACCGGTGCGTGGCGTGACGACTACAGGCCAAGGGATCGCCGCGCCGCCGGCCCGCTGCGCGGTCGTGCCTTCGCGCGCCCCGTGCCGTGCGCGCTACAGCGCGCGGATCTTTTCCGCCTGCGCTTCGAGGGCTGCTAGTGCGCCCTTGGCCTCGGCGAGCTTGTCGCGCTCCTTCTGCACGACGGCCTCCGGGGCCTTGTCCACGAACGATGGGTTCGCGAGCTTCTTCTCTATGCGTTCGATCTCTTGGCGCTTCTTGGCCATCTCTTTTTCGAGTCGCGCCAGTTCGGCATCCTTGTCGATCAGACCGGCGAGTGGAATCAATACCTTCATGTTGCCGACCAGTGCGGTCGCCGACTCCGGACCGGTGTCTCCCTGCTCCAGAGCTTTGATCGATTCGGTGCGCGCAAGGAAATCGAGAAATGCGCGGTGCCTGACCGCGTTCTGCCGATCCTGTTCCGATGTGTCGGCGAGCAGCACCGGTACCGGCCTGCCCGGCGCGATGTTCATCTCGCCCTTGATCTTGCGGATGCCGAGGATGAACTGCATGACCCACTGCATCTCCGCCTCGGCGGCGTCGTCGACCAGCGGCGCGCGATGGGTCGGGTAGGGCTGGTGCATGATGCTCTCGGTGACATCGTTTGATGCGGTGATCTTGCCGGCCAGCGGTGCGACCCGCTGCCAGATCTCCTCGGTGATGAACGGCATGATCGGGTGGGTTAGGCGCAGTAGCGACTCGAGCACGCGGACCAGCGTGCGCCGCGTGCCGCGCTTGGCGGCTTCGCTTGCGGCGTCGTTGTTGAGCACCGGCTTGGTCAGTTCGAGGTACCAGTCGCAGTACTCGTTCCATGTGAACTCGTAGATCGCCTGCGCGGCCTGGTCGAAGCGGTAGCCGTCGATCGCGTCGGTAACGGCCTGCTTGGTCTTCTGCAGCCGTGACAGGATCCAGCGGTCGGCCAGCGAGCGCTCTAGCGCCTCGTCGCCGAGGCCGCAGTCCTCGCCCTCGGTGTTCATCAGCACGAAGCGCGACGCGTTCCATAGCTTGTTGCAGAAGTTGCGGTAGCCCTCGATGCGGCCCATGTCGAACTTGATGTCACGCCCGGTCGCGGCCAGCGCGGCGAACGTGAAGCGCAGCGCGTCGGTGCCGAAGCTGGGGATGCCGTCGGGAAACTCGCGCCGGGTCTGCTTGTCGATCTTGGCCGCGAGCTGCGGCTGCATCATGCCGCTGGTGCGCTTGGTCAGCAGGTCGTCGAGCGAGATGCCGTCGATCAGGTCGATCGGGTCGAGCACGTTGCCCTTGGACTTCGACATCTTCTGCCCCAGCGAGTCGCGCACCAGGCCGTGCACATAGACCTCGTGGAACGGCACGTCATCCATGAACTTGATGCCCATCATGATCATCCGCGCGACCCAGAAGAAGATGATGTCGAAGCCGGTGACCAGCACGCTGGTCGGGTAGAACTGGCGCAGGCGTTCGGTGTCCTCGGGCCAGCCCAGCGTCGAGAACGGCCACAATGCCGAACTGAACCAGGTATCGAGTACGTCCTCGTCCTGGATCAGCGGGTAGTCCGCAGCGAGCGCGTGCTTGTCGCGCACTTCGGCCTCGCTGCGTCCGACGTAGACGTTGCCCTGGCTGTCGTACCAGGCCGGGATACGGTGCCCCCACCAGATCTGCCGGCTGATGCACCAGTCCTGGATGTTGCGCATCCACTCGTAATAGGTGTTCTTCCAGTTGTCGGGGACGAAGCGGATGCGGCCGCTCTCGACCGCGTCGATCGCCGGCCGTGCCAGCGGTTCGACCTTGACGTACCACTGATCGGTCAGGAACGGCTCGATGACGGCACCGGAGCGGTCGCCGCGCGGCACCACCAGCCGATGATCGGCGACCTTCTCCAGCAATCCCTGCGCCTCGAGGTCGGCGACGATCTGCTTGCGCGCGTCATAGCGGTCCATGCCGACGTAGGCCGCGGGGATGAGCCCGCCCTCGTCGGGTTCGTTGGCGCGGATCGCGGCGTCGATCGTGAAGATGTTGATCAGGCCGCCGTGGATCTGGCTGCTGATCGGTGTCTCGTCGCGATGGCGCTGCCAGACCGCGTAGTCGTTGAAGTCGTGCGCCGGCGTGATCTTGACGCAGCCGGTGCCGAACTCCGGGTCGGCGTGCTCGTCGGCGATGATCGGGATGCGCCGCCCGGTCAGCGGCAGCTCGACCAGCTCGCCGATCAGGTGCCGGTAGCGCTCGTCTTCCGGATTCACGCCGACCGCGCAGTCGCCGAGCATGGTCTCGGGCCGGGTCGTCGAGACCACGAGGTGCCCCTGGCCGTTGGTCAGCGGGTAGCGCATGTTCCACATGTGCCCGGATTCCTCCTCGGAGATGACCTCGAGGTCGGATACCGCGGTGTGCAGCTTCGGGTCCCAGTTCACGAGCCGCTTGCCGCGGTAGATCAGGCCCTCTTCGTAGAGGCGGATGAAGACCTCCTGCACCGCCGCCGACAGGCCGTCGTCCATCGTGAAGCGCTCGTGCTGCCAGTCCAGCGACGATCCCAGGCGGCGCAGCTGGCGCGTGATGGTGCCGCCCGATTCACCCTTCCATTCCCAGACCCGCTCGATGAATCTGCCGCGGCCGAGGTCGTGACGGGTCTGACCGGCGACCTCGAGCTGGCGTTCGACGACCATCTGGGTGGCGATGCCGGCGTGGTCGGTGCCTGGCTGCCACAGCGTCGGCCGGCCACGCATGCGGTTGAAGCGGATCAGCGTGTCCATGACCGTGTTGTTGAAGCCGTGGCCCATGTGCAGGCTGCCGGTGACGTTCGGCGGCGGGATCATGATGCAGTACGGCTCGCCATCGCCCGCGTTCGGTTCGAACCAGCCGCGCTCCTCCCAGGTCCGGTACCAGCGTTGCTCGATGGCGTGGGGGTCGTAGGTCTTGTCCATGGTCCTGCTGCAGTCTGCGGTGGCGAAAGGCACGGATTATAGCGCCTTTGCCAGGCCCGCTCGGCGGCCGACGCGGGCGTGCGCGGGGCCGGGCGGATCGCCATTTGCCGCGTGCGCCATTGCAAGGTGTTCAGATGTCGGAGTCTCGCGATCCGTGCTCGGGATCGCCGGGTCGCCACGCGGGTATGCACGGTTGGCAACGTCGATGCCGACCTCGGCGACGGCATGGTTGGACAGGTCGCGACCTCGCATGTCGGTGCACCGCCGGTGGCTGCGGCCGCGCCGCCGGTGCGTGTATCATGGCAGTCCGCATCCCGATATCGTCACCGGTAGGCCGCCATCTCCCATCCTGTCGTCATCCCCCGCGATCAGCATTCGATATCGCGCGCCAATATCTCGCCAAATGCGCTGAAGGTGCTCTACCGGCTGAAATCGGCCGGATTCCAGGCTCACCTGGTCGGCGGCGGCGTGCGCGACTTGCTGCTCGGGCGCGAGCCGAAGGATTTCGACGTCGCCACCGATGCGCGGCCGGAGCAGGTCAAGGAGGTGTTCCGCAACTGTCGCCTGGTCGGCCGCCGCTTCCGCCTCGCGCAC
>JASJCU010000134.1 GCA_030065815.1 Gammaproteobacteria bacterium | reverse complement strand
GCTGGAACGTCACCTTGAGCGCCTGGTCGGCGAGCAGGCCACCGACCAGCAATACCGAGCCGAGCGGCTGGATCGCCAGCGCCGCGGTGCCGGCGACCGCCTTCATGATGATCGGGTTGAGCGCGCCGAGGACGCGGAACTCCGGGTCGTCGAGATTGCCGGCGACCGGCACATCGAGCTTGATGTTGCCGTCGCGGTCCTCGAGCAGCGCGATCGCCGTGGCCAGCGGCGGGCCCTCCTTGCCGGCGATCTCCTCGGCCTCGACCGTGGCCAGCGCGAGCGCGTTGGTCATGTCCAGGCGGTTGCGCTCGATGCGGATGCGGAAATCGTTGTCGAGCTGGCCGTTGACGAAGCGGTGACCGAGGTCGTTGGCGATCAGGCCGTTGAAGGTCTGCATCGCGAAACCGTGCAGGTGACCCTCGGCATCGAGGAACAGGTCGCTGGCCAGCGGCCGCACCTCGCCGCGGATCACGAACTCGGAGAACGCGTCGGGGCGCAGCACGACATCGAACGGCGTGGCCGTCCCCGGGGCATCGCTGGCCAGCGCGCCGATCTGCAGCCTGTCGATCTTGAAGCGCGGGGCCGGCACGTCGGGATTCAGCGCATCCGCGGCGGTCAGGTAGCTGTCGCCGCCGATGCGCAGCCCGGCGACGCGCCAGGCCAGCGACTCGCCGCCCTCGCCCTCGCCCGCGTCAGTGTCCGCGTCAGTGTCCGCCGGCGCCGTACCTGTCGTCGGCGCCGGCGCGCCGGCAGCTGCGGCCATCGGGTAGCGCCATTGCCCGGCGCTGTCGCGGATCACCGCGCCCTGCAGGCCGTCGACCGTGATCTCGCCGACGGCGACCCCCTGCCCCGCCGCGTAACGGCTGGCCGCGACGCGGATCGCGCCGATCTGCAGCGACGTTTCATCCGGGTCGCCCGGCAACGCGAGCCCGTCGACGCGCAGCGCCGCGAACGCGACCGCAGCGCCAACCTCGACGCCCTGCAGCGCGACCCGGTCGATGCGCAGCGGACCGTGCTCGAACACCGGGTTGGCGACGCTGAGGCCCGACACGGTGGTGTCGCTGCCGAGCTGGATCGCGGCGTTGCCGAGCTCGCCACCGAGCGTCGCGTCGACGGCCTGCCAGCCGAGTACCGTGTCACCCTGTGTAACGGTGCTCTGCGCCAGCGTCACGCGGCCGTCGAGACGCTGACCGCCGGCATCGCCGGGCGCCGCGATCGCGACGTCGGCGACCTGCAGGTCGGTGAGCGCGACAGCCACGGCCGCGGCGTCGTCGGCGTAATCGATCGACGCCGCGCCGAGCGTCGCGTTCAGCGCCGGATACGGGCTGGCGCCGTCGAGTGCGTGGCGGGCCCGGCCGTCGATCGCGAGACCGGCGAGCTGCAGGCGCCGCCCGGCGTCGGCCCAGACCAGCGAGTCCGCCTGCAGTCGCAGTTCGTCGACGTCGATGACGCCGGGCTCGGCATAGCGCAGCACGCCGCCGAGCGCCAAGCCGTCGCCGCCGAGCCGCTGGTCGCCGAACCCGGCCTGCCAGGAGGCGACGCGCGAGTCCGCCCCGGGGCGCACCGCCAGCTCGAGCTGCGGCGTGGTCAGCACGTCGACCTGCAGCCCGGGCAGTTCGAGTTGCGACAGCGCGGCCGTGACCCCGTCACCGGCGTACGCGAGGCGCGGTGCCTGCAGGTCACCGGCGAGCGCCAACCGGCCCCCGGACCAGCCGAATCCGCCCTGGTAGGCGAGCTCGCCGTCGACGCCGGCCGGCAGCCGTGCGAGGCGCTGCGCGCGCGCCAGGTCGAGCAATGCGGTGCGCAGCGTGCCGCGCACCCCCGGCGGACCGTCGGCGAGCGTGACCTGCGCATCGCCGGTGACCTCGCGATCGTCCCAATGCAGCCGCCAGTCGACCGCGACCTGCTGCGAGTCGGCGCTGGATGAGTAAGCGCCCACTTTCAATGAATTTACATAAATCTCTGACGTTAGGTCGCCGTCGTGGTAGTCGATTGTGACCCGTTCGGCGGTCGCGCCGGCGAGCGACACGGCGAGCGGCGCCGCGCCGTCGGCGGCGGCCGGTTCGGCGCCGCCGAAGTCGGGCAGACCGAGGTCGATAGTGCCGTCGGCGCGCCGCTCGACGCGCACATAGGCCTGCCGCAGCGCCGCTTCACGCACGTGCAGCGTACCGGTCAGCAGTCGCCATGGGCTGACCCGCACGACCAGGTGGCCGGCGCGCAGGCGCCGCGTACCGGCGACGCGCAGCTCGAAACCCTCGATCTCCAGCGAGCCACTGAACAGGTTCAGGTGGACGTCACCGATGTAGGTACCCTGAGGCAGCGCCGGGTGCAGTTCACGCTCGACCAGGTAGCGCAGCGCGGCGACGCCGCCGAGGTGCACGAGCAGCACGGCGAGCAGCACGCCCGCGGCGATCAGGATCAGGCGTGGCGGGAGTCTCGAGGTCTTGGCGGCCATGTCCGGTCGGCGTCCTGTGCAGGTCCCTGTGGCGGTAGCAGGCGCGCATTCTACCGCCCCGCCGTGTCGTCCGCGCCGCCGACGTGGGCGTGCGCCGGCCTACACTGCCGAGACACAGCCTGCGGAGGAGCGCGATGCCGGCCGCCGAACGCGCAACGCGCCTGTCCGTGATGGTCGTGTCCGCCGCACTGCTCGGTGGCTGTCCGCTGGTCGGCGGATCGAGCCGGCCGACGATCACGCTGACCGTGACCGATTGCGACGTCGCCGACATCACGATGACCGCCGGCGGCACCCAGACCGCGGTCGGTGGCAACCAGTGGCGCCCGGTCGCGACGGTCGATGTCAAATGCAACGGCGTCGCGGTGAACAATGCAGAGCTCAAGGCCGAATTCTGGTGGCCGGGCGGCACGCTCACGATGAAGACGCTGCCGCCCAACGGTCGCGCGACCTACACGCGCAAGCTGCACGCAGATCCGGCCGACGAGAGCTACAAGGTGACGATCCGCGGCCGCGGCGGTGACAGGCAGGCCTCGTTAACGTTCCCGTGAACCACGCCGGCGGTCGCGTGGGCCGCTGCGTTGCGGCGCTGACGCGGGTCGCCATCAAATCGCAGGTTTGGCCGCGCCCGGTCCTGCAACTGGGGCCCCAAAGCCTAAGCGGCTACTGGCTTAACGGCATCGGATCCCGACGGCGCGAAGCGGTCGGCAGCGCGACGGCCGCGAACCCGGGACCGCGCTACGACCAATAGCCACGGCGAGTTCCGGCCGACGCCGCGGCGAAGCCGTTTTTTCGCCACTATTACCGTCGTTTGGCCACTCAAAACGGGAAATTCGGTGTCACAACACCTTCTGCACCACGGATCGCCGAAATCACGCCATTATAATTGTCGCGACCGTCCTGGACGCAGGCGGTCCCGACGCGGCGCGTCGACGAGGCCCGCCGAGCGACCTCGAAGCAGCGCAACGGGCCGCTGGGTGCGGCGGCCATCGCCGCGACCGCGCAGCCGGCGCCCGCGGTGCGCCCGCTGGTCCCGGCGGCGCGCGACGATCCGTCGTCGATGCCCAAGACAGGCGCGTTGATGGCCGCGGCCGAAGCCGCCCGGCGGCGAAGTCGCGCCGGCGACCTCGGTATCGACCGCGTCGATGATCTTGACCGTCCGGGTGATCGGCGCCAGTGCGTCGGCGGCGCAGCGCGCCGGTTCGACGCTGCCGTGGTGGCGTGCGCGCGGGCCGCGCGTGGCGATGATGCCGTGCTTTGCCCTGAGCCCGCCGTCTGAGGCGCGCGCACGCGGTGACGCGGCCGCTGCGCCGTCAGTCGGCTCCGGCGCGCCTACTCGACGCTGCCGGCCGCGCCCGCCGCGGACTTCAGGAAATCGATCAGGTCACGGCGGTTGGTCGAGTCGGGAATGCGCTGCAGCGGCATCTTCGAACCCGGCGTGACGACGTCGGGCCCGGCCGTGAACAGCGCGTCGATGGTGTCTTCGTTCCAGACGATGTCGGCACCGATCAGCGCGTCGGAATAGGCGTAACCGGCGACAGTTCCGGCCCGGCGCCCGAACACACGATGCAGTGTCGGGCCGGCGCGGCGTTTGCCGTCGGCGTCCAGCGAATGACAGACGCTGCACTTGCGCGCGAACTGGCGGGCGCCATTGTCGAGCTCGCCGAGCGGGTGGAAGCGGCGTTCACGGTCGCCGACGACCGGCGTCTCGAAGTCGTCGAGCGGGATGCGCGTGATGTGGTCGTCGAGCCCGGCGATCACCAGCGCACGCGGCTCGGGCAGCAGCGCCAGGCCCCAGACCGGCCCGCTGGCGGCGCGGAAGTCGCGCGTCGTGTCGCCGTTCTCGGGGTCGGCGATCACGACCCGGCCCTCGGCATTGCCGAACGCGACGCGCCGGTTGGCCGCGTCCCAGGCCACCGCGAGCACCGGTGCACCGTCACGCGCGTAGTCGTGCGTGCGACCGGCGCCGCGCAACGAGGTCGAGCGCATCAGCCCGCTCGACGTGCCGTAGGCGAGCAGGTCGCTGGTCTCGTCGACGGCGAGCACGTTGATGCCCCAGCCGACGTCGACCGGGCTGCGCAGGTAGGCTGCCGACGCGACGTCCCACTGCCGCACCTGGCCGTCGCCGCCGGCACTGTACAGCGTGCGGCCGTCGCGCGAGAAGCGCGCAGCGTTGACCGGGCCGTTGTGGCCCGTCAGGAAGGCCACCGGTGCGAACGCCGGCACCGACCACAGGCCGACGCGGTGGTCCCAGCTGCTCGACGCCAGCCAGCGGCCGTCGGCCGAGAACGCGAGATCGACGACCTTGGCGGTGTGTCCGTCGAGGACCAGCGGTTGCGCCGTGCCGGGTGTGTCGCGCAGCGCGGCGGTGCGCCAGATGCGGATCGCGCGGTCGTCGCCGGCGGTCGCCAGCCAGCGCCCGTCGGGCGAGAACGCGGCGGCGTTGACCGCGGCGTCGTGTCCGCGCAGCGTGGCATGCTCGCTGAAGTCGGCCAGCGACCACAGCACGGCCGTGTAGTCGAAGCTGGTGCTGACCAGCCAGCGCCCGTCCGGCGACGTTGCGAGGCCCTTGACCGGGCCGCCGTGCGCGGTGTGATGCTCGAACGCCGCGCCCGGGCCGGCAAAACCGACGCAGAGCGCAAGCGCAGGCCACAGCCGCCGGGCCGCTCGCGCGGTGTCAGTGGGGATCGTCGGTCGCGGCATGGTCGCCTCCACGGAACGCGCCCGACGGTGCCGGCGCAGCAGCGTCGCGCTTCGTTGACATGAGCTGTCGAGTATAGACAGCGCTTCCGGCGCGCTGTCTGGCTTTTGTCCATGCGCGGGCCCCGCCCGGCCGTTGCGGCGGCCTGCGTCAGCGCCGCGCGCCCGACCCAAGCGGCTGAATCGGCTGTGAAAGTGGCACCGCCCGGCGGCTGCTGCAACGGGCGCCGGCACCGACGACAAGCGTTACAGCGAAACGGGGACGCGATGCCGCGTGGGCACCGGGTGATCGACCAACGGACCCGGACGGGCCTGGCGCGACCCGGTGCATCGCCAAAGACGCCATCGACCGCCAACATGGTCGTGTTGCCTGTCGGTCGTCGGTCTGCCGCGGCGCGGCGGATCAACAGCGAGGGGGTCGCGGGCCGGACGATGCAGTCGACCACCGGCCTGCCGAGAGGCACCGAGAGGGCATGCAGCGCGGCCCGGCAGGCCCCGCGGTGTCAGTTGGGGCCGGTCGCGGACCGGGACGGCGTGTCAGGGCCGGCGCAGCTGCGTGCGTATCTCCGCGTACCAGGCGTCGATGCCCCGCGTCAGCACCGCGTGGTAGTCCTGCGCGTCGACGTGCGCCGGCTGCGCACGCAGCGCCGCCGCGCGTGCGATCGCCTGCTCGCTGAGCGTCTGGACCGGCAGGCCCTGGATCAGATCGGCGGTCTCGGCGAGCGCCGAACGCGCCTCGTGCAGGTGGCGCCGGAAGGCATCGCAGATCGGCGCGTCGGCGCGCGCGTCCGGGGTGCCGATCAGGCGCAGGCCCAGGGCACGCAACATGCCGAGGTGCTCGACCATCTGCGGCCACTCGGCGATGACACGGCAACGCTCGGCGAGGGCGTCGCGATGGGTCTCGGCCAGCTCGCGCAGGATCCCGGCCAGGTCGAGGACCAGCGCGCTGTGCACTGCCAGATTGGTGTCGAAGTCCAGCCCGCGCCAGCTGTGGCGCAGCGAGTCCCAGCTCCCGAGCACGCGCTGCCACGCGGCCGCCGCGGCCAGGTCATGACCGGCGTGCCCGGGTTCGGCGACCGCGGCCAGCGAGCGCTGCAGCTTCTCGCCGACCGCGGCGCAGTCGTCGCGGAAACCGCGCTGGCCGCCCAGCAGCGCGCAGCTGAGGCCGCGATGCTGCTGCAGGTCCTGCATCAATGCCAGCACGACCAGCGCCGAATCGGTGAGCCGGCGCCGCCGCCGCTCGGCCGGCCGGCACGCGCGCAGCGTCGCCCCGAGCGGGCCCGCCCAGGAGTCGTCGGAATCCGCAGAAAAGGGTAATCGGAACATCGTCCCGGGCCGCGATACGCCAAAGACCGGGGCTTCTATGCACGTAACGTACCACCGACCGCGGCATTACAAATCAATGACTTAGGTTTGCTGCGACGCACCATTTCGGGACACTACGGACCCCCGTGCACCGTTTCTGCGACAGCGCGGGCCACGCCGCCGCGCGCCAGCGGCCGCGCACCGGGTAATGCGCTCGACCCGCGCTATCGGACCGACGCGATCGGGTACGCGCCCCGGCAGGCGCGGCAGCTGGAACCGACTGGCACCAATCGCGACGTCGGTGCGGTGGACCGAGCGGCGGATGCGGCGACGCCGCGTCGCGGCCCGCGCCGCGCGGTACCGCGGCGGTCAGTCGCCGGAATGCCGCGCGACGACGTCGACGACCTGCGGCGGACACAGCCCGCGGTTGCCGCAGACGCGGCGTTCGGCGACGTAGGCCAGGGCGGCGCGGGCACGGGTCGCGGCGTCGTCCGGGACCCGTGCCGGCCGGCCGGCAGCGTCCACCCAGCGGGCGAGTTCGACCGCGTGCCGTTCGCGCTCGACGCGACATTGCAGCGTCGCGCTGCCGGCGGTACCGCTCCGGGTGTCGTGCAGCGGCACGATGACCTCGAAGCCGCCGTGCCGATCCTCGGCAACGAATCGACAGTGCTCGCAGGTGACGACCACGCCGTGCTTGCTCAGACTCATGACTCTGGCCCTCCCGGTGGTCTGCGCCACCTCTCGTTACCATTACACCAGCCGGCACGTGGCATGTGCAATCGCCGTGCAGCCGTCGCGCCGCGCGGTGTAGGCGCCGCCAGCGTGGCCTGACCGGGCCATACCAATGACCGGTCGCATCGCCGACAGCGACCGCAGCGGCGCCACGATCGCCATCGCCTTCGGGTCGGGTCGATGCGGATGCCAGGCGCGCGCGGGCCGCGCGCGCCGGATCAGGCCGCTGCCATCGCCACCGGCAGTCGGCGCGGCCCCCAGTCGCCGGGACGGTCGTCGAACACGCCGGCGATCCGTTGGCCGCACTGTGTGCAATGCCCGGCACGCAGCTGCCAGTCGCCGAGCTGATACCAATCGCGCTCGATGACGCGCGTGCCGCACCCCGGGCAATAGGTGCTGTCGGCATCGCGGTCGTGCACGTTGCCGACGTAGACGTAGTGCAGGCCGGCCTGCAGCGCGATCTGGCGTGCGCGCTGCAGCGTCGACGCCGGCGTCGACGGCACGTCGGTCATCTTGAAATCCGGATGAAAGGCCGAGAAGTGCAGCGGTACGTCGGCCCCGAGGTGGTCGACGAACCACGCCGCGAGGCGTTCGAGTTCGGCGTCGCTGTCGTTGTGGCCCGGGATCAGCAGCGTCGTCACCTCGAGCCAGCAGTCGGTCTCGTCGTGGATGTATTGCAGCGTGTCGAGCACCGGCTGCAGGTGGCCGCCGGTCAGCTTGTGGTAGAAGCCCTCGGTGAACGCCTTGAGGTCGACGTTGGCGGCGTCCATGTGGGCGAAGAACTCGCGGCGCGGCTAGTCGCAGATGTAGCCGGCGGTGACGGCGACCGACTTCAGGCCGCGCTCACGGCACGCGAGCGCGGTATCGATCGCGTACTCGAGAAAGATCACCGGATCGTTGTAGGTGTAGGCGACGCTGCGACAGCCGAGCTGCGCGGCCTTGGCAGCGATCTGCGCCGGCGATGCGCTGGCGGCGAGGGTGTCGATCTCGCGCGACTTGCTGATGTCCCAGTTCTGGCAGAACTTGCACGCCAGGTTGCAGCCGGCGGTGCCGAACGAGAACACCGGCGTGCCAGGCAGGAAGTGGTTCAGCGGCTTCTTCTCGATCGGGTCGACGCAGAAACCGCTCGAGCGCCCGTAGGTCGTCAGCACCAGGCCGTCGCCGTCGCGCGCGCGGACGAAACACAGGCCGCGCTGGCCGTCCTTCAGATGGCAGTAACGCGGGCACAGATCGCACTGGATGCGCCCATCGTCCATCAGGTGCCAATAGCGCCCAGGTACCGTGTCGTTGACCACGGACAAGCTCCTGGCTTGATTTTCGCCGCCGGTTGATCCATTACCATCATTAGACCGGCCAAGGGATACTGCTATGACGCACATCAAACACCCCGCCGTCGCCGGGCTGTTCTATCCGGGTTCGGCGGACGAGCTCGCGCACACCGTAGACGACTACATGCGCGACGCAGCGGTGGCCACAGCCGGGCAGCGCCCGCACGCGCTGATCGCACCGCACGCCGGTTACCGCTACTCGGGGGCGATCGCCGCCAGCGCCTACGCCACGCTGCGACCCTGGGCGGACGCGATCCGCCGTGTCGTGGTGCTCGCACCGTCGCACCGCGTGCCGCTTCACGGCATCGCGCTGAGCAGCGCCGAGCGCTTCGAGACGCCGCTCGGTGAGATCGCGGTCGACATGCCGACCGTGCTGGCGCTGGCCGGCCTGCCGAACGTCGTCGTCCTCGACGCGGCGTTCGCCGAGGAACACGCCCTCGAGGTCCAGCTGCCGTTCCTGCAGCGCGTGCTCGGCACGTTCGACCTGGTACCGCTGATCGTCGGCGAGGCCGCCGCCGGCGATGTCGAGCGCGTGATCGACGCCTGCGCCGACGACCACACGCTGATCGTCGTCAGCTCCGATCTCAGCCATTACCTCGGCTACGACGACTGCCGGCGCCGTGACCGCGCGACCAGCGCGCTGATCGAGGCGCTCGACGACGACGTCATCGGCCCGTACGACGCCTGCGGCGTGTTCCCGATCCGCGGCCTGTTGCGCACCGCGCGGGCCCACGACTGGCATGCCGAGACCCTCGACGTGCGCAACTCCGGCGATACCGCGGGCGACCGCTCGCGGGTCGTCGGTTACGGCGCCTATGCCTTCTACTGACGCCAGCGACGGGCTCGCGCCGGCGCAGCGCGCGACCCTGCTCGACGTCGCGCGGCGCTCGATCGACAGCGGCCTGGCGACCGGCCGGCCGCTGGTGGTCACGCCATCGGAGTACCATCGCGACCTCAAGGCAGTGCGCGCGAGCTTCGTGACCCTGCAGATCCGCGGCGAGCTGCGCGGCTGCATCGGTCATCTCGAGGCCGTGCAGCCGCTGGTCGTCGATGTCGCCGAGAACGCGTTCGCCGCGGCGTTCCGCGATCCGCGCTTCGCGCCGCTCGGCGAGGCCGAGTGGCCGAACGTCGCGATCCACATCTCGGTTCTGACCCCGCCACAGCGCATCGCCGTCAGCGACGAGGCCGACCTGCTCGCGCAGCTGCGCCCGGGCGAGGACGGCCTGATAGTCCAGGACGGCCCGAACCGCGGCACCTTTCTGCCATCGGTCTGGGACAGCCTGCCCGACCCGCGCGACTTCCTGATGCACCTGAAGAGCAAGGCCGGCCTGGCCGCGAATCACTGGTCGGACAACATGGAGGTCTATCGCTATACGACCGAGAGCTTTGGCGATCGGGACGTGGCGTGAGGGCTGACGGCCGGGCGGGGTGGTTGTTTCGGCCTGTTGGCTGTTCTGGCGCAGTTCACGCTTCGCGCAAGCCTATTTGAAAACGCTCGGCGGAGCGCGCCCGCGGTACTTTTCTTCGCTTGCCCAAAGAAAAGTACCCAAAAGAAAAGGCCCC
>JASJCU010000016.1 GCA_030065815.1 Gammaproteobacteria bacterium | reverse complement strand
GCCACTGCTGATCGCGACCTCGTAGAACAGGTTCAGCATGCCCGGCTCGTAGCCAAGGTCGCCGGCGCGCTCAAGCAGGCCAGCGCATCGGGCGTCGCGGCGGCGCGCGCGCTCGCCGCCGACCTTGGCTACGAGCCGGGCATGCTGAACCTGTTCTACGAGGTCGCGATCAGCAGTGGCGTCGCGCCGCTGTTGATCTTCATGGGGGTCGGCGCGCTCACCGATTTCAGCGCGCTGATCGCCAAACCGTCGACACTGCTGCTCGGTGCCGCCGCGCAGTTCGGGATCTTCTTCACGCTGATCGGCGCGCTGGCGCTGAACTTTTTTCCCGGGTTCGACTTCACGCTGGCGGATGCCTCGGCGATCGCGATCATCGGCGGCGCCGATGGCCCGACCGCGATCTTCCTGGCTTCCCGGCTCGCGCCGGACCTGCTGGGCGCGATCGCCGTCGCGGCATATTCGTACATGGCGCTGGTACCGATCATTCAGCCGCCGATCATGCGCGCGCTGACCTCGCAGGCCGAACGCCAAGTAGAGATGTCGCAGCTGCGCCCGGTCAGCAAGCTGGAAAAGATCATGTTCCCGCTGACCGTGCTGTTGCTGTGCCTGCTGTTCCTGCCGTCGGCGGCGCCGTTGATCGGCATGCTGACGTTTGGGAATCTTCTTCGGGAATCGGGCGTCGTCGACCGCCTGAGCAAGGCGGCACAGAACGAGATCATCAACTTCGTGACCATCGTGTTGGGGCTGGCGGTCGGTTCCCGGCTGCAGGCCGACAAGTTCCTCAGCGTCGAGACGCTCGGCATCCTCGCGCTGGGCGCCGTGGCATTCTGCGTCGGCACGGCAGCCGGGGTGCTGATGGGCAAGCTGATGCACCGAATCTCCGGCGGCAAGGTCAATCCGCTGATCGGCGCTGCCGGCGTCTCTGCGGTGCCGATGGCCGCACGGGTCGTCAACCGGGTCGGACTCGAGGCAAACCACCACAATTTCCTGCTGATGCACGCGATGGGCCCGAACGTGGCCGGCGTCATCGGTTCGGCGGTCGCTGCCGGGGTGCTGCTGGCGGTCGTCGGCGGCTGATCCGCGGGCCGCGGCGGCAGTAAGCGCCCGGAAATCATAAATTTTTTGTTGCTCGCGGCGTGATTTTTGAATACCATTGCGCGCTTATGTTGTCGCTCTTGCCCGACTTCGCCGACCCGGTCCGCCTGTGTGCGCTCGGCAAGGCCTACGACGGCGAGGTGGCGTTGGCAGACCTGCCGCGACTAGCGCCGCTTTTGACTTCTCCGGAAGGCCAAGCGGCGTTTGTATTGGCGTTCGACATGGACGCAGAGCGCCGCCCGGTGGTCGCTGTGGACGTCAAGGCCCGCCTGGCATTGCGCTGCCAGCGCTGTCTGCAGACGATGTATCTCGATGTGGATGCGTCGTCGCGGTTGGCCGTGGTGTCCGGCCCGGTTGAAGCCGAGCGGCTTCCAGACGAACTCGACCCGTTGCTGGTCGAGAACGATCGCCTGGAACTCCGTTCGCTGATCGAGGACGAACTGATCCTCGCCGTGCCGCCGGCGCCGATGCATCCGCCGGAAGCCTGCGACGCGCGACTGAACACGTGGAACGACAGTATTGCCGACGATGCCATCAAATCAGCGGATGCGAAGGAAAATCCGTTTGCGGCCCTGGCAAAACTGAAAAGCGACGCCGATTCACACGACTGATCGGGTCTTATCGAGGAGACAACCATGGCCGTCCAACAGAACCGGAAAACCCCGTCCAAGCGCGGCATGCGCCGTGCGCACGATTCCCTGAAACCCGAGGCGTTGTCGATCGATCCGACGTCGGGTGAGACGCACCTGCGTCACCACGTCAGCCCGGACGGTTTCTATCGCGGCCGCAAAGTCGTCGACAAGTAGCGCCGGCACGTCGCCGACGTGCCTTTCGTTTCCGACTGACAGACAACGCGTGACGCAGCCGATCACGATTGCGCTGGATGCCATGGGCGGCGACCACGGTCCGGGCGTCGTGGTGCCCGCCGCCTTGCGCTTCCTGCAGCGCGATCACGACTGCCGCCTGATTCTTGTCGGGCACGAAGACGCGATCCGTGCGCAGCTGCCGAACGGGGAGCTGCCGGATCGCCTCGGCATTCGCCATGCCTCGCAAGAAGTGGCGATGGACGAACTGCCGTCGCGGGCGCTGCGTGGCAAGAAAGACTCGTCGATGCGCGTTGCGATCGACCTGGTCAAAGAGCGCGAGGCCGCTGCGTGCGTCAGCGCCGGCAACACTGGCGCGTTGATGGCGACCGCACGATTCGTGCTGAAGACACTGCCGAACGTCAGTCGCCCGGCCATCATCACATCGCTGCCGGCGATCAACGGCCGCACCTGGGTGCTCGACCTCGGCGCCAACGTGGATTGCGATGCCGAGCACCTGTACCAATTCGCGGTCATGGGCTCGGAACTGGTCTCTGCAGTCGACCACATCGACCGCCCGACCGTGGCGCTGCTGAACATCGGCCAGGAGGAGATCAAGGGAAACGAGCAGGTCAAGGAGGCGCATGAACTCCTGAACCGCAGCCATCTCAACTATGTCGGATACGCCGAGGGCGATGATATCTACCTCAAGGACGACCTGGATATCGTCGTAACCGATGGTTTCGTCGGCAACGTGGCGCTGAAGAATTCCGAGGGTATCGCGAAGCTGATCCGCCATTTCATGACGGTCGAGTTCAAGCGCAATTTTCTCACCAAGCTTTCCGGCCTGATCGCGCTACCGGTTCTGCGCGCCTTGCGGCGACGTATCGATCCCCGTCGTTACAACGGTGCCAGCCTGCTCGGGCTGCGCGGGATCGTCGTCAAGAGCCATGGCGGCGCCGATGCCTTGGCCTACGAACACGCCATCGCGATTGCGAAGAAAGAGGTAATTGCGGACATCGCCGGCCGCATCGAACAACAGGTCGGGAACAAGCTGGATTTGTCCGTCAACGCATGAACACCTTTGCCCGCATCGCCGGCACCGGGAGTTATCTGCCGGAAAAGGTGCTCACCAACAAGGATCTCGAAGCGATGGTCGACACCACGGATCAGTGGATCCGTGAGCGTACCGGCATCGTCAAGCGCCATGTCGCCGGCGAGGGCCAGACTACCTGCGATCTCGCCGAGCAGGCCGCACGGCGCGCCATCGAGGCGGCAGGGCGGCAGGTCGACGACGTCGACCTGATCGTGCTGGCAACGACGACCGCGGACAAGATCTTTCCAAGCACCGCCTGCCTGCTGCAACAGCGCCTCGACATCCATGGCTGCGCAGCGTTCGACGTGCAGGCGGTGTGCACCGGGTTCGTCTATGCCCTCGGCGTCGCCGAGAAGTTCATCCGCACCGGCTCGGCCAGCTGTGCGCTGGTGGTCGGCGCCGAGACCTTTTCCCGCATCATCGATTGGAGCGATCGCGGCACCTGTGTGCTGTTCGGCGACGGCGCCGGCGCCGTGGTGCTCGAGGCGGCCGACGAGCCTGGCATCCTGTCGACCCACCTGCATGCCGACGGTGCCTACGAGAACCTGCTGCATGTGCCGGGCGGTGTGTCACGCGGCTTCGACGTCGACGATGCCGAAGGTGATCCAAGGTACACCCACATGAAGGGCAATGAAGTGTTCAAGATGGCGGTGAACACGCTCGGCCGGATCGTCGACGAAACGCTCCAGGCCAACGACATGAAGAAGTCCGATGTCGACTGGCTGGTGCCTCATCAGGCCAACATCCGCATCATCAATGCGACCGCGCGCAAGCTCAACATGGCGATGGACAAGGTCGTCGTCACCGTCGATCAGCACGGCAACACGTCGGCCGCATCGGTGCCGCTGGCGCTCGATGTCGCGGTCAGAGACGGTCGAATCCGGCGCGGCGAGGTGCTGTTGCTCGAGGCCTTCGGGGGTGGGTTTACCTGGGGTTCGGTGCTGCTCAGGTACTGACGGAAACAACAATGCCAAACAAGATAGCCATTACCTTTCCCGGCCAGGGTTCGCAGTCAGTGGGCATGCTCGCAGAGCTCGCTGCGGCATTCCCGGTGGTTCGACAGACCTTTGACGCCGGTTCCGACGCGCTGGCACTCGACCTCTGGTCGCTGAGTCAGCGGGGTCCGGCGGAGGCGCTGAATGCCACCGAGAATACGCAACCCGCGCTGCTGTGTGCCGGCATCGCCGTGATGCGGGTGCTCGACCAGCACCTTGCCGAACCACCGATCGTCATGGCGGGGCACAGCCTCGGTGAGTACACCGCGCTGGTTGCGGCGGGCGTGCTCGACCTGGCCGATGCGGTACGGCTGGTCGCCCAACGCGGTCGCTTCATGCAGGAAGCGGTCCCGGTCGGCAGCGGCGCGATGGCCGCGATCCTCGGCCTCGACGATGCAGCCGTCAGCGCCGTCTGCGAGCAGGCCGCGCAGGGCCAGGTCGTGTCGCCGGTGAATTTCAATGCGCCCGGGCAGGTCGTGGTCGCCGGCGATGCCGACGCCATTGCGCGGGTTGCCGATCTGGCCAAGGCGGCGGGCGCCAAGAGGGCGTTGCTGCTCGATGTCAGTGTGCCGTCGCATTGCGCGCTGATGAAACCGGCCGCCGAGCGACTGCGCGGGGCAATACAGGATGTCGCGTTCGCCGCGCCAACGGTGCCCGTTCTGCACAATGTCAGCGTTGCCGAGGCGCACGATGCGGACAGCATCCGTCACGCCCTGGTCGAACAGCTCTACAGCCCCGTCCGCTGGGTGGAAACGGTCGAAGCGATCCGCGTGCGGGGTGCCGAGGTCGTGCTCGAGGCCGGGCCGGGCAAGGTACTGACCGGGCTGATCAAGCGCATCGACAAGACGTTGCCGGCGTTGCCGGTCTTCGATCCAGCCAGTCTCGAGAAAGCCATGGAGTCGATCAATGCTTGATGGAAAAGTAGCCCTGGTCACCGGGGCCAGTCGCGGTATCGGCAAGGCGATAGCCGAAGAACTCGCCGGGCAGGGCGCCACGGTTGTCGGGACCGCGACCTCGCAGGGCGGCGCGGACGCGATCACCCAGCGCTTCGTCGATGCCGGCAGCAAGGGCGGGGGCAAGGTGCTTGATGTCGGCGACGATGTATCGGTCGACAAGGTGATCAAAGAGATCGGCGACGAGTACGGGCCGGTGACCATCCTCGTCAACAATGCCGGCATCACACGTGACAACCTGTTGCTGCGTATGAAGACCGACGAATGGGACAGTGTCGTCGATACCAACCTGACGTCTATCTACCGCATGTGCAAGGCATGCCTGAGGGCGATGATGAAAGCCAAGACCGGCCGGATCATCAATATCGCCTCGGTCGTCGGCGCCAGCGGCAATGCCGGACAGACCAATTACGCGGCGGCCAAGGCCGGCATGTTCGGGTTCACGAAGTCGCTGGCGCAGGAGGTCGGATCGCGGGGCATCACGGTCAATGTCGTGGCGCCCGGGTTCATCGACACCGACATGACGCGCGAGTTGCCCGAGGCGCAGCGCGAGGCCCTGCTGGCAGCGATACCGCTCGGCCGGCTGGGCGGCCCGAAAGAGGTCGCGGCCGCGGTAGCCTTCCTGGCATCCGATGCGGCCGGTTACATCACCGGTGAAACCATCCACGTCAACGGCGGTATGTACATGACCTGACGCCGCGCGACAGCCATTCCGCCGCTGCTTAAGCGGGCGCTGAAATAGCCCGCTAACGCTTTGAAGCGGCGTTGAAACTGACTACAATACCGCGTCCCTGCGTGGCGCGTCAGATCACGCATTTGTGGAGGAAATGACAGAATGAGCTCTATTGAAGAACGCGTTAAGAAAATCGTCGTCGAACAACTGGGAGTCAAAGAAGAAGAAGTTGTCCCGACCGCCTCCTTCGTCGACGATCTTGGCGCCGACTCGCTCGATACCGTCGAGCTGGTGATGGCCCTCGAAGAGGAATTCGAGACCGAGATCCCCGATGAGGAGGCCGAGAAGATCACGACCGTTCAGCAGGCGATCGACTACGTCAACGCCCACAGCTGATTCTGCACACGCCGTCCATGCTCCGGCCGTATGTTCCGCTCCGCGAAACTGCGGCCGTCTGGTTTCAAGACTAGGCTGTCGATAGGGGTTCTCCCAGATGTCTGATAGAAGGGTTGTCATCACGGGTCTCGGGCTTGTTGCGCCGGTCGGGCTCGACGTCGCCAGCGGCTGGGAGAACATCCTCGCCGGCAAGAGCGGCATCCAACCGATCACGCATTTTGACATCGAGCCGTTCAGCGTGCGTTTCGGTGGCCCGATCTACGGTTTCGACGTCGAAGCGTACATACCCAAGAAAGAAGCCAAGAAGATGGATGCCTTCATCCACTACGGCATCGCCGCAGGCATTCAGGCAATCCGCGACAGCGGCATCGAGATCAGCGAAGCGAACGCCAAGCGCATCGGCGTCGCGATTGGCTCCGGGATTGGTGGCGTCACCGGTATCGAGAACGGCTACGGCGCCTACCTCAAGGGCGGGCCGCGTCGGATTTCGCCGTTCTTCGTCCCTGCCAACATCATCAACATGGTCGCCGGCAATCTGTCGATCATGTACGGCCTGAAGGGCCCCAACATCTCCATCGTTTCGGCCTGCAGCACCGGTGCGCACAATATCGGCGATGCGATGCGCATGATCCAGTACGGTACCGTCGACTTGATGGTGGCCGGCGGGGCCGAGATGGCCACGTCGCCGACCGGGCTCGGCGGTTTCGCTGCGGCCCGCGCCCTGTCGACACGCAACGATGACCCACAGGGCGCCAGCCGACCGTGGGACAAGGACCGTGACGGCTTCGTGCTCAGCGACGGTGCCGGCGTACTGATGCTCGAGGAACTCGAGCATGCGAAGGCCCGTGGTGCGACGATCTACGCCGAACTCGCCGGCTCGGCGATGAACTCCGACGCCTACCACATGACGTCGCCGTCGCCGGGCGGCGAGGGTGCCGCCGACTGCATGCGCCTTGCCGTCGCCGACGCCGGCCTGAACATGGACCAGGTCGATTACGTCAACGCGCATGGCACCTCGACCCCGGCCGGTGACGTCGCCGAGACCATGGCGGTCAAGGCCGCGTTTGGCGATCACGCGTACAAGCTTGCCGTCAGCTCGACCAAGTCGATGACCGGGCACATGCTGGGCGCCGCCGGCGGCGCCGAGGCGCTGTTCGCGGTACTCGCGATCCGCGACCAGGTAATGCCGCCCACCATCAACCTCGACAACCCCGACGAGCAGTGCGACCTCGACTACGTGCCGCATACCGCGCGCGAAACCAAGGTCGATGTCGCCATCTCCAACTCGTTCGGATTCGGCGGCACCAACGGTACGCTGGTCTTCCGCCGCTTCGACGGCTGATTCGCAGGTCCTCGGCGGCCGCCGCGTCGGTAGCGTGTTCGACTGCGCCTTGATCGATGGTGCCGTCGTCGCGAGCGACGCCCTTGACGATCGGGCCTTCCAGTACGGCGACGGCCTGTTCGAGACCATCGCCGTCGTCGACGGTGAACCGTGCCTGTGGCACGCGCACATGCAACGACTGTTCACCGGCTGTTCGCGGCTCGGTCTACCGCAACCCGACCAGCGGCTGCTGCTCGAGGAATGCCGCCGCCTCGCGGCGGACACGCGATACGCCGCGCTCAAGCTGTACTGGACTGCGGGCGACTCGCCGCGCGGTTACCGACGGCCGGCGGCGGTGCGTCCGAGGCGCATTCTGCGGCTGACATCCTGGGAGCCCGCCGCTGGCGAAACCGGTTGGCGGGTTAGACTGTGCCGCTACCGGCTCGGCGACAACCCAGTGCTCGCCGGTATCAAGCACCTCAACCGCCTCGACCAGGTCCTGGGACGTGCCGAATGGTCGAACGGTCGTGTCGACGAAGGCCTGATGATGAGCCAGGACGGGCGCCTGATGTGTGGCACGATCAGCAATCTGTTCCTACAGTTTGGCGAAAAGCTGGTAACCCCCCGGCTCGACACTGCGGGTGTCGACGGTGTCGTACGGGGATTGGTTCTGCAACAGGCGACGCATTCGCGGACTCCCGTGGTGATTCGTGACGTGGCGCCTGACGACGCCGAGCGCGCCGACGCGATGTACCTGACCAGCTCCCTCGCCGGCGTCGTGCGCGTCAATCGCTTCGAGTCGATTGGCTACGATCTCGGCCGCGCCGAGCATTCGCTGATGAGCGCGACGCGTGCGTGCTGCCACGTGGCGGACGACGAGCGATGAAATGGCTGGGCCGGGTGCTCGGTCTGCTTATACTCACCTGCAGCCTGCTGGCGGGCTGGGCATGGATGCAATACCAGGAATTCCAGCGCACGCCGCTGGCCGTCGCATCGGGGACGATCATCTATGACGTGCCCAGGGGCGCGACTCTCGCCGGTATCGCGCGCGACCTGGCCGGCGAAGGTATGCTGCCGAATCCGCGCTACCTGACCTGGTACGGGCGATATACCGGACAGGCGAACCGCATCCGCGCCGGCGAATACCGTTTGCGCGATGGCATGTCACCCGATGAGCTGCTGGCGCTGCTGGTGTCGGGCAAGTCCGTCGACTATAGCCTGACCCTGCTCGAGGGTTGGAACATCCGCCAGGTGCGGGCCGCGATAGCGGCCCACGACGCGCTGACCCACACGCTCGAGGGGATCGACGATGCGACGCTGATGGAGCGCCTCGGCAGGCCCGGGGTGCATCCCGAGGGCCAGTTCTTCCCCGATACCTACAAGTTCAACCGCGGCACGACCGACCTGGCGTTTCTGAGTCGCGCGATGCGCAAGATGGGGCAGGAACTCGAGGCCGCGTGGTCGCAGCGCGCCGAGGGCATCCCGTTGCAGGGGCCGTACGAGGCGCTGATTCTCGCATCCATCGTCGAGAAGGAGACCGGCCAGCCCAGCGAACGGGCAGACATCGCCGGCGTATTCACGCGACGTCTCGTCAAGGGCATGAAGCTGCAGACCGATCCGACCGTGATCTACGGCATGGGCGAACGCTTCGATGGCAACATCCGGCGCAAGGACCTGCGCGAAGACACGCCGTACAACACCTACGTGCATGCCGGTCTGCCGCCGACACCGATCTGTATGCCGGGCAGGGACGCGCTGCGCGCCGCGGTGAACCCGGCCGACGGCAACGCCCTGTACTTCGTGTCGCGCGGCGACGGGACCCACGTGTTCTCGGCGACCCTGAAACAGCACAATGCCGCGGTGCGCAAGTACCAGCTGGGAAAATGACCAGGGCTGCATTCATCACCGTCGAAGGCATCGAGGGGGCAGGCAAATCGACGTGCCTCGAATTGATCGCGCAACGCCTTGCAGCGCGCGGCATCGCGTTGCAGCTGACCCGCGAACCCGGCGGCACGCCGTTGGGTGAGCAGCTGCGGGCGCTGCTGCTGGGGCACAAGCACGATGGAATGAGCGACGACGCCGAACTGCTGATGATGTTCGCCGCACGCGCCGAACACCTGCAGCACGTGATCGAACCGGCCCTTGATGCCGGGCGCTGGGTGGTCTGCGACCGTTTCACCGACGCCACGTACGCCTACCAGGGCTACGGTCGTGGTATTGACCTGGCGCGGATCGCCACGCTGGAGACCTGGGTGCAGGGCGACCGTCGGCCAGACCTGACCCTGCTGCTGGATGTCCCGGTCGACGTCGGGCTCGAGCGCGCCGGGCGACGTTCGGCGCCGGACCGCTTCGAGCGCGAGGCGCAGCCGTTCTTCGAACGCGTGCGTGCCGGATACCTGGAACTCGCGCGCGCTGCGCCGCAGCGCTATCGCACGATCGACGCCGCGCAGCCCCTCGACCAGGTGTCGGCGGCGATCGTCGCCGCGGTCGACGCCTTTGTGGACGCACGGTCGTGACCGCCGCGTCGGCCCAGCTGCCGTGGCACGCCGAGCCGTGGCGGCGACTGCAGGATGGACGTCGCTCGGGTCGGCTGCCGCATGCGTTGCTGCTCGCGGGCCCGGCGGGTCTGGGCAAATCCGTGTTCGCCGCGCGCCTGGCGCGCGCGCTGGTCTGCCCGTCGCCCGGGGGCGGCGGCGATGCCTGTGATGCCTGCGCGGCATGCCGGCAGTCGGCGGCCGGCAGTCATCCGGATCTGCTGCAGGTCGTGCCGGAGGCGCCGGGCAAGGCGATCAGGATCGACGCGATCCGACAGGTCACGGCGAAGAGCGTGCTGGCCGCGCAGCAGGACGGCTACCGGGTCATCGTCATCGATCCGGCGGACGCGATGAACCGTGCGGCCGCCAATGCGCTGTTGAAGACGCTCGAGGAACCGACCCCGCGCACCCTGCTGCTGCTGGTCTCGTCGCAGCCCGAGCGACTGCCGGCGACAATCCGCAGTCGCTGCCAGGCAGTGGTCTTCCGGCCGCCCCGATTGGATGATGCAAGCCATTGGTTGGAAAAGGAAAATATCGTCGCCGATCGGGAACGGCTGCTGGCGATCGGCGGCGGCGCGCCGCTGCGCGCGCTGCGCGCCGCCGAGGAGGCCTGGCTCGACGCCGATGCCCGCTTGATCGATCAACTGGCCGTGCTCAAGCAGCGTCGCGGCAATCCGCTGCAAGTGGTTGAGGAATGGAATGATCGGCCGATAACCCAGGTGTTCGACAGTCTCAAGCGCTGTGTCGTCGACCTGGTGCGACTGGCCAGCAGCGCGGATGCCCAGGGCCTGTACCATCCCGCGCAGCGCGCCGAGTTGCAAAGCCTCGGGCAGGGCATAGACTTGGAGCTGTTGTACGGACTGAACGACGAAATCCTGCAGATGGACCGCGATTCGACCAACAACCTGAACCCACAGATGATGCTGGAACACATTGCCAATCACTGGCTGCGTATCACCCGCTCGGGAGGGCGTTGAGATGTCGGCACCGAGCATACCGCGTGCCCGCCAGGGTATCCTGTCGCTGACGATCAAAGACAAGAACGCGCTGTACGCGGCCTACATGCAGTTCGTCAAGAACGGCGGGCTGTTCATCCCGACGACCAAGAAATACAACATCGGCGACGAAGTCTTCATGCTGCTGAGCCTGATGGACGAGGCCGAGCGGCTGCCGGTGGCCGGCCGTATCATCTGGATCACGCCGGTCGGCGCCGAGGGCAACCGCGCGGCCGGTATCGGCGTGCAGTTCAGCGACCAGGACGGTGGCATGGCACGCAACAAGATCGAGGGCTATCTCGCCGGCGCGCTGCAATCGGACAAGCCCACCCACACGATGTAGCAGACAGCATGCTGGTCGATTCGCATTGCCACCTCGACCGGGTGGACCTCGCCCCGTATGGCGGCGATTTTTCCGCGTTGATGGCGGCGACGCGCGCGGCCGGCGTCTCGCACCTGCTGTGCGTATCAATCGACCTCGAGTCCTACCCGGACATGCTGCGGCTCGTCGAGGCCTACCCCGAGGTCTCGGTATCCGCGGGTGTCCATCCCGGCGAGCACGAGCACCGTGATCCGACCATCGACGAGTTGGTCACGCTGGCCGGACATATCAAGAATGTCGCGATCGGCGAGACCGGGCTCGACTACTATCGCGCCGACGGCGATCTCGAGTGGCAGCGCGAACGCTTTCGCATCCACATCCGTGCCGCACGCCGGGCCGCTAAACCGTTGATCATCCACACCCGTGACGCACGCGACGACACGATCGCGATCATGCGCGACGAGAAGGCCGATGACTGTGGCGGCGTCATGCACTGTTTCACCGAGACCTGGGAGATGGCCGAGAAGGCACTCGAGCTCAATTTCTACATCTCGTTCTCCGGCATCGTCACGTTCAAGAACGCCGATGCCCTGCGCGACGTCGCGTCGAAGGTGCCGCTGGACCGGCTGTTGATCGAGACCGATTCGCCTTACCTCGCACCGGTCCCGTTTCGCGGCAAACCGAACGAACCACGCCACGTGGTCAAGGTCGCCGAGACGATCGCCGATCTGCGCGGCCTGGCCACCGAGGAACTGATTCGGCTCGCGCACGACAACTTCTTCCGCCTGTTTGTGGCCGCGCGATCGGGCTAGCCGCCACTGCAGGCCGGGCGACAGGGAGGTCGCATGCAGCCATTCGAACTACCGTTGACGGCATGCCTGCGTTGGCCGGCATGGGTGCTGATCGTGACCTGTGCCGGTCTGACCCTGCTGCTCGGCATCGACCTGCCGTGGCGCCTGGCGGCCGCCGGTGTCACCACGGCGACCGGTGTCGCGGCGTGGCGCCGCTACCGGCGCCGGCGTCCGGAGCGCATCGTCGTCGGCGACCGCGACCGCTGGACGTGCCGTCTCGGCGACCAGCGCGATGTCACGGTCGCCGACCTTCGGCTAGGCAGCGTGACGCCGACGCTCGTCAGCGCCACGCTGATCGCCGCCGACGGTATGCGCGTACCGCTGTTCGTCCCCGGCTGTGCGATCGCTCCGGAGGCGCATTGGCGGCTACGCCGCGCGTTGCTCGCCTGGCACCCGCCCGGCGGGCAGGCCGGTAGAGCGCCGCGCCATCCATCAACCGGCGCCTGATCGCCGCGGCACGTAGTTATCGGGAATCAGCATCGTCGGCACTGCCTGGTTGTCGTCGCGATCGGGGAAGTCGCGGTTGAAGTGCAGGCCGCGGCTCTCACGACGCCGCATCGCCGACTGGATGATCAGGTCGGCGACATCGACGAGGTTGCGCAGCTCGAGCAGGTCGTTGGAGACGCGAAAATTGCCGTAGTACTCGTTGATCTCGTGACGCAGCAGGTTGACGCGCCGCTGTGCGCGCTGCAGGCGCTTGTTGCTGCGGACGATACCCACGTAGTCCCACATGAAGCGGCGGAGTTCGTCCCAGTTGTGTGACACGACGACCTCTTCATCGGAGTCGGTCACGCGGCTCTCGTCCCACGGCGGTATCGTCGAACCGTCAGACGCAGGCCGCTGCAGGCGTTCGAGGATGTCGGCCAGCGCCAGCTCGCTGAACACCAGGCATTCGAGCAGCGAGTTGCTGGCCATGCGGTTCGCGCCGTGCAGCCCGGTGTATGCTGCCTCGCCGATCGTGTATAGGCCGTGGACATCGGTGCGGGCGCGCTGGTCGGTCTTGATGCCGCCGCAGGTGTAGTGTGCGGCCGGCACCACGGGAAGCGGCTCGCAGGTCATGTCGAAACCGAGTTCGAGGCAGCGCTGGTGAATGGTCGGGAACAGGCGCTCGATCTCGGCCGCCGGCTTGTGGCTGATGTCGAGGAAAACGCTGTCGATGCCGAGCCGTTTCATTTCGTGGTCGATGGCACGTGCGACGATATCGCGCGGCGCCAGCTCGGCGCGCTCGTCGAAGTCGGGCATGAAGCGCGTGCCGTCGGGCAGCAGCAGGCGGCCGCCTTCGCCGCGCACCGCCTCGCTGATCAGGAAGGACTTGGCCTGTGGGTGGTACAGACAGGTGGGGTGGAACTGGATGAATTCCATGTTGGCGACGCGGCAGCCGGCGCGCCAGGCCATCGCAATACCGTCGCCGGTCGCGACATCCGGGTTGCTGGTGTAGAGGTAGACCTTGCTGGCGCCGCCGGTCGCCAGCACCACGCTGCGGGCGGCAACCGGAACGACGTGGTCGCCGCGGATGTCGAGCAGGTAGGCCCCGTGGCACGTGCGCCGCTGCCGTCGGCCGTCGCGATGCTCGGCAACTGCGAGGTCGACGGCGATGAAGTGCTCGAAAACGCTGACGTTGGGATGGCTGTCGAGCCTCCGGACCAGTGTGGTTTCGACCGCGCGCCCAGTGGCGTCGGCGGCGTGGACGACGCGGCGGTGGCTGTGTCCGCCCTCGCGGGTCAGGTGATACCCGGAGTCGCCGGTGGCCGGGCTGCGCGTGAACTCGACGCCCTCTTCGAACAGCCAGCGGATGTTGTCCGGTCCCTGTTCGACGACCATGCGCACGACATCCTCGTCGCACAGGCCGGCGCCGGCGGCCAGGGTGTCGGCAACGTGCGAGTCGACCGAATCGCGCGCATCGAGCACTGCCGAAATCCCGCCCTGGGCATACAGGGTGTTGCCTTCCTCGAGTTCGCGCTTGGCAACCAGGGCAACCCGGACCGCGGCGGGCATGCGCAGGGCCAGGCTAAGGCCGGCGGCACCGCTGCCGATGATCAACACATCGAAATTGAGCGTATTCGAATCTGACATGCCATTGATGGTCCCGCGCGGAGCCCTCATAATTACCGCTTATGATCTGTCGGTAAAGCCATTAAATTCGGGCTGATCGGCGCCTCTCACGCGGCCTCGACGACAGACAACACCGCCCGGCCGGGGCCGCAACGGACTTTTCATGGCCAGATTCATCGAAAACCCGCGTTTCCGCGAACTTTGCCCGCTACGGACGGTCAATTGCCACAGGACGCGGCGAGGGGTGTGCGGTCCCGTTGGAGTCCAGCCCGGGTGACCAGCGATCGTGAAACAGATCAGGCGCTGGTGGAACGGGTGCAGCGCGGCGAAAAAAAGGCCTTCGACATCCTGGTGCTCAAGTACCAGCATAAGGTCGGCAACCTGATCGCCCGCTACATCCGCGACCCGGCCGAGGTGCTGGACGTGACCCAGGAGGCCTTTATAAAGGCCTACCGCGCACTGCCGAAATTCCGTGGTGACAGCGCGTTTTACACCTGGTTGTACCGGGTCGCGATCAACACCGCGAAGAATCATCTCGCCGCACAGGCCCGGCGGCCGCCCGGTGACGATATCGAGGCGGACATGGCCGAACAGATGGATATGGGATCGCCGCTGAAGGAATTCGGCACGCCCGAGAATTTGGCGCTGGAACGCGAAATCGCGCACACCATCCAGCGCGCTCTCGATGCGCTGCCCGAAGACCTGCGGACCGCGATCACGTTGCGTGAGCTGGAAGGTCTCAGCTACGAGGAGATCGCACAGGCCATGGAATGCCCGATCGGCACCGTCCGGTCGCGGATCTTCCGGGCCCGCGAGGCGATCGATGCGAAACTCAAGCCGCTGATGGCGACCGATTGAACGGGACTGGGGTCTATGAACAAAATCGAAGGTGAGCAGATCTCCGCATTGGTGGACGGCGAAGTCGAGCCGGAGGCATTTCGAAACACGGTCTCGCGCCTGCTTGATGCCGGGCCAGAAGCCCTCGACACCTACGGCAGGTACCGGCTGATCGGCGAGCTGCTACGCGACGAATCCGCGCAGGTCGTGCATGTCTCGGACGATGTCCGCAGTGCGCTGCGCGACGAGCCGACGGTGTTCGTGCCGCCGCCGCCCAGCCCGTGGCGCTGGTGGAAGCCGGTCGCCGGTGTCGCAGTGGCCGCATCGGTGGCGACCGCGGCGGTGGTCATCGCGCCGCAGATGATTCCCGGCCTACAGCCTGGGACGCAGATGATTCCCGTCATGACGGACGTGCCCCGTCCGCAGGCGATACCGCAGCTCGTCGCGTCGCAGCCGTCGCGCCTGGACAACGCCATCAGTCGCAGCGGTAGCCCGGGCAGCTCCCGTTGGCATACCCTCGACCCGAAACTCGAAGAAAGGCTCAACCGCCTGATCATCGAGCATCACGAATATGCCGGGCGTACCGGCCTGCACGGTCCGGTGCCGCATCTCGGCGTAGCCAGTTATGAGGCACGCTGAGCGGCTCTGGGTAGCGGTCGCCGGCCTGATCGCCGCGACCGCCGCTCAGGCGTTACACGCGTCGCCGCTGGCCTGGTTGGATCGCATGAACGACGCGGTTCGCCAACTCGACTATGAAGGCCGACTGGTCGTCCAATCGGGCGATAAGCTCGACGCAATCTACCTCGTGCATCGCGTCGTCGACGGCATCGAGAAGGAGCGGATCGTCTCGCTGACCGGCGAGCCCCGCGAGGTCATCCGCAGCGATGAGGCGGTCGCCTGTCTGATCCCCGGGCAGGGTCGTCATATCAACGTCGGGCGCAACCCCGCCAACCAGTCGATATCGCCGCTGAAAGGGGTCAGCGCGGCGCAGCTCGCCCAGTCGTACCGGATGCAGACGCTGACGCCGGAAATCGTTGCCGGACGCAAGGCCCAGCAGATTGTCATCGAGCCGCGCGACGACTTCCGCTACGGATATCGGCTGTTCGTCGATATCCACACGGCGCTGCCGCTGCGCTCGATCATGTTCGACAAGTCGCGTCGACCGGTATCGCAGATGATGTTCACGGAGATCCGCATCAACGAGGCGATTACCCCGATCGAGCACGACCTGTCCGCGATGCAGCTCGCGCGCATCGACGACGACGCGCGTACCGCCTACGAGCGCCCGACCGAACCGGCCTGGCGCGTGGCCGATCTGCCTCCGGGTTTCCAGCTCAACGCTTTTCGAAAGCGCGCCGCCGCTGACGGCGATGCCGAGCACCTGATCTTCTCGGACGGCCTGGCCACGCTGTCGGTCTACATACAGCGCACCGACGGCCACGGACTGTCGGGTGAATCGCGGTTCGGCGCTGCCAAGGCGGTTGGCCGCATCATCGGTGAGCACGAGGTGATCGTCATGGGCGAGGTGCCGTTGGCGACGCTGCACTGGGTCGCCCAACACGTCGAGCCTGTGCGCTGATGATCGAGGCGCGTGCGCGGGTCGTCGCCGTCGACAGCGATCTCGCCGAGGTGACGACGCTGCGACAGTCCGCGTGCGGCAGCTGCGACGCCAGGAACGGTTGTGGAACATCGCTGATCGCGGCCTGGTTCCCGCAACGCCAGCTGCGCTTTCGCCTGCGCAACACGATCGGCGCGCAACCGGGGGACACCGTCATCGTCGGACTCAACGAGGCGATGCTGCAGCGCACATCGCTGCTGCTGTACGGCGCCCCGCTGCTCGGCCTGCTGGCCGGCGCGCTGCTTGGCGAGCGCATCGCAGGGGCAATGACCGTGGCATCGGAACTCGGCGGAGTCGGCGGCGGTCTACTCGGACTGACCGCCGGGCTGGCGTGGGTGCGTGCCGCATCGCGTCGACACGTCCGCCGGCGCGACGTCGACACCGTGCGCCTGCTGCGCCAGGCCGTGCAGTCTGCCGACTCCGGCGTCGCGGAGATACCGCTGCCGTTCGGGCGAAACTTGGAAAAGGATTAGGAACGCGAAAGATGATCAAACGAATGATGCTGCAGACCCCGGCCCTCGCGGTCACGCTGGCGCTACTGGTGTTCGCATCGGCCGCCCAGGCCCGGATCGGGCTGCCCGACTTCACCGAGCTGGCCGAGCGCAACAGTGCCGCGGTCGTCAACATCAGCACCGAGCAGAAACGGCGCGTCAGCCAGCGCATGCCCGAAGGCTTCTCGATGCCGGACCTGCCCGAAGACAGCCCGTTCAACGAGCTGTTCAAGCACTTCTTCGGCGAGGGCAGGGAAGAGTTCTCGCAACGCGAATCGCAGTCGCTGGGCTCCGGCTTCGTCGTGTCGTCGGACGGCTACATCCTGACCAACCACCATGTCATCGAAGATGCCGAAACGGTCCAGGTTCGCTTCAGCGACCGTCGCAGCTACGACGCCAAGGTGATCGGCTCGGACAAGGCCAGTGACGTCGCGCTGCTGAAGATCGAGGCGAACAACCTGCCGACCGTCAAGATCGGCAAGAGCAGCGGCCTCAAGGTCGGCGAGTGGGTGTTGGCGATAGGTTCACCGTTCGGGTTCGATCACACCGTGACTGCCGGTATCGTCAGTGCCAAGGGACGCAGTCTGCCGACGGAAAACTATGTTCCGTTCATCCAGACCGACGTCGCGATCAATCCCGGCAACTCCGGCGGACCTCTGTTCGATCTCGACGGTGAGGTGATCGGTATCAACTCGCAGATCTACAGCCGGACCGGCGGCTTCATGGGCCTGTCGTTCGCGATCCCGATCGAGTTGGCGATGAACGTCGCCGATCAGCTGCGCGAAACCGGCAAGGTGTCGCGCGGCTACCTCGGCGTGCTGATCCAGGACGTCGATCGCAACCTCGCCGAGTCGTTCGGCCTCGCGCAACCGCACGGTGCGCTGGTGTCGCGGATCATGGAGGACTCCCCTGCCGACAAGGCCGGGCTCGAGGTCGGTGACGTGATCGTTGCCTACAACGGCAAGAAGCTGCTGAACTCGAGCCAGTTGCCGCCGATGGTCGGAGCGACGCGCGTCGATGAGGAAGCCACGCTGCGCGTACTGCGCAACGGCGAGGAACGCGACGTTGCCGTCGTCGTCGGGCGCCTCGACGAAGACGAGCAGCCGGTCGCCGCACGCTCCAGCGAACCGGCGCCACCGCAGGCCGAGGAGATAGAGCAGCTCGGACTGTCGATCATCGACATCGAACCGAACGTCAGACAGGAGCTCGGGCTCGACCGCTCCGGTGGAGCGCTGATCGGCGAGGTGTCGGTCGGCCCGGCGCAGGACGCCGGGATGCGCCGCGGCGACATCGTGCTGATGTTCGACGGGGTCGACGTCAAGAACGCGCGCCACCTGCGTGAGCTGATCGAGGGCGCCGACGACAAACGCACGGTCGCGGTCCTGGTGCGGCGCGGCGACAGCCCGCTGTTCATGGCACTGCGGCTCGAAGGCTGAGTGCCCGACCCGGCCCTGGTCCTGTACTACCGCGACGGCTGCCACCTCTGCGAGGAGCTGGCATCCGTCCTGCACCGCGGCTGGCCGACGCAGACCGATGGGCTCGACTGGCGCAATGTCGACAGCCGTGACGACTGGCGGCGCCTGTACGGCCTCCGCGTGCCCGTGCTGATGGTCGGAGACGCCGTGATCTGTGAGTTGCAGGCCGATCCTCAACGCCTCAAGCACTATTTCGGCGATCCGATAAATCCTTTATAATCCAGCGCCTTCGCAGCAGTTCGCGAGAAGACCTGAACGGAACTTCCCTGTGGGGAGTTCCGTTTTTTTCATCGATCGGGGCCGATCTACCGCAGCAATGACCGAACTCAGCCATATTCGCAACTTCTCGATCATTGCGCACATCGATCATGGCAAGTCGACGATCGCCGACCGCTTCATCCAGGTCTGCGGGGGCCTGACCGAGCGCGAGATGGCGGAGCAGGTGCTCGACTCGATGGATCTCGAACGCGAGCGTGGCATCACGATCAAGGCCCAGTCGGTCACGCTCGACTACCAGGCCGAGAACGGCGAGACCTACCAGCTGAATTTCATCGATACGCCGGGACACGTCGATTTTTCCTACGAGGTCTCGCGATCCCTGGCCGCCTGCGAAGGCGCGCTGCTGGTCGTCGACGCGGCGCAAGGGGTCGAGGCGCAGAGCGTCGCCAACTGTTACACGGCGATCGAGCAGGGGCTCGAAGTGCTGCCGGTGCTGAACAAGATTGACCTGCCGTCGGCGGAGCCCGAGCGGGTATCGAACGAAATCGAGGAAATCATCGGTATCGACGCCGGCGGCGCCCTCAGGGTCAGCGCCAAGACCGGCACCGGTATCCGCGACCTGCTCGAAGCGCTGGTCAAGGGCGTGCCGCCACCCCAGGGCGATGTCGATGCCCCGCTGCAGGCACTGATCATCGATTCGTGGTTCGATGCCTACGTTGGCGTCATCTCGCTGATCCGGGTCGTCAACGGTGTGATCCGGCCGAAGGACAAGATGCGTGTGATGTCGACGGGCCGCGTCTACCAGGTCGAGAAGGTCGGCGTGTTCTCGCCCAAGCGGCTCGACAGGAAGGCGCTCGGCAGCGGCGAGGTCGGCTTCGTCATCGCCGGCATCAAGGAAATCGACGGTGCACCGGTCGGTGACACCCTGACTCTCGAGAAGCGCAGGGCCGAGCATGCTCTGCCCGGGTTTCGCGAGGTGCGTCCGCGGGTGTTTGCCGGGTTGTACCCGGTGAGTTCCGACGACTACGACGCGTTTCGCGATGCGCTGCAGAAGCTCAAACTCAATGATGCGGCACTGCATTTCGAACCGGAGACCTCGCAGGCCCTCGGTTTCGGTTTCCGCTGTGGATTTCTCGGCATGCTGCATATGGAGATCGTGCAGGAACGCCTCGAGCGCGAGTACGACCTCGACCTGATCACGACAGCGCCGACTGTCGTCTACGAGGTCGAGATGAATGACGGCGCGACCCTGATGATCGACAACCCGTCGGCGTTGCCCGAGTCGGGAAAGTACCGCGAGGTGCGCGAACCGATCATCGAGGCACACATCCTCGTGCCCAAGGATCATCTCGGCAACGTCATCAACCTGTGTATCGAGAAGCGCGGCGTGCAAAAAAACCTGCAGTACCTGGCCGGCCAGGTGCAGCTGGTCTACGAGCTGCCGATGAACGAGGTGGTGCTCGATTTCTTCGATCGGCTGAAATCGGTCAGCCGGGGCTATGCGTCATTCGAGTACGAATTCAAGCGTTTCCAGGTCGCACCGTTGATCAAGCTGGATATCCTGATCAACGCTGAACGCGTCGATGCCCTGTCGCTGATCGTGCACCGCGACCATGCCGAGAGCCGTGGCCGCGAGCTCACCGAACGCATGAAGGAGATCATCCCCCGGCAGATGTTCGAAGTGGCTATCCAGGCCGCCATCGGCAGCAAGGTCATCGCCCGTTCCACGGTCAAGGCGCTGCGCAAGAACGTCACGGCGAAATGCTACGGCGGCGACGTGACGCGCAAGCGCAAGCTCCTGGAGAAGCAGAAGGCCGGCAAGAAACGCATGAAACAGGTCGGCAGGGTGGAGATCCCGCAGGAGGCGTTCCTCGCCGTTCTTCAGGTAGGCAAAGACAACTAACCGGCCCGGCCGATCGACGCTGTCGGGCCCTGGAAGCACCATGCAAACAACTCTGATCGTCTTATTTTTCGCCTTTCTCGTATGGGTCGTCGTCGCGTTCGGCATCGAACCCGCACTGGCGCTGGCGTCACTGGTGACCGGCGTCGTCTGGCTGGCCTACCGGCTCGCGAAGGGTAGGCCGTCACCCGATGCCGAGCTGCCGACGACCGTCGAATACGCGCGTTCGTTCTTTCCGATCTTCCTGATCGTGCTGCTGCTGCGTGCCTTCCTCGTCGAGCCGTTCCGCATCCCGTCGGGGTCGATGATGCCGACGCTGCTGGTCGGTGATTTCATCCTCGTCAACAAGTTTGCCTACGGCATCCGCATGCCGGTGACAAAGACCAAGCTGGTCGACCTCGGCGCCCCCGAGCGCGGCGATATCGTCGTGTTCCGCTGGCCGGTAAACCCACGGCTGGACTACATCAAGCGGGTCGTCGGGATGCCGGGGGATCGCATCCGCTACCAGAACAAGACGCTGTTCATTAATGGCGACGCGACGCCGGTCGACGTCGTCGGTCCCTATCAGCCCGAGGGGTCGGGCATGCGAGCGCTCGGGTCGATCGAGGGCCGCGAGTCGTTGGGCGACGTAGAACACGCGATCCTGGTCAACCCGCTGGCACCCGATTTCAGTCCATCGTGCGGTTTCCTGGGTTATAAAGAGGTCGAGGTGCCGCCGGGGCACTACCTGATGGTCGGCGACAATCGCGACGACAGCAACGACGGACGCTGCTGGGGGTTCGTGCCCGAGCAGAATCTGGTCGGCAAGGCGTTTTTCGTCTGGCTGAGCTGGGACTGGAAGCGAACCGGTTTCATCGCGCTGGACCGCATCGGCTCGATCGGCGAATGAGCCGCCGGGGAACTCAAGCCTTCCCCGGCCGTGGCCGCTAAAGAGACAGGATCTATCTCAGGAACCACATTATGAAACCGGATTATGGCATTGGAAAACAACGCGGTTTGACGATGATGTCGTGGCTGATCGTGCTTGGCATCGCGGTGTTCTTCATGCTGATCGGCATCAAGATGATACCAACCTACCTCGAGAACTATTCGATCCGGCAGGTCCTCAAGACCATGGAAGACGACCGTGCCGTGCGCAAGATGACGCCGCGCGAGATGAAGAAATCCTTCATGAAGCGGATCAAGATCAACAGCGTCTACGAATTCGATCAAGACTGGCTCAAGTTCAAGAAGGAAAAGTTCGGCATGCGGATGAATGTCGATTACGAAGTCCGCAAGCCGGTCGCCGGTAACGTCTCGATCGTCATGGTGTTCTCCGAGTCGGCGCTGATACCTGGGCCATGAGGCGACTGCAGCAGCGTATCGACTACCAATTCAACAACGTCGAATTGCTCGAGCGCGCGCTGACGCACCGCAGCCTCGGTGCCCGCAACAACGAACGCCTGGAGTTCCTCGGCGATGCGATCCTCGGTTTCGCGGTCGCCGACGGTCTTTATCATGCCGCTGGCGACGCCGATGAGGGTCAGCTGAGTCGCATGCGCGCGCACCTCGTCAAACGTGAAACCCTGGCCGCAATCGCGCGCGACCTGCAGCTCGGCGAAGTCCTGAAGCTCGGTCCCGGCGAACTGCGCAGCGGCGGGCAGACGCGTGATTCGATTCTTGCCGATGCCGTCGAGGCGATCATCGCTGCCGTCTACCTCGACGGTGGTATCGATGCGGCGCGCCGGCTGGTTCGCCGCCTGCTCGGTGACCGCCTCGCCGAGCCGACGACGCAGACCCAGCTCAAGGACGCCAAGACCCGCTTGCAGGAGTATCTGCAGTCGATGGGCAGGCCACTGCCGACCTACCAGGTGATCGACATACGGGGCGACGCCCACGACCAGACATTCCGTGTCGTCTGCTCAGTCGGCATCGTCGACGACGCCGAGGGCGAGGGCGGCAGTCGCCGCAAGGCCGAGCAGGCGGCCGCGCGCGCGATGCTGACACGGATCGAGGCCGAGGCGCCGTGAGCTATCGCAGTGGCTATGCCGTGCTCGTCGGGCGACCGAACGTCGGCAAGTCGACGCTGCTGAACCGCCTGATCGGCCAGAAGCTCGCGATCACGTCGCACAAGCCGCAGACCACCCGGCACAGGATCCTCGGGATCCGCAGCGAACCGCGTGGCCAGATCCTGTTCGTCGACACGCCGGGCATCCACGATCGCGGCGGCAAGGCCATGAACCGCTACCTGAATCGCGCGGCCCATGCGGCGATGCACGATGTCGATGTCGTGGTCTTCGTCGTCCAGGCACTGGACTGGACCAGCGAAGACGAGCGCGTACTCGACGCGGTCAGGCGTACCGGCATAGCGACGATCCTCGCGGTCAACAAGGTCGACCTCGTGGCCAGGAAGGAGCGACTGCTGCCATACCTGCAGACACTGAGCGGGCGCCACGAGTTCGTCGACGTCATACCGGTTTCGGCCAAGGACGGCGACAACGCCGAACAGCTCGCCGCGGCTGTCCTCAAGCGGCTCCCGGAGGGCGACGCAATCTTTCCGGACGACCAGGTCAGCGATCGCACGGAGCGTTTCTTCGCCGCCGAGCTACTGCGCGAGCAGCTGATCCGCCGCTACCATAGCGAACTGCCGTACTCGGTAACGGTGGAGATAGAGCGCTTCGAAGACCTCGGCGACCGCTACAATATCCACGCCGTCGTCTGGGTCGAACGTGACAGCCAGCGCGCTATCCTGCTCGGCAAGGGCGGCGCAGCGATGAAACAGGCGGCAACCGCGGCAAGGCGCGCGATGAACGACTTCTTTCAGACACGTGTACACCTGGAAGTCTGGATCAAGGTCAAGAAGAGCTGGTCCAGCGACGAATCCGGCCTGGCATCGCTGGGCTATTCGGATTGAGATTTGGCCAGCGCCGGACTGCAGCCCGCGTATACCCTGCACACGCGGCGGTACGGCAACAGCAGCCAGCTGCTGGAGCTCTTCCTGCGCGACCAGGGGCGCGCCGCCTGTATCGCCCGGGGTGCGTTGCGCAACCGGCGCGGCGGGTCGGCAGTCCAGCCGTTCCAGCGCCTCGCGGTCGAGATCGCGGGGCGTGGAGAGGTCGGCACGTTGACCCGTGCCGAGGTGGTCGCGGCGCCGCTTCGCCTGCGTGGCAGCCGGATGTACTGCGGGCTGTACGTCAACGAACTCGTGATGCGGCTGACCGCCAGGCACGATGCACATCCCTTGCTGTTCGATGCCTATGCCGACACGATTGCCGAACTGGGGGGCGAAGCGCCGGTCGAGCCTTTGCTGCGGCGCTTCGAGGTGCGTCTGCTGCAGGAGACCGGCTTCGGCCTGGCGCTGGACACGGATCTCGACGGCCACCGCCTGGACGATGCCTGCCATTACACTTATCAGGCGGGGTCGGGGGCGCAGCGAGCGACGGCGCACGACCGCGCAGCGGTCAGCGGTCGAACCCTGCGCGCGCTGCGCACCGGCGAGCTGCACGATGCCGATGTCCTGCGCGAGGCGCGGACACTGATGCGCCAGGTGCTCGATCATCATCTCGATGGCCGTCCACTGCGCAGTAGGGACCTGTTTCAATCGAATTCGCGGAATGGATGATGAGTAATTACGAACGACTCCTCGGGGTCAATATCGATCACATCGCGACGGTCAGGCAGGCACGCGGCACGCGTTACCCGGAGCCCGTGCAGGCCGCCCTGGTGGCCGAGCAGGCGGGCGCCGATTCGATCACGCTGCACCTGCGCGAGGATCGCCGGCACATCCAGGACCGCGACGTCGAGAAGTTGGCCGGGATGCTGCAAACGCACATGAATCTCGAGATGGCAGCGACCCGCGAGATGCTCGCTATCGCGACGCGCATTGGCCCGACCGACTGCTGCCTGGTGCCGGAGAAGCGTGAGGAGCTGACGACCGAGGGCGGCCTCGACGCAGCCGGCAACATCGCGATGCTCAAGGACTATTGTGCGGCGCTGCGTGAGGCCGGCGTACGCGCCTCGCTGTTCATCGACGCCGAGCCTCGACAGCTGGAGGCCGCGGCCGAGATCGGGGCGCCGGTGATCGAGATCCACACCGGCCATTACGCCGACGCGACCACGCCGCGGGCCGCCCGCGACGCCCTGTCGCGCATCGCCGAGGGCGTGCGCCTCGGTCGTCAGCTGGAACTGCAGGTCAATGCGGGACACGGCCTCGATTACCACAACGTCAAGGCGGTAGCAGCGATCGATGGCATCATCGAGTTCAACATCGGTCACGCGATCGTCAGCCGGGCCCTGTTCTCCGGTCTGCACGACGCGGTCGCGGACATGAAACGCCTGCTGCAGGGACCGCGCGCCGCCTGATCCGTCAGTTCAGTGTCGCGATGACGCGCCGTGACTCGCTGTCGACGCGATCCAGGAGCATGCTGACCGCGGCCTCGTCCTCCAGCGATACCGCCGGCTGCAGTTCGCCGAGCGCATGGTGCAGTGCCGGCACACCGCATACCGCGGCACCGCCATGCAGGCGATGGGCCAGCTGCCATAGCTCGGTCCAGTCGTGCTCGGCGAGCGCCGCGCGCAGCTCGGAGACGGCTTCGGGCAGGTCGCGGCAGAGTTCGCTGAACAGCTTGTCCGCGACCCCGTGCGAGCCACCGGCGATGCGCAGCGCCCGTGCCTCGTCACGTACCGGCCAGTCTTTCGGCGACGCCGTGCTCACGGTGGCGTCGATGAACGGCGTCGGTACCCGGCCGCTGAGCAGGTCCTCGACGGCCTCGCGCAGCTCGTCCTCGCCGACCGGCTTGATGACGTAGCGCTGGATCCCGGCGCGCGCGATATCGCGCCGGTTCTTCTCCGCGGCGTCGGCGGTCAGCGCGATGATCGGCACATCACGATTGCGCTCGAGGGCCTGGATGCGCCGCGCCGCATCGAGTCCACTCATGCGCGGCATGTGAATATCCAGAAACGCCATGTCGATGTCGCGCTCTCTGGCGAGATCGACGGCCTCCTGACCGTCACCGGCACGCACCACGTCCGCTCCCATGTCCGTGAGCAGGTGGGTGATCAGCTCGAGGTTGATCGCGTTGTCGTCGGCGGCGAGGCAGGTCTTGCCACTGAGGATCTCGCCGGGATCGGTGGCCAGCTTCGCCGCGGGCGCGGCGCTCCGCGCAGCTTGGTGCGCCACGGTGGCACCGCGCAGGCAGCCGCGCAGGCTGTCCTGGAGGTGGCGTTGGTGCGGGGGTTTGCTCAGACAGTAGCTGGCACCGCGCTCGGCAAAGCGGGCGAGCAGTTCCTCGTCGGAGCTCGAGACCAGCGCGATGACCGGCAGCTCGCGCCGGCGCGCCAGCTCCTCGACCAGCTCGAGGGTCTCTGCAATGTCGTCGTCCGCGTCGCTGCAGCCAATCGCAGCAAGTGCATAGCGGCTGGTGTCGGCCGCGTTGGCATCGTCGGTCCTGGCAAAGTCGTCGACGGCCAGACCGAGATCGTTCAGCGAGTTGCGCAGCGCGATGCGGGCGAGATTGTGGCGCTCGAACAGCAGGACCCGGCGGTTCAGCGGCGGTACCTGGCGCTGTGCGGGCGCATCCGGATCACGGTCGAGTCGCAGCGTGACGCGAAACACCGAACCCTCGCCCACGCGGCTGGTGACACTGATCTGCCCGTTCATCGCGGTCGCCAGCGAGTGACAGATGCTCAATCCCAGCCCGGTACCGCCGAACAGGCGACCGGTCGACGCACTGCCCTGGTCGAACGCCATGAACAGGCGCTGCTGTTCGCCCAACGGGATGCCGATGCCGGTGTCGCTGATCGCGAACGTCACACTCACCGTATGCTCGTCTTCGGCGTCGACCATGACGCGGACGATGATCTCTCCGCGCTGGGTGAACTTGACGGCGTTGCCGAGCAGGTTGTTCAGGATCTGGATGATGCGTGTCTCGTCACCGACGAGGTGATCGGGGACGTCGCTGTAGACCATCGATACCAGTTCCAGGTGATGCGCGTGTGCCTGCGGCGCCCACAACGTGACCGCGCTCTCGACACACTCGCGCAGGCTGAATGGCTCGTGGTTCAGCACCAGCTTGCCGGATTCGAGCTTGGAGAAATCGAGGATGTCGTCGACGATCCGCAGCAGCGAATTCGCCGATTTCTGGATCGTGACGAGGAAGTCGCGCTGTTTGTCGGCGAGCTCGGTCTTGTCGAGCAAGCGGGTGAAACCGATGATGCCGTTCATCGGCGTGCGGATTTCGTGGCTCATGTTGGCCAGGAAGGCCGATTTCGCTCGACTCGCCTCGATCGCGCGACGCCGCGCGAGGTCCAGTTCGGCGTTGCGGATCTCGACGACCTCCATGCTCTCCTGTGCCTCGCGCGTCGCCTGGTCGATCTGTTCCTGCAGCCGGTCTTCCGACATCGCCAGCTCCTCGGCCATCGCGTTGAAGCCGGCCTGGAGTTCGGCCATCTCGCCGTCGAAGGGGTGGCGCAGCCGTACGTCACGCTGGCCTGCCTGGACGCGTTTCATGGCCCGGTTCACGAGCTGCAGGGGCCGCAGCATGCGCCGCAGCTGAATGGCGGCGACCAGCAGGGTAAGCGCCAGCCCGGCGATCAGCACCAGCAGGCCGACGACCGCGGTGATCGCCTGGTTGCCGCCGACCCAGACGTAGGCCGCGAAGACCAGCCCGGCAACGAGCAGCGGCGTGAGCGTGAGCAGGAACGACCGGTAGTACACCAGGTCGGAGCGATAGAATTTCGGCAGTTTGAGCACGACCTGTTCCCGCGATGCCCGACAGGCTCCCGACGTGTTGCCGTTACCCTGGATACTACCTCGTTTTGCCACCGTCTATTGAGTAAACTGACGCGATGACGTACCCCACGATAGAGTCCGTCGTCGGTAACACGCCGCTGGTCAGACTGCAGAGGATCCCCGGCGACACGAGCAATACGCTTCTCGGCAAACTCGAGGGCAATAATCCGGCCGGCTCGGTCAAGGATCGTCCGGCACTGTCGATGATCCGGTGTGCCGAGGCGCGTGGCGACATCAAACCGGGCGACATGCTGATCGAGGCAACCAGCGGCAACACCGGCATCGCCCTGGCGATGGCCGCCGCGGTGCGCGGTTTTCGCATGACGCTGATCATGCCGGAGAACCTGAGCGTCGAACGGCGCGCGGCGATGCGTGCCTACGGCGCCGAGCTGATCCTGGTAAGCCGCGAGCAGGGTATGGAACACGCACGCGATCTGGCCTTGGAGATGGAACGCGACGGCAAGGGCAAGGTGCTCAACCAGTTCGCCAACCCGGACAATCCGCGCGCCCACTACGAGACCACGGGCCCGGAGATCTGGCGCGACACCGGCGGCACGGTCACGCATTTCGTCAGCGCGATGGGCACGACCGGCACGATCGTCGGCACCGCAAGATTCCTCCGTGAGCAGACACCGCGGCCGCAGATCGTCGGCGTGCAGCCGGCCGAGGGCGCGTCGATCCCCGGCATCCGCCGCTGGCCGGTCGAGTACATCCCGCAGATATTCGACGCGTCGCTCGTCGATCGCGAGATGGACGTGACGCAGGACGAGGCCGAAGACATGACCCGTCGACTCGCGGCCGAGGAGGGCATCTTCGCCGGCGTGTCGTCCGGCGGCGCCGTCGCCGCCGCGCTGCGGCTGTCCGCGGAGGTCGAGGACGCGGTGATCGTTGCCATCATCTGCGACCGCGGCGACCGTTACCTGTCCACCGGCGTGTTCCCCGCGGAGTAGGTATGCGTTTTTGCGCGCTTGCGCTCGCAACGGTCCCGGACGTCCACACCGCCCGGCGGACCATGGACCTTCACGACCTCGACGACAAGTCGGTTGCCAAGGTCCTGTTTCATCGGCGCAAGCAGCAGACCGGTGCCGGCGAGCAGCTGCGCTGGGACCAGCAGATGATCGCGGCGCTGACCGTGATCAGCTACGGACCGCACGGCGTCGACATCCTGGCGCAGGACCTGTCCACGCACGATGAACCGACGATGTTGCGAACCTGCCGTGCGGCGACGACCGCCGTCGACAGGACCGTATCCTGGGGTGGGCGGCGGTTCAGCCTCCCGCTGCTGCGGTTTCGCTCGCTACTGCATGATCAGCCAATGGCGGTCGACGACAACGCCGGCGCCCACCTCGACCTCGAGTCCTACCTGTCGCCGGCCACCGACGATCGCCCCAAACTCGACACCACTGCGCTCAAACTCGGTCTGCCCGGGCTGCTCGGTCACCGCGGCGATCAGCTGGTCGACGCCTGGTTGGCCGGGCGCCTTGCCGATCTGCGCGCCTACGGCGTCCTGCGGGCATTGAACACCTTTCTGCTCGCGTTACGGGTGTTCCGGGCCCGCGGCGACATCGACGACGCTGCCCGCGAGTCGGCCGCGCGCAGCCTGCGCGCGGCGCTGTCGGCATCGCCGTCAGCGCACGATGCGGACTTCCTCGCGAATTGGGAGATCGACTGAATGGGACGCCGCCGACGCCGCCATCGACTGCCCGACGGCGAGTTCACCGCCGACGTGGCCAGCCTGTCACCCGACGGTCGCGGCGTCACGCACGTCGACGGCAAGTCCACGCTGCTGCACGGTGCGCTGCCGGGCGAGCAGGTGCGCTTCCGCTACACGGCGCGCCGCCGCAGTCACGACGAAGGGCAGGTCGTGGCCGTCGAGCAGGGCTCGGCCGAGCGTGTCAAACCGCGCTGTGCGCAGTTCGGCGTGTGCGGCGGCTGTAGTCTGCAACACTTGGATCCGCGGGCGCAGATCGCGGCCAAGGAGGCCGTGTTGCTGGACGATCTGCAGCGCATCGGCAACGTCGTCCCACAGCGGGTGCTGCCGCCGGTCGTCAACGCATCGCCGTGGGGCTATCGGCGCAAGGCACGTCTCGGTGTCCGCAGCGTGCCGAAGAAGGGCAGGGTGCTCGTGGGCTTCCGCGAGCGCGGATCGAGCTTCGTCACCGACGCCGAAGTGTGCCATGTGCTGCACCCGCGCGTCGGCACCTTGCTGCCCGCGTTGAGCGCGTTGATCGGATCGCTGAGTGTCAGCGCGCGCTTGCCGCAGATCGAGATGGCGATGGACGACGAGCGCTGCGTGCTGATCCTGCGCGTGCTCGATCCGCTCAGTAGCGACGACGTTCAGCGGCTGGCGGCGTTCCAGGATGCGAACGACATCGTGTTCTACGTGCAGCCCGGCGGTCCTGAGACCGTGGCGCCGCTGACCCAGCCGGTCGACCTGCATTACCGCCTGCCGGACCACGACCTGACCCTGGGTTTCCTGCCTGGTGATTTCACCCAGGTAAACAGCGAGATCAACCGCAAGATGATCGATCGCGCGCTGCAACTGCTCGATGCCGACGCCGGCGACTCGGTCCTCGACCTGTTCTGTGGCATCGGCAATTTCACGTTGCCGATTGCCCGACGTGCCGCGAGCGTACTCGGTATCGAGGGCGACAGCGGCCTGGTCGCGCGGGCCCGTGGCAACGCGCAACGCAACAACATCGCCAACGCCGAATTCCTGACCGGCGACCTGTACGGGGACCTCGCTGACGAAGCCTGGCTTGGCCGGCACTTCGACAAGGCCCTGCTCGACCCGCCGCGCAGCGGTGCGCAGCAGGTCTTGCGCTGGCTGCCGGCGATGGGCGTCGCGCGCATCGTCTACGTCTCGTGCTTCCCCGGTACGCTGGCACGCGACGCCGGCGAACTCGTATCCGAACACGGTTATCGTCTGGCCGGCGCCGGGGTCATGGACATGTTTCCGCACACGGCGCACGTCGAATCGATTGCGCTGTTCGACAGGGGTTGAGCATGGGTATCGAGATCGAACGCAAGTTTCTGCTCGCAACCGACGCCTGGCGTGACGACGTCACGTCCAGCCAGCGCCTGATCCAGGGCTACGTGTCGCGCAGCGAGCGGACCGCGGTCCGCGTGCGGATCGACGGCGAGCGCGCCGAACTCAACATCAAGCACACCGTCGACGGCATCAACCGGCTCGAGTTCGAGTACCCGATTCCGCTCGACGATGCGCGCGAGCTGCTCGACAAGGTCGCATTGCGACCCTTGATCGACAAGACCCGCCACCACGTCCGGCATGGCGGGTTGCTGTGGGAGATCGACGAGTTCCATGGCGACAACGCCGGACTGGTCGTCGCCGAGGTCGAACTCGAGACGCAGGACCAGGCCTTCGAGCGCCCCGCATGGCTCGGCGAGGAGGTGTCCGACGATCCGCGCTATTACAACAGCAACCTGAGCCAGCTCCCGTTCAGCCGATGGTGACCGTGGCAACCCGCGTGCTGGCCGTGCTGCTGGTCGTCGGCCTGATGGCCTGCGACAGGGTCGACGATGACGTCATCGTGTTCGCGGTCGCGACGCCGCCGAGCGTGCTCGATCCGCGCCTGGCCAGCGACGCGGCATCCGAGCGCGTCAACGGCCTGCTCTATGACCGCCTCGTGGTGCTCGACGAGCGCGGCAGTCCACAGCCGGCGATGGCCGACTGGGAGGCCGTCGCCGCCGACCGCTACCGCGTGACGCTGCGGGCCGATCGCGCGTCGTTCTGGAACGGCCGCCGGCCCAATGCGGCCGACGTCGCGGCAACCTATGCCAGCCTCGCGGCCCCGGGGCTCGCGTCACCGCATGCCGGCGCGTTGGCGCATGTCGCGCGTATCGAGACGCCGGCCGACGATACGCTGGAGTTCGTGCTGGAGCGCCCCGATCCGCTGTTCCCGACCCGCCTGACGCTCGGCATCCTGCCGGCCGAACTGGCCGGCGAGGGCGGCGTCGCGCGCGCGCCACTCGGCAGCGGCCCGTTGGCCTTCGTCGCCTGGCGTGCCGACGGCGGGGTGCTGCTCGAGCGACGCCGCGACGCACAGCGCATCGCGATCACGCCCGTGGCCGATCCGACGATGCGGGTCCTCAAGCTGCTGCGCGGCGAAGCGCATCTGCTGCAGAACGACCTGCCGGCCGAGCTGTATGCACACCTCGAGGGACACGACGGCCTGCAGCTGCGGCAGCGCCCGGGCACGACCTTCGCTTATCTCGGATTCAACTTCGCCGACCCGGTGCTTGCCAGTCGCGACGTGCGCGCCGCGATCGCGCACGCGATCGACCGCGACGCCATTATCCAGCACCTGTTCGGCGGCCGCGCCGATAAGGGCGGTTCGATCCTGCGCGCGACGCACTGGGCCGGTGTGCGCGGATTGGACGGCTTCGACCACGACCCCGCTCGCGCCCGGGCGTATCTCGCGCAGGCGGGTTACTCGACCGACCGGCCGCTGCAGCTGAGTTTCAAGACCAGCACCGATCCGTTCCGGCTGCGCATCGCGCACGTGCTGCAACAGCAGCTCGCCGCGGTCGGCATCCGCATGCAGATCGCCAGCTACGAATGGGGCACGTTCTTCGGCGACATCAAGGCGGGGCGCTTCCAGATGTACAGTCTGGCGTGGGTCGGTGTGAACTCGCCGGATATCCTGCGCTATGCCTTCCACAGCGATTCGCGACCCCCGACGGGTGCCAATCGCGGCGCCTACCGCTCGGCGCAGGTCGATGCCCTGATCGGCGCGGCGGAAGCGGCGGATCCGTCGGCGGCGCGTGCACTGTACGGTGCGGCGCAGCGCCTGATCCACGACGACATCGCTCTGGTGCCGCTGTGGCACGAGGCGAACGTCGCGGCCAGCCGCGACCTCGCCGGTTATGTACCGGGGCATGACGGCAACTACCTGGCCCTGGACCGGGTGACCTGGCGACATGGGCACTAGCCGCGACACCTGGGTGCGGGTCGATATCGCACGGCAGCGACTGACGCTGCTCGCGGGCGACGACGCGATCGCGCACTGGCCGGTATCGACAGCACGCAATGGCGTCGGCGAACTCGCCGACAGCGGCTGCACGCCGCGCGGTGAACATCGTGTGCGCCTGCTGATCGGCGCCGGCTGCGCGGTCAACAGCGTGTTCGTCGGCCGCCGTCCGAGCGGCGAGATCTATTCACCGGAGCTCGGCCGGGCCTACCCGGACCGCGACTGGATCCTGACCCGCATCGTCTGGCTCACCGGCACACAGTCCGGGTTCAACCGTGGCGGCAGTTGCGACACGCTGCGTCGTTTCATCTATATCCACGGCTGTCCGGACAGCGAGCCGATGGGCGTGCCGCGATCGCATGGCTGCATCCGGATGCGCAACGACGACGTGATCGCGCTATTCGCGCGGCTGCGGGTCGGCAGTCGCGTGTCGATCGACGGCACCGATTGACCACATGCAGCGATTGCTCAGGTCGCTGTCCGATACGCTGATCGTGTTGTTCGGCGTCACGACCCTGGTGTTCTTCCTGCTTGCGCTGGTACCCGGCGACCCGGTGGATGTCGTGCTCGGCGAGTCGGCGCGAGCCGCCGACCGCAGCGCGATGCGTGCGGCGCTCGGCCTCGACCGGCCGCTGCTGGAGCGCTGGTGGCAGTTCTATGCCGACCTGGCGCGTGGCGATCTCGGCGATTCGCTGGTCCGCCACCGCCCGGTCGCCGATGTCGTACTCGAACGCCTGCCGGCGACATTGCTGCTCGCCGGCGCGGCGTTCGCGCTGGTCGTCGTCGTTGCGCTGCCGCTGGGTATCGTCGCGGCCCGCTACCGCGGTCGCTGGCCTGACCTGATCGCACAGGGCACGGCGTTGCTCGGCATGTCGATTCCCAACTTCTGGCTCGGGCCGCTGCTGGTGCTGTTGTTCTCGATCGGGCTCGGCTGGACGCCGGTCAGCGGCAACGTCGAGCCGGGCAGCCTGGTGCTGCCGGCGCTGACGCTGGGCCTGTCGATGGCGGCGATCACGACCCGCATGCTGCGCAGCAGCCTGCTCGAGATCCTGTCGCAGCCCTACCTGCTGACCGCACGCTGCAAGGGCCTGGACGACACCGCCGTCCTGCTGCGCCACGCCCTGCCGAATGCGCTGCCCCCGGTGGTCACGGTGCTCGGCCTGCAACTGGGCGGGTTGCTGGCCGGGGCCGTGATCACCGAAGTGGTGTTCGCGTGGCCTGGCGTCGGCACGCTGCTGATCGACGCGATCCGCCAGCGCGACTACCCGGTCGTGCAGGGCGTCGTGCTGCTGATCGCCGTCGGCTACGTGCTCGCCAATCGCCTGGCCGACGCGCTCGCGGCGAGCGCCGATCCGCGCATCCGGGAGGCCGCGTGACCCGCTTCGCCGTCGCCGTGCTGCTGGCCTGGGTGGTCATGGCCGTGCTCGGTGCCAGCGCCGGCCTCGATCCCAACCGTATCTCGCTGCCGCAGATCCTGCTGCCGCCGTCCGACGCGGCCTGGCTGGGCACTGACGACCTCGGTCGCTCGGTCGCTGCGCGCCTGCTCGCCGGTGCCGGCGTGTCGCTGCTGGTCGCGGTCACCACAGTGGGACTCGCGGCGTCGATCGGCATTGCCATCGGGCTGCTGGCCGGATTTCTCGGTGGCTGGGTCGATCGCGTGATCAGCCGCCTGATCGACGTGTTCCTGGCGTTTCCCGGCATTCTGCTGGCCATCGCGATGGCCGCCATGCTCGGACCCGGTATCGAAAACGTCATCATCGCGCTGGCGGCGATGGGCTGGGTCGGCTACGCGCGCCTGGTCCGCGTGCAGGTGCTGTCGCTGAAGCGCCGCGAACACGTGCTCGCCGCCGTCGCGATGGGGCAGGGGACCCTGGCGATCCTACGCCGCCATTTGCTGCCGCTGACGCTGGCGCCGGTCTGGGTCGAGGCCAGTTTCGGTATCGCCGGCGCGGTCGTCGCCGAGGCCGGTCTGTCGTTCCTCGGTCTCGGGATCCAGCCCCCGGGTGCGTCGTGGGGCAGCATGATACGCGACGGTGTGCGCTACCTGCTGGTCGCGCCCCACCTGGTGCTGGTCCCCGGGCTTGCGCTGTTTTTCGTCGTGATGGCGGCCAACCTGCTCGGCGACGCGCTACGCGACCGTTTCGACGTCACTTCACGTAGTACGCGGTGAAGAACAGGTCATTGACGATCGGGTCGCCGGTCAGTTCCTCGAGCTGCGCCTGCACGGCTGCGAGCGCGGCTTTGCGCAGGCCTTCCTTGCCGTCGCGGGTCAACAGCTTGTTGCCGTCCTGGCCGGCCACCAGCAGCAGCATCGCATGCCGCAGAGCCGGCGAGTGCAGTTCAATTTTCGGTATTTCGGAGGCATGCTTGGTCATCAGCTGGACGTCGCAGCGGATGTACTTGGGTCCGCCGGTCAGGTTGCTGACGATCGACGGCTTGAGCGCGTAGTAGCCGATATCCTCGGCGGGCGTGTCTTCGTCTTCGGCGAACGCCGGGGCGCCGAGAGCGGCCGCGAGGAACAGGAACGCCAGTGCTGGATACAATGCACGCAATATCATGAGCCCTTACCGACAGGAGAATCGCAGCGTGTCGACGAGAGGTGTCCGCTCCGACAGGAGGCCGGCCTGATGCTCCACGGCCCGGTCATGATCGATATTGCCGGTACCGAGCTGACCGGTGCCGACCGTGATCTGTTGTGCCACCCGGCGACCGGCGGGGTGATCCTGTTTACGCGCAACTTCTCGTCGACTCAACAGCTGTATCGGCTGACGCACGAGATACATGAGCTGCGCTCGCCGCACCTGCTGATCGCCGTCGACCAGGAAGGCGGGCGTGTGCAACGTTTCCAGCAGGGCTTCACCCGCCTGCCTGCCGCCGCGAGCTATTGGCAGTGCGCCCGCGGCGACGAACAGGCCGCCCGCCATGCGGCGCGCGAGATGGGCTGGCTGATGGCCGCGGAGCTGCGTGCCGCCGGCATCGACTTCAGCTTCGCCCCGGTCGCCGACCTTGACTTCGGCGTCAGCGGCGTGATCGGTGATCGTGCGTTTGCCGACACGCCCGATCGCGTCGGTCGCCTCGCCGGATCCTGGATGCTCGGTGCGCGCGAGGGCGGCATGATCAGCGTCGGGAAACATTTTCCCGGCCACGGCGGCGTCGTCGCCGATTCCCACCTCGATCTGCCCATCGACGAGCGCGCCTTCGACGAGATCAATGCACACGACCTGCGCGCGTTCGCCCGCCTGATCGACAATGGCCTGGAGGGCATCATGCCCGCGCACGTGGTCTTCTCCGCGTGCGACGCCAAACCGGCCGGGTTCTCACGCTTCTGGCTGCAGGATGTCCTGCGCGAACAGTTGCGCTTTCAGGGTGTGATATTCAGTGACGATCTGAGCATGGCCGCGGCCGAATGGGCCGGCGGTTATGCCGACCGTGCCAACGCGGCGCTGCGGGCCGGATGCGACATGGTACTGGTGTGCAACAATCCGCACGGCGCACAGGAGGTGCTCAATGCACTCGCGGGTTATCACGACCCGGTCGCACAGTCGCGTACCGCGCGGCTGCACGGTCGGCCGGCGCGGACGATGAAACGGCTGCGCGAGGACGGTCGCTGGCATCGCGCCGTGGCACTCGCCGACAATATGACCACGGCCGGCAACCTGGCCTTTGACCTTGGCGACCTGTCATGAGCGATCTCAGAGACGAAGCCGAACGGGTGATGCGCGAGGCCGATTGCATCCACGACGATGTGACCGTCCAGCGTGCGCTCGACGACATGGCCGTTTGCATCGAGCGTGACCTCGGCGGCCGCGATGTCGTGATGATCTGCGTCATGAACGGTGGCCTCGTGACCACGGCGGCACTGATGTCGCGGCTGCACTTCGCGTTGCGCGTCGACTATATGCACGCCACCCGCTACCGTGAACGCACCCAGGGTGACGAACTGCACTGGAGGGTCGAGCCGAGCCAGGATCTGGCCGGCAGGCACCTGCTGGTCGTCGACGACATCCTCGACGAGGGTTATACGCTCGATTCCATCCTGAGCTTCTGTCGGCGTTTCGAGCCGGCCAGCCTGCGCGCCGCGGTGCTGGTGCGCAAGGCCCATGACCGCGGTGTGCGTCCGACGGTCGACTACATCGGCCTGACCGTGCCCGACCGCTATGTGTTCGGCTACGGTATGGACTACAAGGGCTATTGGCGGAATGCCCCGGGTATCTTCGCCGTGGCCGATCAATGACAGCGAGCGGGGCGCAGCGTCAGTGCAAGCACTGGGAATCATCGGTGGTTCGGGTCTGACGCGTCTGCAGGCGCTGAGCATCGAGCGCCAGGAGATCATCACGACACCCTACGGTGAGCCGTCGGCACCGCTGACGTTCGGTCGTTTCGACGGCAGCCCGATCGTGTTCCTGCCGCGCCACGGACCCGCACACACCTTGCCGCCGCACCGTGTCAATTACCGCGCCAACCTGTGGGCGATGAAGCACGCCGGTGTCGAGAACGTGATCGGCATGGCCGCGGTCGGCGGCATCACCCGTTCGATGTCGCCGGGTATGCTGGTGGTGCCGGACCAGATCATCGACTACACCTGGGGCAGGGAGCACACGCTGTTCGAGGTCGACCTGCCCGCGGTCACGCATATCGACTTCACGCGGCCTTATTGCGACGAACTGCGCGAGGCACTGCTGCGCGGTGCCCATCGCGCCGGCGTCGCGACGCACGACGGCGGTACCTACGGTGCCACGCAGGGGCCGCGCCTGGAGAGCGCGGCCGAGATCACGCGGATGGAGCGCGACGGCTGCGACGTCGTCGGCATGACCGGCATGCCGGAGGCCTCGTTGGCGCGCGAACTCGGGCTGTGCTACGCGTGTCTGGCACTGAGCGTCAATTGGGCGGCGGGCAAGTCCGAAGGCCCGATCACGATGGCCGAGATCGATCGTCATCTCGCAGACGGCATGCAGCGCGCCCGCCGCATCCTTGCCGTTGTCGCCGCCGAATGATGCCCGCTATGGCGCTGCTCGCTGCGGGTTCGGTGGCGCACTGACCGTGGCAGCGGCTCGCTGACAACGGCTACCGCGATGCCCGGCATCACCCCGGGTAGCTGTTGCCGCCAGCGTTGGCCCGGCAGTCGACATCAACCGTGTACTGGTCCGATGGACGGCAGTCCGCGGTCGGCCTGGTGCACACGAGCGGCAAGGGCATCCACAGGGACCTCGAAGCGGGCGAGAAGCCGTACCGTGCGCGTCGTCGGACGACGCGGTGACTGGATTATCGCCGTCGTTGCGTGGACACCGGGTACACCGGCCTCGACCACGGCATGGGCCGGCAAATGCATGCTGAGCGGCGCCGGCAGATGAGGGATAATGTCGGTAACAAGATCAGGCGAAGAGGTTAGCGATGACGGACAATCAAGCGACCCCGGGTGGCGGGCTGTATTCCAAGGTGGTGGTGGTCGTGCTGCTGGCGCTGGCGATCGGGCTGTACCTGCGCATCGTCATGGTCGAGGCCGAATCGCCCCCAACGCCACCGGCGGACCAGGCCAGCGTCAGGGTCATCGAGGGTGATGAGCCGCTGCCGGCATTGACGCCGGCACCGCTGCGTGACCTGCCCGCAGATCAGATGGCACTGATCGAGAAGGTGTTTACTGGCGAATGATCGCGGAGGGACCGCCGCACGTCGCTGCGCGCCGACGCATTTCTAGAAAAATTTTTAATAATTTCTATTAAATAACTGTTATTTATAGATATTCTGCACTCATCCGGTCCTGACCGAAGCCGGCGGGCCGTCATTGTCTTCATTGGCCTCACCGACATGCCGGCACGCGACCGGCCTGCCTGCGGCGGTCGTCACATCGATCGCGATCGACAGCTGCTAGCCGGCAGGGCTGGAGCATCTGCCCATCGAGGGCCCGGATCGGCGGCGTGTGAGTGCGAGCAACGTGGTGGCCGTCGGTCGCGTCGTCGCGTGTGGCGGCGCCCCCATTTGCCACTACAGCGCCAGATGGATCCATGCCGGATCGTGATCGCTGCCGTCACCGCCGTGTCGGGTCCGCCGGCCGATGTGTGCCGAGCGCAGCCGGTCCGCCAGCCCGCGGCTGAGCCAGATCTGATCGTACAGCCAGTACTCGGGTGGCGTGTCTCTGCCGGGAGGGTTGCGCCGATAGGTCCAGGCCGGCGTGCGCGGCCCGTCACCCTGGGTCTCGGCCTTCGCCGGGCGTGATTCGAGCGGCGTGCGCAGCGCATCGACCAGCGGGTCGCCGTCGATCGTGCGCATCGCGGCCAGGTGATCGGAATCGACCGGATCGTTCATGTCGCCGGCGAGCACGTAGCGCGCCCCGCGGCGCTGCTGCGCGCCGATCAGGCGCGCGACGGTCTCGGCCTGGCGCCGCCGTCGCTCGTTGTTGCGTATGCGGCCGCTTGTCTGGTCAGCGCTGTGGTGGACGAAGTGACTCTTGAGATGGGTGTTGTACAGCGTCAGCAGTTTGCGCCGGCGGCGCCGGTCGAGCACCTCGACCGCAAGCAGGTCGCGGCCGAACACCCGCTCGTCGGGCGATTCCGGATGCACCGCGGTCTGGAACGACGTCACCGCGCCTAGCGGCAGTCTCGACAACACGCCGACGTCGATCAGGCGACGGTCGTTGCCTTCGATCAGGACGACCTCCTGATACATCCCGCCGAGGTCGACGGCGTTGAAGCGCTTCAGGACATCGATGTCTTCGACTTCCTGCACCGCGAGCACGTCGACGTCCATGTCGCGGATGCGTGCGGCGATTCGAGCCGTATCGATCGGGTCCTTGCCGCGCACCAGGCGGCCTTCGAACGTGCGCAGCGCGAACGCCGCGGAGGCGTCGAAGCGGTAGGTGCCGGCGATGTCGTCCTGACCTTGCGTCGACCGGCTGGCGGTGTCGATATCGG
>JASJCU010000133.1 GCA_030065815.1 Gammaproteobacteria bacterium | reverse complement strand
TTCGTCCCAGTTGCTCGACTCGTTCTTCTTCCTTGTTGATGCGAACACCGGCAATCCTATCATCGACCCGAATACCGGCGACCCGATCCTCGTCAACATCCCCGAGCTCGAACAGATCGACGAGGACTTTCTGAACACCCAGGTGCGCGGTGCCGTGACCGTGACCGGTCGCCGAACGACCGCGACGCTGACCGCCACGGTGTCGCAGCGCGATTACGAGGTGACCGACCAGGACGAGGACTCTCTCGGCCTCTCGCTGCGGCTGTCGCGGCAGCTCGGCGGTGGCTACAGGGCCTCGGTGAACAGCCGCTATACCACTACCGACGGCGCACGGGACGGCGACAGCGACAGCTACGACGTCAGCATGTCGCTGTCCAAGCAGCTCTCACCGCGTACGCGCGCGTCGGTGAACGTGTTGCATCGTGAACAGGACGAGTCGGCCGGTGACGACTACACCGAGAACCGCATCGGCGTTTCGTTGATTTCAAGTTTTCTCTGAAAGATGTACGAGAACTTCTACAGCCTGTCGGGCAAGCCGTTCCAGCTGAGTCCTGATGCCCGGTTCTTCTTCAACAGTACCGGGCACAATCGTGCGATGGCCTACCTGCGCTACGGCCTGCGCCAGGGCGAGGGATTCATCGTCATCACCGGCGGCATCGGCACCGGTAAGACCATGCTGGTCAGCAACCTGTTCAACGAGCTGACCGATGAGAACGTCGTCGCCGCGCAGCTGGTGTCGACGCAGATCAACGAAGACGAGGTGCTGCGCCTGATCAGCGCTTCGTTCGGCCTGGCGCACGAGAACCTGTCCAAGGCGGCGCTGCTGCGCAACCTCGAGGCCTTCTTCCGTGCCCGCCGTGCCGAGGGCCGGCGGGTGCTGCTGGTCGTCGACGAGGCGCAGAACCTGCCGCCACGGTCGATCGAAGAGCTGCGCATGCTGTCCAACTACCAGGAGGACGGCCAGGCCCTGTTGCAGAGCTTCCTGCTCGGCCAGCTCGAGCTGAAGCAGACACTGCAGAGCCCGGGCATGGAGCAGGTCCGGCAACGGATCATCGCCGGCTACCACCTGCGACCGCTCGACCGCGAGGAGCTGCAGGCCTATGTCGAGCACAGGCTGGCACTGGTCGGTTGGCGCAGCGACCCGGCGATTTCGAGCTCGGCGTTCGACGAGATCTTCGAGGCCTCTGCCGGCGTGCCGCGTCGCGTCAACAATCTGTGTGACCGGCTGCTGCTGTTCGGGTCACTCGAAGAACTGCACGAGCTCGATGAATCGCACGTGAAGACCGTCGTCGAGGAGATGTCGCAGGAAGTCGGCCAGGGCGACTACGACGAGACCGTCCAGATGGCCGCGCACCATGCGTTTCCGATGTCCGGCGAGCCGTCGCGGAGCGGTGATCTCGAGGGTCGGATCGCGTTCCTCGAGCGCGAGGTCAACGACCTGCGCGGCAAACTGTCAAAAACGCGCCGCATGGTGAAGCAGGCGATCCTGCTCAAGCTCGAGTCAGACGATGACGATGACTTCTGACCGTCGAATCCGGGTGCTGTGCATCGTCGGCGCCCGGCCGAATTTCATGAAGATCGCGCCGCTGATGCGCGCCTTCGGCGAGCGTGCGGGCCGTGTAGACGCACGCCTCGTGCACACTGGCCAGCACTACGACGAGGCGATGAAGGACGCGTTCTTCCGCCAGCTGAAGATCCCGGAGCCCGACATCGATCTCGGTGTCGGTTCCGGCAGCCATGCGCAGCAGACCGCAGAGATCATGCGCCGCTTCGAACCGGTCGTCGACGAACTCGAGCCGGCTATCGTGCTCGTAGTCGGCGACGTCAACTCGACGATCGCGTGTGCGTTGGTCGCGGCGAAGAAGGGCGTGGCCGTGGTCCATGTCGAGGCCGGTCTGCGCAGCTGGGACCGGCAGATGCCCGAGGAAATCAACCGCGTGCTGACCGATCAGATTTCCGACCTGCTGTTCACGACCGAACCTGACGGTGGGAAGAATCTCACGCGCGAAGGCATAGCGGCGGACGCCGTGCACTTCGTCGGCAACGTTATGATCGACACGCTGCTCGCCAACCGTGAACGCGCCGTCCCCGCAGCCACGACGCTGGCCGGCATCGACGGCTTCGCGCATGACGCGCGCGGCTATGGCCTGATAACAATGCACCGACCGTCCAATGTCGACGACCCGGTCGTGTTGCGTCGTCTCGTCGGCACGCTGACCGATCTGAGCAACCAGCTGCCGATGGTGTTTCCGATCCACCCGCGGACCCGCGCCCGGATCGCCGATGCAGGTCTCGACGATGCATTGGATGCAAGTCGCATCGCGTTGACCGAACCGCTGGGTTACCTCGATCTCCTCGGGCTGATGGCCGAGGCCAAGGTCGTGCTGACGGACTCCGGCGGTCTGCAGGAAGAGACCACGGCACTCGGTGTGCCATGCATCACGCTGCGCGAAAACACGGAACGCCCGATCACGGTAACGCAGGGGACCAACACCGTCGTTGGCACGGATCCGGCGAAGATACGCGCCTGTCTCGACGACACGCTGGCGACCGGTGGCAAGGCCGGCCGGGTGCCGGAGCTGTGGGACGGTCGCGCGGCTCAGCGAATCGCCGATATCCTCATTGCGTGGGCTGACAGCCAGGTCGAGGCGGCCTGAGGGCTTGGCACAGCATGCCGTCGGTGCGCAACGCCATGTCGGTCGACGTCGAGGACTACTTCCAGGTCTCGGCGTTCGAGCGCTACATCGCCCGCGACGACTGGGACTCGCAGGCGTGCCGCGTCGAGCGCAACGTCGAGCGTATCCTCGACCTGTTCGAACGACACGATGTGTCGGCGACCTTCTTCACCCTCGGCTGGGTCGCGGAACGCTATCCCGCGCTGGTTCGGCGCATCGTCGAACGTGGCCATGAACTGGCCAGCCACGGCATGTCGCACGTTCGCGTCACGCAACAGAATCAGGACGCGTTCCGCGACGATGTCACGCGTACCAAGGCGCTGCTCGAGGATGTCTCGGGTTCGCCGGTCATCGGCTACCGTGCCGCCAGCTACTCGATAGGCGCCGAGAATCTCTGGGCGCTCGACGTCCTGCGAGAGACCGGGCACCGCTACAGCTCGAGCATCTACCCGATCAAACACGACCTCTACGGGATGCCGGATGCGCCGCGCTTCGGGTTCCGGCCGTTCGACGACGAATTCTACGAGTTTCCGGTCACGACCGTGCGGATCGGTGGCAGGAACCTGCCCTGCGGCGGTGGCGGCTGGTTCCGGTTGGTGCCGTACACCGGTATGCGTTGGGCGATCCGCCGGGTCAACGATGCCGATGGCGAATCGGCGATCTTCTATTTCCATCCCTGGGAGATCGATCCCGGCCAGCCGCGGCAGCGCGGCCTGGATGCGAAGACACGGTTCCGCCACTACCTCAACCTCGATCGCATGGAATACCGGCTGGCCCGGCTGCTGACGGATTTTTCGTGGGGCCGCATGGACGACGTGCTGTATCGTCCGCGTATCGACCGACAACAGGTGTCCGACATTGCAGCGGCGGGTTGAAACCGTGCCCGACGCAGCGACCGAAGCCTCCGGGTCAGTCGCCGCTCGTTGGCGCACGACCTTCGTCGCTAGCGTCGTCGTGTTCGTCGCCATGCTGCTGTTGTTCCGTTCGACCGTCGAGGGGATGGTCTACACCTGGTACAACTTCGAGACCTACACCCACGGATTCATCATTCTGCCGATCACGATCTGGCTGATCTGGCAGAAGCGCGCGCACCTCGCCGCCTACACGCCGCAACCGACGTCGGCTTTCGTATCGCTGGTGTTGTTGAGTCTCGGCGCATGGACCCTGGCACGACTGACCGGTGTACTCGTCGTCGAACAGCTCGCCCTGGTCGGCGCACTGATATCGGCGGTGGCGACCTTGCTCGGCTGGCAGGTGGCCAAGTTCCTGGCCTTTCCGCTGCTGTTCCTGCTGTTCGCGGTGCCGATGGGCGAGGACCTGGTCCCGCCGATGATGGAGTTCACGGCCTCATTCACGGTAGGCGCGCTGAAACTGACCGGGATCCCGGTCTACCGCGACGGGCTGTGGTTCTCGGTGCCGTCGGGCAACTGGTCGGTCGTCGAGGCCTGCAGCGGCGTCCGCTACCTGATCGCGTCGGTGACGCTCGGCGTGATGTACGCCTACATCACCTATCACACGCTATGGAAGCGACTGCTGTTCATCGCGCTGTCGGCGATCGTGCCGATCTTCGCCAACGGCCTGCGCGCGTACATGATCGTCATGATCGGGCACCTCAGCGATATGAAGTACGCGGTCGGCGTTGATCACCTGATCTACGGCTGGATCTTCTTTGGATTCGTGATGTTCATCCTGTTCTGGATCGGGTCGTACTGGCAGGAAGAGCACGATCCGCCACAGTTCGTGGCACCGCCGCGCCGCCTCAGCGCGGGCAGCGTCGATCTGCGCGTCGCGGCACTGTCGGTCGCGGTGCTGACGGCGGCCACGTTGACGGTGTGGGGCGTGACACGGGCCGAGAGCGTCGAACCGCAGGTCGCGGTGCCGCTGCAGGCGCCCGCCGGCGCCGGGAATTGGACGCTGTCGCAAGAGCCGACGCTGTGGACCACGAACCATCTGGAGACCGCGCATGAGATTGCCGCGCGCTATCGCTCGGCAGCGGGCGAGGTCCAGCTGTTCGTTGCGCTGTATCCGCGGCAGCGCCAGGGTGCCGAGGCGATAAGCGATCGCAACCGGATCGCCGAAGACTTCCTGCGCTACGCGCGCGAGGGCCGCCACGACGTCACCCTCGGTGCCGAGACGGTAACGGTCAACCGGGCGCGGGCGATGCTGCGGATCGATGGGCGGAATGTCGAACACCGGGTCTGGCAGTGGTACCGGGTGGCCGGCCACAGCCTGACCAACCGCTACCTGGGCAAGGCGCGCGAGGCACTCGCCCGGATCTATCCGGGACGCACCGACGGCGCCTGGATCGTTATCACGACACCGTCCGGTCCGCTCGAAGACGAGGCCGCCGAGCGGCGGCTCGCCGCATTTGCCAGCGAGATGGTGCCGAAGCTCGACGCCGCGATAGACAGGTCGGTCGGAACAACGGACTGAGGGTTGCGGCCGTGTGCGGTTTCGTCGGCATCTTCGACACGCGTCAGCGCAGTGCTATCGACCGCACGCTGCTGGAGCGCATGAACCAGCGCCAGCTGCATCGCGGGCCGGACGAAGGCGGCGTGCACGTCGAACCCGGCGTCGGTCTCGCCCATCGTCGACTCTCGATCATCGATCTTGCGAGTGGCCAGCAGCCCTTGTTCAACGAAGACGGCAGCGTGGTCGTCGTCTACAACGGTGAGATCTACAATTTCGCCGAGCTCGCCGACGAACTGAAGGCGCTCGGGCACCGCTTTCGCACGCACTGCGATACCGAGGTCATCGTGCACGCCTGGGAGACCTGGGGCGAGGCCTGTGTCGAACGCTTCCGCGGCATGTTCGCGTTTGCGCTGTGGGACCGAAACCGCGAGCTGCTGTTCCTGGCGCGCGACCGGCTCGGTATCAAGCCGGTCTACTTCAGCCTGTTGGCCGGCGGCGAACTGGTCTTTGCGTCGGAACTGAAGGCGCTGAAGGCCCACCCGGGCCTCGATCGCCGCATCGACGACTGCGCGATCGAGGAGTACTTCGCGCTCGGATACATCCCTGAGCCGCGCAGCATCTACCGCAACACGGCAAAACTGCGTCCGGGACATACGCTGACGGTCGCGCGTGGCAATCACGACCTGCGGCAGCGACAGTATTGGGACCTGGCGATCGCACCAGCACCCGGTCGGAGGGACATCCAGCACGACGCGGACGAACTCGTCGAACGTATGCGTGAGGCCGTCGATATCCGCCTGGTGTCCGAGGTGCCGCTCGGTGCGTTTCTGTCCGGCGGTGTCGATTCCAGTACGGTCGTCGCGTTGATGGCCGAGCTCAGCGACGATCCGGTGAACACCTGTTCGATCGCGTTCGGCGAGGCCGAGTACAACGAGGCCGAGTACGCGTCCGCGGTTGCCGAGCGCTACCGCTGTGCGCACCGCGTCGAATCGCTCGATCCCGACGACCACTCGTTGCTCGACCGCCTGCCGGATTTGTACGACGAACCCTTTGCCGACAGCTCGGCGATGCCGACCTACCGGGTCTGCGAACTGGCCGCGCGCGAGGTCACGGTCGTGCTGTCCGGTGACGGCGGCGACGAGAACCTCGCCGGTTACCGGCGGTACGCGCAGCTGCTCGACGATCTGCGGACAAAGGGCAGGATGCCCGACGCCGTACGCCAGGGGCTGGCCGGTATCGGGCGCGTCTATCCGGATTGGTCTTGGATGCCGGCGGCGCTGCGCCGCCGCCAGGGCCTGATCTCGATGGGCCAGGACGTCGTTACCGGCTTCATGGACATCAATGCGGTGATCAAGGACGACCTGCGCCGTTCGCTGTACAGCGACGGTTTCGTACACCGACTGCAGGGTTACGATGCCGTCGAGGTGTTCCGCCATCACGCGGCCCGCGCCGCTTCCGATGATCCGCTGGCGCTTGCCCAGTACCTCGATTTCAAGACCTATCTGCCGGGCGACATTCTGACCAAGGTCGATCGCGCGAGCATGGCCCATTCGATCGAGGTGCGTGTCCCGCTGCTCGATCACAAGCTGGTCGAATGGATCGCGACGCTGCCTACCGACGCCAAGCGTCGCGGCGGCGAGGGCAAGTACCTGCTGAAGAAGAGCATGGAATCGAGACTGCCGCGCGACATCCTGTACCGCCCGAAGAAGGGCTTTGCGGTGCCGCTCGCCGCCTGGTTCCGGGGTCCGCTGCGCGAACGGTTGGTGCAGACGTTGGACAGCACAGTCCTGCACGATGCCGACGTGTTCGAGCCAGACCGCCTGCGCAGACTGCTCACCGAGCACGATAGCGGCCAACGCGATTGGAGCACGCAGCTCTGGTCGGTACTGATGTTCGACGCCTTCCTGCGCAGCGAGGCCGCCTGATCGCGACGCCGATCACGGCACGGCGACACCCTCCCTGGCCAGCATCTCGACCAGCAGGATAAGCGGCAGGCCGATCAGCGCATTGGGGTCGCGGCCTCGCAGCGCCGCAAACAGCGCGATCCCCAGTCCCTCGGACTTGAAGCTGCCGGCGCAGTTGAACGGCCGTTCGCGGTCGACGTAGCGCTCGATCTGCGCACGGTCGAGATCGCGAAAGTCGACCGCGAACGGTTCGACGGCGACCTGGGCCCGCCCGCTACCGGTATTCAGCAGGCACAACCCGGTGTGGAAGTCGACGGTCTCGCCGGACGCGGCGCACAGCTGTGCGACGGCCGTTTCGCGATCGCCGGGTTTGCCGAGGATGCGGCCGTCGACACAGGCGACCTGGTCCGAACCGATCACGAGCGCGCCATCGTGGCGCGCACCAACGTCGTGCGCCTTCGCGGCGGCGAGGCGGCTCACCAGGGCGTCTGGTGACTCGCCGTCGCGTGCGGTCTCGTCGATCTGCGGGGCGTCGGTGACGAACGGCAGGCCGAGCTTCGTCAGCAGTTCGCTGCGAAACGGCGACGTCGATCCCAGGACGAGCTGCAACATGGATTACGGTCCGAAAACGGCTGCGCCGAGTCTAGCAAAAACCCTGTGGTCGCCGACTGCCTTTGGTGGGGATTGAATCTCTCAATACCGGACCCACCGTTATTCCACTAAAATGCAGCGTCTGGCGCGCGCCCAACCGCGCGATTCCCGCGGTGGCCAGCGCCGCGCTTGCGAGCAAGCGACGCCAAAATCGATCTTGGGGGAGGGCTTGTGGTCGTCGATCTGTTGATCCAGGGCAGTGAATTATTGTTGCTCGGCATGGGCATCGTGTTCGGCTTTCTCACGGTGCTGGTATTCGCGGTGCGCGGCATGTCGCAGCTCGCGGCACGACTCGACGATACGCCGCCCGGGCAGGCCGTCCCCGAGGCCATCGCGGTCACCGACAACCGCCGGCTGGTGGCCGTCATTGCGGTTGCAGTCGCTCGCTACCGTGCGTCCCGTGCGGCCTGAGCCGCAGCCACCACACTTCAGGACCCAGACGTGCCATGACCACGAATAGACTCGCCATCACCGATGTCGTCCTCCGCGATGCCCATCAGTCGCTGTTCGCGACGCGCCTGCGACTCGATGACATGCTGCCGATCGCCGAGAAACTCGACCAGGTCGGTTTCTGGTCGCTCGAGACCTGGGGCGGCGCGACGTTCGACGCCTGCATCCGCTTTCTCGGCGAGGACCCGTGGGAGCGGTTGCGCGCGCTCAAGGCGGCGATGCCGAACACGCGCATGCAGATGCTGTTCCGTGCGCAGAACATCCTCGGCTACCGCCATTACGCCGACGACGTCGTCGAGCGCTTCGTCGAGCGCGCCGCCGACAACGGCATGGACGTGTTCCGGATCTTCGACGCGATGAACGACCTGCGCAACTTCGAGACCGCGGTCAAGGCGACGCTGAAGGTTGGCAGGCATGCCCAGGGAGCGATGTCGTATACCGTCAGCCCGGTGCACAATCTGCAGTACTGGCTCGACATGGCGAAGGGCCTCGAAGACCTGGGCTGCCATTCCATCTGCATCAAGGACATGGCCGGTCTCCTCAATCCCTACACCGCTTTCGAGCTGGTTACGCGCCTCAAGGAGACGGTCTCGGTGCCGATCGCATTGCACTCGCATGCGACGACCGGCATGAGCACGACGACCCTGACCAAGGCCGCCGAAGCCGGTGTCGACATGGTAGACACGGCGATCTCGTCGATGTCGATGACCTACGGCCATTCGGCGACCGAATCGATGGTCGCGATCATGCAGGGCAACGAGCGTGATACCGGCCTCGATATCGAGCTGCTCGAGGAAATAGCCGCTGCCTTCCGCGGCGTTCGGAAAAAGTACGCCAAGTTCGAGGGTTCGCTGCGCGGCGTTGACTCGCGGATCCTGGTCGCCCAGGTGCCGGGGGGCATGCTGACCAACATGGAGAACCAGCTGCGCGAGCAGGGCGCCGCCGACCGCATGGACGAGGTGCTCGCCGAGATCCCGCGGGTACGCAAGGATCTCGGCTACATTGCGCTGGTGACGCCGACATCGCAGATCGTGGGTACCCAGGCGGTGCTCAACGTGCTGACCGGCGAGCGCTATAAGAACATCAGCAAGGAGACCGCCGGGGTGCTGCGCGGCGAGTACGGGTCGACCCCGGCGCCGGTCGATTCCGCGTTGCAGCAGCGGGTGCTCGACGACGGCGCCGAACCGATCACCTGCCGTCCGGCCGACCTGCTCGAGCCCGAGGTCGACAAGCTCACCGAGGAGTTCCGCGGCCTGGTCAAGGAGCGCGGCATCCGCGTCGCCGATGCGGAGATTGACGACGTGCTGACCTACGCCTTGTTCCCGCAGATCGGCCTGAAGTTCCTCGAGAACCGCGACAATCCGGAGGCGTTCGAGCCGCCGCCCGGCCAGGAACCCGAGCCGGTCCCGGCAGCGGCGCCGGCGCCGGCGGCAGCAGGTCCAGAGTCCTATCAGGTCACCGTCGACGGCCGCAGCTACAGCGTAATGGTTGCGCCGGGCGGCGAGGTCACGCAGGTTCAGCCGGTTGCGGCCCAACCGGTCGCCGCCGCGCCGGCAGCGATCGCCGCGACGCCGCCGGGCGATATGCTCAACATCCCCGCACCGCTGGCTGGCAACATCTTCAAGATCAACGTGGCCACCGGACAGGCGGTCCAGTCCGGCGACGTGATCATGATCCTCGAGGCCATGAAGATGGAGACCGAGGTCCGGTCGCCGGAGTCGGGCACCGTGCAGTCCGTTGTGGTCAAAGAGGGTGATGCCGTCCAGGTGGGCGATATCCTGCTGACGCTGGGCTGACCGACATGATGGAGCAAGGTCTGGAAGCCATCTGGCAATCCATGGGGATTGCCAACATCGTCTGGGGCCAGATCCTGATGATCGCGGTCGGCGGGCTGCTGATCTTTCTCGCGATCCGCAAGGG
>JASJCU010000132.1 GCA_030065815.1 Gammaproteobacteria bacterium | reverse complement strand
TCCGGGCTCAAGGAGGCACTGAGCATCGGCGCCGAACGCGCGGTCGCGCTGCTCGGCCGTGACGGCGGCTTCCTCAACGACAACAGCGTACGGATCCCGTTGCCGGGTATCCTCGGCACCGCCGCCAGGGGGCTGCGCGCGGCCGGGCAGGGGCAGTACGTCGACCAGTTCGAGACGACGGTCAACCGCGCCGCCGAACAGGCCATCCCGCAGACGCTGGAGATCGTCAAGGACACGGTGCGTGACATGACGCTGCAGGACGTGCGCGGCATCCTCGCCGGCGGCGACGACGCGGCGACCCGTTTCCTGCGCGAGCGTGCCGGCGGCTCGCTGGCCGACGCGATCCGCCCGATCGTCGCCCGCGCCACCGACAGTGCCGGTGCGACGTCGGCCTACAAGTCATTGAAGTCACAGGCGGACGGCATGCTCGGTGGGCTCGGCAGCCTCGGCGGCCTGGTGAAGACCGACTCGCTCGACCTCGACAGCTATGTCACCGAGAAGACGCTGGACGGCCTGTTCGTCAAGCTCGCCGCCGAGGAAAAGGCGATCCGCGAGAACCCGGTGGCCCGCACGACGGATCTATTGAAGACAGTATTTGGTAGCTAATTCATTAGCTTGTAATCGATTCCTTAAGACGTTTTGAAGGAAATAGCCATGGAGAACCCGGAACAGATCATCGCCCAGGTCCAGGAACTGCTGGCGGTCTACGGCCTCAAGGTCCTGGCCGCGCTCGCGATTCTGCTGTTTGGCCGGATCGTCGCGCGCTGGGGGCGGCGACTGGTCGAGAAGATGCTCGAGCGCAGCGGTGTCGACAAGATCGTCATCGGTTTCGTCGGCAGCATCGTCTACATCGGCCTGATGGTCTTCGTCGTCGTCGCGGCGCTCGGCCAGCTCGGCATCCAGACCACGAGCTTCATCGCGATACTCGGTGCCGCCGGCCTCGCCATCGGCCTGGCATTACAGGGCTCGCTGGCCAATTTCGCCGCCGGCTTCCTGCTGATCATCTTCCGCCCGTTCAAGGTCGGCGATTTCGTCGAGGCGGCCGGCGTGTCCGGCAGCGTCGAGTCGATCAAGATCTTCACGACGACGCTGACGACGCCCGACAACAAGACCGTGATCGTGCCCAATTCGGCGATCTACGACGGCAACATCACGAACTACTCGGCCAAGGAGACGCGACGCGTCGATCTCGTCGTCGGCGTGTCCTACGATGCCGACCTGGCGCAGGTGAAGCAGATACTCAACGACATCGCCGCCAGCGACCAGCGGGTGTTCACCGATCCCGCGCCAGTGATCGCGGTGTCGGAGCTCGCCGACAACAGCGTCAACCTGGTGATGCGCATGTGGGGCAAGACCGCCGATTACTGGGGCATCCATTTCGACGCCACCGAGGCGGTCAAGCTGCGCCTCGATGACGCGGGCATCGGCATCCCGTACCCGCAGCGCGACGTCCACCTCTACGAACACAAGGTGGCCTGAGACCAACCGGCGCGGCGTGCCGGACGCGCGCGCCGTCGACTTGCTGTGCAGGCCCACCGGTCTGCCGATAACGGAGGGGCAGAATGGCTTCGTTGATCAAGTGGCTGCTGGGCCTGGTGCTGGTAGTGGTGTTGCTGGCCGTGGCCGCGGTCGTGATATTGCCGATGGTGATCGATCCGAACGACTACAAGCCGCAGATCGTCGCCAAGGCCAAGGAGACCCTCGGCCGTGACCTGGTCATCGAGCGCGACCTCAGCCTGTCGGTGTTCCCGTGGCTCGGCATCGAGACCGGTGGCGTCAGGATCGGCAACGCACCCGGATTCGAGGCCGATGCCTTCGCCGAGATCGAGCAGCTCGGGCTCAAGGTCAAACTGGTGCCGTTGCTCAGTCGGCGGGTCGAGGTCGACACGCTCGTGCTCACTGGCCTGCGCGTCAACCTCGAGAAGGACGCCAGCGGCAAGACCAACTGGGACGATCTCGCCGCCGCCGACGATTCAGCGGCGTCAAAGGCCGACAGCGCGCCCGCCGACGACGGCGGGGCGCCGGTATCGCTGAGCGTGCAGGGCATCCAGATCGAGGACGCCAACATCTCGTGGGACGATCGCCAGGCCGGCCAGACCTATCTGCTCGAGGGCGTGCGTCTGGTCACCGGCGCGTTGGCGCCGGGTGCCACGGTCCCGGTCGAGGGCGGGGTCACGTTCACCAGTAACAAGCCGGCGATGACACTGAAGGCGGCGCTGGACGCGACCGTGTCGAGCGACGCCGACCTCGCGGTGTTCGAGGTGGCGGACCTCGTGCTCGAACTCGATGCCGCGGGCGAAGGCCTGCCGTCCGGCGGCGCGCAGCTGCGCCTGAAGACCGATCTGGTGGCCGACACCAGGGCCGACACCCTGCGCCTCGACAACCTCGAGGTCAGCGGACCGGCGATGGCGGCCAAGGGCCGCGTGGCCGTGGCGTCGATGCAGAGCAACCCGACCGCGGAAGGCAAGCTCAGCATCGCCGAGACCAACCTCAAGACGCTGGCGTCGATGTTCGCGAGCCCGATCGAGACCACCGATCCGGCGGCGCTGACGCGCGCCGGCGGCGACATCGGCTTCAGCTACGCGGACGGCGCGCTCAAACTCGATCCGCTGAAACTGAAACTCGACGACTCGAGCCTCGACGGCCACGTGCACGTCCTCGATCCGACCGGTCCGGTCGTGCGCACCAGGCTGACGCTGGACCAGATCGATCTCGATCGCTACATGCCGCCGCCCGGCGACGCCGGCGACGCCGGCGACAGCGGCGCCGCGGCGACAGGTGATTCCGGTGACGCGTCGGCGCCACCGGCCGGGGATCCGTTCGCCGCGCTGCGGCCGCTCGATTTCGTCGGCGAGTTCACGATCGGCAGCCTCAAGGTCAACAATGCACGCCTGCGCGACGTGTCGACCAAGATCGTGTCGAAAAAGGGCGTGCTGACGGTCGATCCGATGGCCGCCAAGCTCTACGAAGGCACGTTCAACGGCCGCGTCGTTGTCAACGCCAGCGGCAAGACGCCGAAGGTCGCGGCGAAGAAGAGCTTCAACAACATCCAGGTCGGTCAACTGCTCGCTGACGTCGCCGGCCAGGACCGCCTGCTCGGGCGTGGCGAGCTGCATGTCGATATCACCGCGGTCGGACTCAGCGAGGCCGAGGTGCGCCGCAGCCTCAATGGGACGTCGCGCTTCGCGTTCAAGGACGGCGCGGTCAAGGGCGTCAACATCGCCCAGGTCATTCGCGAAGGCAGTTCCCGGCTCGGCCTGGGCGGCGACGCGTTGGCGACCGGCACGCCGGGGCAGACGGATTTCTCGGAGCTGACGGGGTCGTTGACGATGACCAACGGCGTGATCAAGAACCAAGACCTGACCGCCAAGTCGCCGCTGTTGCGCGTCGAGGGCAAGGGCGAGGTCGATCTGCCGCGCGACACCATCGACTACCTGGTCGTCACCGAGCTGGTCGGGACGCTGGAGGGCCAGGGCGGCAAGTCGGGCAGCGAGCTTTCGGGGGTGCCGATCCCGGTGCGCGTGACCGGCCCGCTGACCGATCCGAGCTACCGGCCCGATCTCGAGGCGGCGCTGAGCGCGAAGGCCAAGGCGCAGCTCGACGCGAAGAAGGCAGAGGTCAAGCAGAAGGTCCAGGAAAAGGTCGAGGAGAAGCTCAAGGGCAATGTCGGCGAGGCACTCAAGGGCCTGTTCAACTGACCCGGGCCGCGCCCACCGACGGCGCGCCGCGGCCTATTTCTCGGCCGTCAGGTAACAGATCCAGCCGGCATCCGCGTCGGCGGTCAGCGCCGGTCTGAAGTCGCCGTCGGGCTCGCCGTCGGCGTCCCAGCCCTGCCAGTGCACGGTCACGCGGCGGAATCCGGCCTCGGTCAGCAGGTCGCGGATCTCCGGCAGGGTCCACAGCCGCCAGTCGTAGCTGAACGCGTTGGGCAGGGTCGAACCATCCGGGAACGCGAAGTGGATGTGGCAGACGAGGTTGTGCGTGATCGGATTGAAGGAAGCCTGTTCCCAGATATAGGTGAAGCCGTCGCCGCCATCGTCGATCTCGCGCGGTTCCTCGACCTCGTGGTAGCTGTCATAGCCGCCGTACGCGTCGAGAAAGAAGACGCCGTCTGATTTCAGTGCCTTGCGCACGCTCACGAAGTAGCGTTTGAGCAGGGCCCGGTCCTGCAGCAGCCAGTAGCTGAAATTCATCGCCGAGACGATGTCGGGCTGCTCGGTCTTGGCGTGGAGGACGTCTTGCTGCAGCAGCGTGATGCGTTCGCGCTGCTTCCTGTCCAAGCGGCCGAGGTTGTGCTTGCGCCCCCAGCCGAGCACGTCGGGGTCGAGATCGACGCCGATCGCGCGCCGTTTGCCGCCGCGTTTCACCCACTCACAGCAGACGTTCGCGGTGCCGCAGAAGTCCTCGCGCAGCAGCCGCGCCTTGCGACCGCGCAGCTTGCGGTAGGTGTCGTCGACGAAATCGATCTCGGACTCGGCGCATTGCACCGAGAGTTCGTAGAGGTGGTGGCGATCGGCTTGCTGGGCGAGGGTTGACGTGGGTTTCTTGCGGCGTTTCTGCGACTTGCTCATCCGGACAGCGGGCACGGGTAGGTTGCGAAAGCCTGACTATACTTGAAAGCGGCGGCAAAACCCCGCGACTTCGATGATTTCGCGGCAGGGTTGGTCTCCCTGATGACAGGTTTGCCGGCGGGCGGGGCAGCGCCCCGGGTGACAATGTTTGCGGGAGGATTGAGGAATGGCAGTGGCGACGACGCTCGAGGAATTCCTGGAGAGCCGTAAGATTGCATACGAGGTGGTCGAACACCCCCACACCAATACCGCGATGCGCGCCGCCGAGGCCGCGCACGTACCCGGCGACCAGGTGGCCAAACCGGTCCTGCTCGGCGACGACCACAGCTACCTGCTGGCGGTGATTCCGGCGACCCATCGCCTCGAACTCGACCGTCTCAACCAGGTGCTCGCGCGCAGTCTCGAGATGCTCCCCGAAGAAGAGATCGAAGCGACCTTTTCCGACTGCGAGTGCGGTGCCATCCCGGCGATCGGCGAACCGTACGGCGTCGACGTCGTCATAGACCCGGCGCTGGCCCACCAGCCCGACATCTATTTCGAATCCGGCGATCACGAGCACCTGATCCACATGCGTGGCGAAGACTTTCGCGACCTGATGGAACACGCGCCGCGCGCACCGGTCAGTCACCATCTCTGACGCGACATCGACGTGCGCCGCGAAGTTGCGCCGCGTTGATGTCTGGTTTACCCTCTCGCGCCTTGCCCCGGCGGTCGCGTCGCGCGTCGTGCCGCACGCCGGCGGTGTTCCGGGAGAGGTGTCTGAGTGGTTGAAAGAGCACGCCTGGAAAGTGTGTATACGTTAATAGCGTATCGAGGGTTCGAATCCCTCCCTCTCCGCCAAATTCACAAGGCCCCCGCGTGGGGCCTTTTGAATTTGTGGATTCGGTCGGGTTCGAACCCTCGATGTCTGAATGGTGGTTCGACAGCCAACGCGGTGCGTTGGCGCAGACGCCGGCTGTGCCGGCGCCCCGAAGGGGTGAGCTGCGTAGCAGCGGATCAATCCCTCCCTCTCCGCCAAACCCAAAAAAGGTCCCCTTGTGGGGCCTTTTTTCGTTTGTGGCTGCGAGTGATGTATTCGAACCCTCGATCTCAAAATGGTGGTTCGACAAGCCAACGCGTAAGCGTTGGCGCAGATCGTCGCCGCGCAGCGGCGGCGACCCGAAGGGCGAGGGGCGAAGCCCCGAGTAATCCCTCCCTCTCCGCCAATAAAGCACAAGGCCCCGTTACGGGGCCTTGTGCTTTATCCGGTGAGCGGTGGTCTCGATGATAGCCCTTGAGGTTCGACAAGGGGCGGCGGAGCCGCGCCGCAGGAAGCTGCATAGCAGCGAATCAATCCCTTCTTCTCCGCCAATAGCGCAGTAGGCCCCGACTCGGGGCCATTTGTTTTTCCGGTGGACGGCGGCCTCGATCAGAACCCTTGCGGTTCGACGAGGTGCGCTGGAGACGCGCCGCACGTCACCTGCCCTGCGGGCCGTCATGATCGACCGCACAACGGCGACCCGATCTCTGCGTCGACAACGGTAACGGCGACACCGCGTTCAGGGGTCCCGGCGTTGCCCGCGTTGCGTAGTCCGATGACCGGCGATCGCGTCCCACCCGGTGCGCCGGTCGGCGCCCCGCAGCGTCGAGTCGCGGAGCGGCGAATCGGATTCGTACTGCCGGTGCCACCGGGCACGCTGCCATGCTGCACGCCAGTCCGCTGGGTCAGGACCCGGCTCCCGGGTTGCGATCGGTGCCGCGCCACCGGCGTGCGCACACCGACGTCGACCGGTTGCCCGGCCATCTGTACGGCGGCACAGGCGCCGGGCGCCGGCGCTCCCGACCGTGGGCCGCAGAGTGCCGGGGCCCCAGTCCCGGACACCTGTAGCCGAGGTCTCGGCAGCTGCCGGCGTGATGGCCTGAGTCCGTGGGCCGGGGGGCGGCAGCGTCGGGCTAAAGAATCTGCCGCTCGATGGCGCTAACCAGGTTAGTGGCGCCGTGTCAGGGATCAATCGATGTCGACGCTGGTGCCCAGGCTCTCAACAGGATTTGGCAAGTGTCATCATGGCAGAAACACAGACGGCTCGCGGCAGCATCACCCGGCGGTTCAACCTGTCGATTCTGGCGGTCTACGCACTGAGCATCGCGATCAGCGCGCCGACGATATACCTGTATACCCGCCACGAGGTCTATCAGCAGTCGAATACGCAGCTGCGCATGCTGGTCGACATCGTCAAGTCGATCAAGGGCTATGTCGGTACCGACCTGCGGCCCTATTTTCTCAAGCAGGGACTGTTCCATACCGCCGGCATGTCCGGAATCGTCGCGATTTCCCGCGTGGCCGAGAACTTCAAAGGCATGCAACAGAATTATTCGATACGCAACGTGTCGGACAACCCGCTCAATGCGAAGAACAGTCCGCAGCCGCTCGAGCGCGACGTGCTGCAACGTTTCCGAAGCGACCGCGATCTTCGTGAAGTCCGCGTCGAGGGGCTGCTCGACGGTCAGCAGATGCTCGTGCGCAGCGCACCGATCGTCAGTAAGAAGGGTTGCCTGCGGTGCCACGGCGAACCGTCGAAGGTGCCGGCCGAGGTCACCGCCGAGTACGGGCGCGGCAGCGGCTACCACTACAAGGTCGGCGATGTGGTCGGTCTCGAGGTGGTCGGTGTGCCGATCGCCGATATCGACAGCATAGCGATGCAGCGCAGCCTGATCGCGATCGGCCTGCTGACGCTGTTGTTTGCGTTGGTGTTCGTCGCCATCAACCTGCTGGTCAGGCGCAATCTGATATCGCCGATGCTGCAGATCACCGAGACCGCTCACGCGATCGCCAAGGGTCGCCTGGATCAGCCGCTCAACATGCCGCGCGACGACGAGATCGGCGACCTCGCACGATCGGTTGAACTGCTGCGGCGCAGTTTTGCACAGTTGATGAAGCGCATGCGCAAGGGCGGCATGACCAAGCCGCGAGCCTGATGCACGAATCGGCTCAGTCCAGAACCGGCCCGAAGGCCTCCCGGGCTTGTGCCAGGAAGCGTTCTGATTCGTCGCGCTCGGCGATCTCGTAGGCGAGGCCGGATATCACGGCCGCGAGTTGCCTGTGGCTGTGCAGTCCGCCGGCGGCGGTGATCTGCTCTTCACAGATGACGGGTGCGACGGGTCCCAGGTAGTCGGCAAGGAGCTGGCCCAGGACCGCCTCGGCGTCGCCGGCATCGAACGGCGTCGCATCCTCCGGCGACGTCGCGGCCTGCGACGGAGGCCGTGGCTGCGGGGGCAGACTCGCACCGAGCGCGCGGTGCGCCGCGGACACGAACTCGTCGGCCTCGGCGGCGTCTTCGATCTCGAGCGCCAGCCGGCCCAGCACCAGCTCGAGGTGTCCGCGGTGCTCGAGCCCGCCGACGGCACCGATCTGTTCCGAGCACAGCAGCGGTGCGACAGGCCCCACGTAGCGCGACAGCAGGTCGCACAGCAAGACCGCCTCGCGCGTCGGTTCGACACGCTGCGTCGATCTGGTGTCGCCGACGTCATCGTCGGATACCGCGGTCGCCGGATGCAGCGCGGCGATGATCTCCGCGGTCGGCGGCGGTGCGCCGGAGTGTAGTTTCAGCGGTGTATCGTCGACGCGAAAACTGCCGCGCTGCATCTGTCGCAGTGCCGCTATCGCGTCATGTCCGGTCTTGGTGCCGCAGCGCAGGCAGACGATGTCGCCGCGATCGACACTGAGGATCACCGAGTGCTTGCTGTCTGTGCGGCCAAACACGGTGCAGGTGGTACCCTGCGTCACCGCGTCCGAGACGAGGGCGTAGAACGCGTCGTAGTCGAGGTCGTCGCTCATCGTCGCTGCATCAATGCCGCTCCCTAACAGAGACCAGCGACTTGGCACGGCGAAACTTTATCGTCGAGCGGGCGTTTGGGAAGGGAACGAATCCGGCATGCCGGCGGCCGGCGCGCCCTTCCGTGGCCTGCCGTCCCGTGGTTCACGGCAACCAGCCCTGGGTCCGGCAGCGATCCGGCGCAACCCCCCCCCGGCCAGGCGTGCCGTCGTGCAACCTCACCCAGACACCAGCGGTGCGGCACGGCAGTCGGATGCGGCGCGCCGGATGCCTCGGCGATCTGGCATTGTGCGCGGCGCCGCTGCGGCGTAATGTGTCGCCGCGTGATGCGCAGTCGATCGCCGCGTCGGAGATGGAGATGTACGAGTGCAATGTGACGTTGAACAGGCCGCTTGCCGAGGCCGAAACGGCCGCGCCTGACGCGCGACTGGCCGAGAAGCTCGGCACCGTCAATGGCGTCGATGTGCAGGCGATGTTCCGCAACAAGATCGGCGAAGCGGTACCGCCGCACCGCATCCCGCGAGCCTGCAACCCAGTGCGTGCCGACCGGGTGATCGCCGAGGAGCCGAACGCCGGCGTCCCGCTGCCGTGCAGCCTCGAACGGCGTGCCGATAGCGACGATTGCATCCTGGTGAGGATTCTAGAGCCCGTCGCGGTTCTCGGGCCTTCCGACGCTGCCACCGCGCCCGCCGCGCGATGGCGATGCTGGAACTCGAACCGGTCGTCGCCGGGGATCAAGGCCGAGTAACAGCGCAGGCCCGGCTTCATGTCGCTGCGCGCCGGCCGCTACCTGCCCCTGGGGCTGTTGATTGACCCGTGCAAGTCGCCGGTTGCCCACGAGTACCGGCGCATCGAACCCAATGCTGAACAACAACTGGGCTGAGGTGGTGCCCGCCAATGAAAGCTGATGTCAAACCGCACGCTGGCGAACTGGTCGACCTGCTGGTCGATGCCGAGCAGGCCGAGGAACTGAAGAACACCTCGGGCGATTTCCCGTCGATCACGCTGTCGCAGCGGCAACTCTGCGACCTCGAGCTGCTGCTCAACGGTGCGTTCTCGCCGTTGACCGGGTTCATGACACGTGCCGAGTACGACCCTGTCGTCGATGCGATGAGCCTGCCCGACGGAACACTGTGGCCGATCCCCATCGTGCTCGATGTGCCTCAGGGGTTCGCCGACAAGCTGTCGGTCGGCGACCGCATCGCGCTGCGCGACAACGAGGGTTTCATGCCGGCGGTGCTCGATGTCGAGGACATCTGGCAGCCGGATCGGGACGCCGAGGCGCACGCGGTCTACGGCACCGGCGATCCATCACATCCGGGGGTGCGCTACCTGCGGGACAGCGTGCAGCCGGTCTACGTCGGCGGTCGCGTGCACGGTGTGCAGGCGCCGTCGCACCACGATTTCGAGAACCTCTGGGACACGCCGGCCGAGATGCGCGCACTGTTCCAGAAACTCGGCTGGCGGCGTGTCGTCGCGTTTCAGACCAGCAAGCCGATGCATCGGCTGCAACGCGAGATCACGCTGCGCGCG
>JASJCU010000131.1 GCA_030065815.1 Gammaproteobacteria bacterium | reverse complement strand
CGTCGCTGGTCGTGCCATAGCGCGCCATCTCGAGCGAGTCGGCAACACAGCCGCCGGTCGCCTCGGCGAGCTCCTGCAGGTCGCCGTCGACGTAGTAGTGAGCGACCAGCACGGCGTTTTGCGCGCGCAACAGGTCCGCGATGCGCTGTTTGAGTGCATCCTTGTCTTGCGCACTGAGCGTCGGCCAGACCGGGTGTGCCGGCACCTTGACCCGCGGCACCGGGGTGCGGAATTCGATCGCCTGCGTGTTCATTTGATGATCTCCACCCGTTCGGGATGCTTGACACGGTACTCACGCGCCGGTCGGTGTTTGCCGTTGCGCCGCAGCTTGCCGGTCTCCTCGACGAGGTCGAGCGACAGCATGCGCTTGCGGAAATTGCGCTTGTCCAGCGCCTGGTGCAGCAGGATCTCGTAGACGCCCTGCAGCTCGCTGAGCGTGAAGGTCTTCGGCATGAAGCCGAACGCGATCGTCGAGTAGTCGAGTTTGGCGACCAGCCGCCGGTGCGCCATCTGCACGATCTCGGCGTGGTCGAACGCCAGCGGCGGCAGCGCGTCGAACGCGTGCCAGCCGACGGCGGCGGCGTCGCTTGCGGCGCGCGGCGTCGCCAGCGCGTCGAGCGGCACCAGCGCGTAATAGGTGACGCTGATAACGCGCTCGCGCGGGTCGCGATGGGTCGCGCCGAAGGTGTACAGCTGTTCGAGGTACAGCCCGCTGATGCCGGTCTCCTCCTCGAGCTCGCGCGCGGCGCAGGCATCGAGGTCCTCGCCGATGTCGAGAAAGCCGCCGGGCAATGCCCAGTTGCCCGCGAACGGCGGGTTGGCGCGCTCGACCAGCAGGATGCTCAGGCGGCCGTCGCGAATCGTGAACACGACGACGTCGGTGGTCACCGCCGGGTGCGGGTAGGGGTAGCTGAAGGTCTCGTTCGGCGCTCTCATGCTGACCTAAGTGTCGTTGATACACGATCAACATAGTGTGTCCTGTACACCTTGTCAACCGGGCTGCACAGAAACCCTTGTTCTAGCAGGGCATTGTGCCCAGGTCACGATCCCCGGGTGCAGGGGTCAAGAATGCCCGGCGTGTGCCGCTCCAGTCTACGAGTCCGGACCCGTTCGCCCGGCGCCCGGGCCTTCGCAGCGAGAAACCAGACGCGTGTACGAGGAACTGATTGCGATCGAGACGCTGCCGCCGATGCCGGCGACGGCGCGCCGCCTGTTGGTCATGGCGATCGACCCGGACGTCGATGTCGATCACCTGTCGGCGACTATCGCGCAGGACCCGGCGCTGACTGCCAAGGTGCTCGGTATCGCGAACTCGGCGTACTACGCGTCACGCCAACCGGTGCTCACGGTCAAGCAGGCGATCGTCCAGGTACTCGGGCTGCGCATGGTCTGCAACCTAGCGTTCGGCATCGCGCTCAACGGTGCGCTCGACGTGTCGCGCTGCCCGGCGTTCGATGCGACGCGCTACTGGATCGTCGCCCTCGGCACGGCGGAACTCGCGGGCGGCCTGGCGCGCGCCGCGACACTGCCCGACAAGCCCGATGCCGATGCGGCATATCTCGCCGGACTGTTGCACAACATCGGCGAGCTGGCGCTCGTGCACGCGCGGCCGCGCGACATGAACGCGGTGTTGACGCAGCTGGCCGAGCACCCCGGGCCCGGGCGCAAGGTTGCCGACGTCGAGCGCGCCGCGCTCGGCACCGACCGCTGGGCCGCCGGTGCGCTGCTCGCGCGGCACTGGGAACTGCCCGCAGTGGTCGGCGACAGCATCGAACAGCTGGGTGCGGCCGACGACGTCGGGTCGCTGTCGCCGATGGCCCATCTGCTGTCGGCCGCGCGGCGCTGGATAGACAATGCCGCCGACGGGCGTGACGACACGCTGCGGGTCGTCGGTGTCGACGATGCCTACTGCGAGTACCGCTCGTCGGCGCTGCTTGCCAACTACGACGCGCTGCAGGCACTGGCCGGCACCCTGCACGCCTGATCGCGTACTCAGCCCGTGCGCGCTGGCCACAGCCACGCTGCCCCGCGAACGCCGCTGCTGTCGCCGTGAACGGGCGGCAGCAGACGGGTGCCGACGGCATCCGAGAACACGTAGCGCGACCAGTGCCGCGGCACGTTGGTATACAGGCGTGCCAGGTTCGACAGGCCGCCGCCGAGCACGATGACGTCGGGATCGAGCACGTTGATGACGCTCGCGAGCGCACGCGCCAGGCGGTCTTCGTAGCGCCGCAGGCAGGCCTCGGCCGGCGCATCGCCGGCGGCGGCGAGCGCGGCCACGGCCTGCGCCGAGTCGGCAGCGGCCGCACCGTCGTAGTCGTTGAGCAGGCCCGGGCCCGACAGGAAGGTCTCGATACAGCCGCGCTTGCCGCAGTAGCACGGCGGTCCCGGGCGTTCGTCGTCGAGCGGCCAGGGCAGCGGATTGTGTCCCCATTCGCCGGCGACCGCATTGCCGCCGACCAGCGCGCGGCCGTCGACGACGACACCGCCACCGGTGCCGGTGCCGAGGATCACGCCGAACACGACGGCCGCGTCCCTGCCGGCGCCGTCCCGGGCCTCGGACAGCGCAAAGCAGTTGGCATCGTTGGCGATGCGCACGGGACGATCGAGACGGTCACTGAGATCGCGGTCGAGCGTGCTGCCGTTCAGGCACGTGGAATTGGCGTTGCGCAGGCGTCCGCTGGTCGGTGACAGCGCGCCCGGCGTGCCGACGCCGACGCTGCAGGTCTGGCCGCAGTGGCGCTCGAGTTCGCCGACCAGCGCGACGACGGCGTCCAGCGTCGCGTCGTAGCGCCCGGCCGGCGTCGCGACGCGCTGGCGCGCGCTGGCAGTGCCGTCGTCGGCCAGGACGATGCCTTCGATCTTGGTGCCGCCGAGGTCGATGCCGATGCGCGGCATGCGCGCGGCTGTCAGTCGGCGGCGGCCGCCCGCGGTGGGTCGCCGACGTCGGCCGGCGGGCTGGCGTCGCTGGCCCGGTTCGTTAGCTCGATCGGTGGATTGCCGGACGGATCGGTGAAGCGGTCGTTGAGATCCTGGACGTAGCGGTCGGCGTCTTCGAGGACCTTCTGGACATGGCGCCGGCTGCGCCGCGACCAGCCGGCCGGGTGGCGCGCGAAGATGCTGCGCCACGGCTTGGTGTTGATACGGAAGGCCTCCTTGAGGCTGCCGCGGATGCCGAGCTGGCGACCGACGCGGTCGGCGGCGCCGAGCAGCGAGCTGGCGGCCAGTCGGCGCACGCCGAAATGCACCAGCAGCCAGACCAGGTAGGCGCCGAGCGCGGCGAGGTACAGGCGCAGCGGTGTCGCGCTGAGCGTCTCCCACCATCCCGCAGTGAGTCGCGTGCCCTGCCACTGGCCGAGCTGCATCGTGATGCCGAAGAACGCGGCGAGCAGCGCGATTGCGGCGACGGCGTCGCCGAGGAGGCTGCGCTTGCGCCAGCGATCGAGCAGCTGCTGCAGCGCCGGTACCGTGGTCTCCTCGAATCCGCGCGCGGTCTTCTCGAGCGAACCGACGATGCGGTAGGCACGTTCGATCTCGACCTGCTCCATGCGCTCGTGGATGTCGGCGAGATCGGTGTCGCGCTTCGACTGGAAGCGGCGGCGCAGCGCGTCGTCGGGTATCGGGTTGGCGGCCTCCTCGTTGTAGATCGTGAAGAAGCGACCGGCGGTCAGGCCGCGTTCGCCGAGCGCGCGCTGCCACGCGGCGACGACCTCCTCGGGGTTGTCCTCGCGCGCCGTGGTATCGATCTGGTTGAGGATGTACAGGAACTTGCCCGAGTCCTGACGGCTGATGGTCTTGCTGACCAGGTGATCCAGCGTGTCGCGCATCGCGCCCGGCTCGGGGTGGCGGGCGTCGAAGAACACCAGCACGAGGTCGGACAGGTCGATGATGTGATCGGTGATGCGCAGCGTCGACGTGCGTTGGGCATCGGCGTCGAACCCAGGCGAGTCGATCAGGATCTTGCCGCGCAGGGCCGGGCTGGCGCTGGTCTTCAGCTGCAGATAGGCGTCGATGCGCGAGCCTTCGCCGGCGGCGACCTTCTCGATCTCGCTGCTGATCTTGTAGAACGGGAATCGCGGGTCGGAGTCGAGGGCCTGGCCGGGCAGGGCATGGGTCGTCGACTGGCTGCTGAAACACAGCACCGTGAACTTGTCGTCGACGGCCTGGTTGCCGCTGCGCTGCAGTCTCATGCCCAGGTAGTCGTTGATGAAGGTCGACTTGCCGGCCGAGAACGTGCCGAGCACGGAGATCAATGGCCACCACGGAATCTGGGTCGCGAAGGACTGCTCCGGGCTGAACAGGCCCATCCGGTAGGCGATGCCGTCGAGGGCGCGAAAACTCTGCACGGTCGTCAGCAGGACCGGGTTTTCCTGTTCCAGGTGGGCTTCGAGGTGTTTGAGACGGGTCTCGATGACTGGGCCTGCGCCGCGCATGTTCAGTTTTCTCCTCGTCCTCAGCGGTTGTTTCGCGCATGGTAACCCGCGCCCGACCGTCTGCGCAGTGCCGCGTTCGCCGGTCGGCCCGGGCGGCGGCCGGGCCACGTCGACGCGGCCGGCGCTGTCGCCGACGCATCGCCCGCGGCCGGGGATCCCACGGATTGCAATTGCTTTGCCGCCTGACGGATAATTGCGCCAATCAGCGAGGTTCGGCGCGCCTGTCTCCAGGGACAGAAAGAGGCAGGATTGAGAGATGGTTTCTTGTGTTTGTTCAGAGGGTTGCTGCCGGTTTTGAACAACTTTCTCGATCCCCTCCGGCGTTCCACCTCGACCCTTTCGGACGGCGTATCACCGGCCAGCACCGGTGATGACCACGACCAGGGCCCCGCAATGCCACCCCGACAGTGCGGGGCCGGCCGGTGATCCTGGCGCTCCCCGCGGCCGCCGTGGCCGGTGCGTCGCCGCCACCAACCAGTCTTCAGAGAGCAGAATGCGTAACAATCTGATCGTAACCGTCACGGCTGCCGCACTCGGGCTGGCGGTCTCCGCGACCGTGCAGGCCTCCGAGTACGCCGACATCTTCGTCGTCAAGGAGTCTTCCGAGACGCCAACCGTGGTCGTCAGTGGCAACGTCGTGCCGTTCAAAGAGGTGACGCTGGCGGCGCAGCTGCCGGGGCGGGTCAAGTTCATCGCCGGCATCGAGGGTGAGGCATTCGAATCCGGTACGACCCTGGTCGCGCTCGACGAAGACGAACTGCTCGCCAAGCGCAGCGCCGCCTATGCGCAGCTGGCGGCCGCCGATGCGGAGTTGCGCAATGCCGGCGTGCAGTACTCGCGCGAGCTGTGGTCGCCGCAGTCGTCGAACGCACCCGGCGGTATGGCGATCCCCAACCTGTTCGACCAGATGTTCACGCGGCCGGCCGAGGACTTCTTCGGCCAGCGCGACCGCGGCGCCGAACGTAGCGCCGATCTCTATGCGTCGAGCACCCGCATGGAGCAGGCACGCAGCGCGATGTTCCGTGCCCAGTCCGAGATCCGCGCGATCGACGCGAAGCTGCGCGACGCCAAGAGCCTGGCGCCGTTCGACGGCGTGATCGTCGAGAAGTTCGTCGAGGAGGGCGACACCGTGCAGCCCGGCCAGCCGATGCTGAAGTTCTCCGACGTGACCTGGTTGCAGATCGACGTCGACGTGCCGGCACGTCTCGCCCAGGGCCTGGAGCCGATGATGGTGCTGCAGAACGCGGCGACCTTCGACGACCACCCGGAACCGGTCGCGGTCCGCGTCGCCCAGGTGTTTCCGATGGCCGACGTGCAGCGGCACACGATCAAGGTCAAGTTCGACATCCCGCAGGGCGTCTCCAAGCCGGGCATGTACGCGAAGGTGCTGATCCCGGATACGACCGGTCCGGCCAAGAGCCAGCTGCCGGTCATTCCCAGCACCGCGATCCGCTACCGTGGCAGCCTGCCGGTGGTGTACATCCAGAACGAAGCCGGCGCGCCGGAACTGCGCATGATTCGTCAGGGCAAGCGCCTCGACAACGGCATGACCATGGTCCTGTCCGGCATTGCGCCGGGCGACCGTGTGTACCCGAACCCGGGGCCGGACATCATGACCAGGAGCCGCGGCGAATAGGGCGCTGCGGCAATCCATGAGCGGCGTGGCCGGTGGGGCCGTCGCCGTGCAGTACCAGACAACGGATTAAAAGAAACGCATGAGCGATCTCGAGCAGCGTCCGCCCGACGGGGGGGAACCGGGGCAGCAGCCGCACGCCGATCTCGGCATGGCCGGGAACATGGCGAAGTTCTTCATCAACTCGCCGCTGTCGCCGTTGTTGTATCTGGCGATGCTGATGCTCGGCATCCTCGGACTGATGGCAACGCCGCGCCAGGAAGACCCGCAGATCTCGGTGCCGATGGTCGACCTGATCGTCCAGTACCCGGGTGCCGAGCCCGAGCAGGTCGCGTCGCTCGCGGTGCAGCCGCTCGAGCGCATCATGTACGAGATCCAGGGCGTCGACCACGTCTATTCCGCGAGCAAGCGCGGCATGGGCATCGTCACCGTCCAGTTCGACGTCGGCGAGGAGATGGAGAACTCGCTGGTCAAGGTCAACGACAAGCTCGAGTCCAACATGGACCGCATCCCGCCGGGGGTCACGCCGCCGCTGGTCAAGGCCAAGGGCATCGACGACGTGCCGATCGTCAACCTCACGCTGTGGTCGGAGAAGGACTACAACGGGGACGGCATCCCCGACGTCGACGATTCGCAGCTGCGCCGGCTCGCCCAGTCGGTCCTGCAGCACATCAAGGAGATCCCGGAGACCGGCAACAGCTTCGTCGTCGGCGGACGCGCCGAACAGATCACCGTCGAGGTGTACCCGGAGCGGCTCGCCGGCTACGGACTGAGCCTCGCCCAGGTCGCCGGCGCGATCAAACGCTCCAACGTCGAGCAGGAGATGGGCGGCGTCGAGTCGGGCGGCTCGCACATGATGGTCGTGTCCGGCGCCTTCCTGGTCACGGTCGACGACATCAACCGGCTACAGGTGGGCAGCCACAACGGCGTGCCGGTCTATGTGTCGGATGTCGCCGACGTGCGCCAGGGTCCGGAAGACGCGTCGCAGACGGTCGCCTACTACACCGGTGCCGCGGCCGAGGATCCCGACCGCGCGGTCAGCGTGCCGGCGGTGACGATCGCGGTCGCGAAGAAGAAGGGCACCAACGGCGTCTCGGTCGCCGAGGCGATCATCGACCGCGTCGAGACCCTGCGCGGCGACCTGATCCCCAACGACATCAATGTCAGCATCACGCGCAACTACGGCCAGACCGCGCAGCAGAAGGTCAACGACCTGATCTTCAAGCTGTTCATCGCGACGATGTTCGTGTTCTTTTTGGTCTGGATCGCGTTCCGCGCGCTGAAGCCGGCGTTCGTCGTGCTGTTCGTCGTGCCGGTCGTGCTGCTGTTCACGATACTGTGCGCGATGCTGCTCGACTTCACGATCGACCGCGTGTCGCTGTTCGCGCTGATTTTCTCTATCGGTATCCTGGTCGACGATGCGATCGTCGTCGTCGAGAACATCTATCGACGCTGGCTCGAAGAGGGCCAGACCGACATGGCGACCGCGGTGGACGCGGTCCGCGAGGTCGGCAACCCGACGATCCTCGCGACCCTCACTGTCATCGGCGCGCTGCTGCCAATGGGTGCGGTGACCGGCATGATGGGACCGTACATGCTGCCGATCCCGGTGCTCGGCTCGGTGGCGATGGGCATCTCGCTGTTCGCCGCGTTCGTGTTCACGCCGTGGTTCGCGATCCACGGCATGTTCCGGCCGTCGATGGAATACCTGCAGAGCGCCGAAAAGCGCGAGCACAAGGAGGCCGAGTGGCTCGAGCGGCTGTACCGGCGCGTGCTGATGCCGATGATCACGCATCGCAGCAAGGCGCGCCTGTTCAAGCTGGCGATGTGGGGCACGCTGATCCTGATGTGCTCGTTCTTCTACTTCAAATGGGTGGCGGTCAAGATGCTGCCGCTCGACAACAAGCCCGAGTTCGCGGTCGTGCTCGACATGCCCGAGGGCACGCCGCTGGCCGACACCGGCAACATGGCGCACGTGATCGCCGAGCGCTTGCGGCAGATGCCCGAGGTCACGGCCGCGCAGATCTACGTCGGTACCGCGCGGCCGTTCGATTTCAACGGCATGGTGCGCCACTACTACCTGCGGCAGTCGCCGTGGCAGGCCGAGGTGCAGATCCAGCTGCTCAACAAGACCCAGCGTGACCGCTCGAGCCACGAGATCGCGGTGGATGCGCGCGCGCAGGTCACCGAGCTGGTCGACGGCACGCGCGCGCGCTTCGCCGTCGTCGAGATGCCACCGGGCCCGCCGGTATTGCAGTCCGTCGTCGCCGAGGTGCACGGTCCGGATCCAGAGACCCGCCGCCAGGTCGCACGCGACCTGACCGAGGTGTTTGCACAGACCGAGAGCCTGCGCGATGTCGACAACTACATGCGCGAGCCGTACGACTACTGGCATTTTGAGGTCGACCAGGAGAAGGCGCAGCGTCGCGGTATCACTGTGGCCGCGATCAACGACGAGCTGGCAATGGCGCTCGGTGGCGCGGTGCTCGGCGACGTCAAGCAGCGCGCCGGCCATGAACCGATCAACATCGTCATCCAGGTGCCGCTCGCCGAACGCTCGCAGATCAACCGCCTCGGCGACATCCTCGTGCAGTCGCCGCAGACCGGCGCCGGTGTGCCGCTGCGCGAACTGGGCACGTTCGAGCGGCGTACCGAGGCGCACATCATCTATCACAAGGATCTGCGGCCGGTCGAATACGTCGTGGCCGACGTCGGCGGTCGCCTCGCGGCGCCGATCTACGGCATGCTCCAGGTCGAGGACAAGCTCAAGGAAGTCGGCTGCCAGACGCCGGACGGCGTCTACCTGTGCGACCACATCTACTACACCGGGCCGCCGCCGAACGACGCGTTGTCGTCGATCGAATGGGCCGGCGAGTGGACGGTCACCTACGAGACCTTCCGCGACATGGGCATCGCCTTCGGCGCCGCGCTGGTGCTGATCTACATCCTCGTGGTCTGGGAGTTCGGCAATTTCCGCATCCCGGCGTTGATCATGGCACCGATACCGCTGACGCTGCTCGGCATCATCCCGGCACACACGCTGTTCTTCCAGATGGGCTGGGGCGGCGAGTTCACGGCGACGTCGATGATCGGCTGGATCGCGCTGGCCGGCATCATCGTGCGCAACTCGATCCTGCTGGTCGACTTCTCGGTGCATCGGATCCAGGAGGGTGACTCGGTGGTCGACGCCGTGATCACGTCGTGCAAGACGCGAACCCGTCCGATCCTGATCACCGCGCTGGCGCTGGTCGCCGGGTCGTCGGTCATCTTCTTCGACCCGATCTTCCAGGGCATGGCCATCTCGCTGGCGTCCGGCGTGCTGGTATCGACGCTGCTGACGCTGGTCGTGATCCCGCTCGGCTGTGTTGCCGCGGCGGATTCGCTGTGCGCGGTCGCCGGCACCAAGTGCCGCAAATTCAAGCCCGGCCACGAGCCGGACGGCGGCCCCGACGGCGGTCCCGGCGGCCCGCAGGGTGGCGGCGGGCCGAAGGCCGCCGATCCGCTGTGGGTGCGCGCCGGGACCGCCGTCGGGGCCGCCGTCCGGCTCGTGGCCGGGC
>JASJCU010000017.1 GCA_030065815.1 Gammaproteobacteria bacterium | reverse complement strand
GCCGGTCGAACGCGCGCGCCGCCGGCGTGTCGACGGCGGCCGGCGCGACCGGCGCTGAAGGTGGCGGTGCCGGCGGCGTCGTGGCAGCCGCCGGCGCCGGCTCGACCTCGGGTGGCGGCGTCGGTGGCGACGTGGCGGGCGCTGGCGGCGGTGCCGGCGCGGTCGTCGGTGGTCGCGCTGCGGCCGCTGCAGCCTGGCCCGGCGGCGCGGGGCTTGGAGCCGTTGCGGCGGGTCCGGGTGGTGGCGCCGCCAGCGGCACGGCAACGCGCGCGCCCGGTGTCGCCGCCGGCGTCACGTCGACGCCCTCGGGTGCAGCTGTCGGTGCAGCCGTGGCGGCCTGCGGCTGACCGTCTTTCAGGCATTGCCAGCTGCGACCGTCCGCGGCCATGCGGCAGTCCCAGGTCGGCGTCGCCGCCGGCGCGACGCCACATACCAGCAGGCCGAGCAGACCGGGGGCGATCGGAGTGCGCGGCACGTGCGGCAGGGCAAGTTTCAGGGGATTGCGGCGGCTGCCTTGCGGGGTCCGTGACACGTCGCTGTTCTTCGCGCTGGGGATGCTGTCCGGCACGGCGCCGTGGTCTGCACGGCGGCCCGTCGCCGGACGCCTCGTTCGTTGTGCTTTTAGGGGCGCTAAAATCTCATAGAATAAGGTTTTCTTCAATCGTCGCGCCGTGCGCCGGCGGCGCCTGCACGCACCGCGGAGCCCTCCATGCCTGAACGTCTGCGGCAGCTCGAGCACTGGCTCGCGCATGCCTGCGGCCTGTCCGATTGCCGCGTCGAGCCGGCGTCCGCCGACGCCAGTTTTCGGCGCTATTTCCGCGCGACGCGCGGTGACGGCACGACGCTGGTGGTCATGGACGCACCGCCGGACAAGGAGGACTGCCGGCCGTTCATCGCCGTCGCCGAACGCATGGCCGCCGCCGGCGTGCACGTGCCGACGATCCACGCCGCCGATCTCGAGCAGGGCTTCCTGCTGCTCGAGGACCTGGGTACGACCGCCTACCTCGACGCGCTCGGCGACGCGTCCGCCGACCGGCTGTACGGCGACGCGATCGCCGCGCTGCTGCGCCTGCAGGCCGGTGCGCCGACCGCCGGCCTGCCGGCCTACGACCGCGACCTGCTGCGGCGCGAGATGCAGCTGTTCTCGGACTGGCTGCTCGGTCGCCACCTCGCGATCGAACCCGATGCGGCGCAGCGTGCGATGCTCGACACCACGTTCAACGCACTGGTCGACAATGCGCTCGCGCAACCGGTGGTCTGCGTGCACCGCGACTACCATTCGCGCAACCTGATGGTCGTCGCGCGCGACAATCCCGGGGTCATCGACTTCCAGGACGCGGTCGCCGGCCCGGTCACCTATGACCTGGTGTCGCTGCTGCGCGACTGTTACGTGCGCTGGCCGGCGCAGCGCGTCGACGCCTGGCTGGAACGCTACCGCCGCGACGCCGCCGCGCTCGGCCTGCTCGACGGCATCGATGCCGCGCAGCTGCGCGCCTGGTTCGACCTGATGGGGGTACAGCGCCACCTCAAGGCCGCGGGGATCTTTGCCCGTCTCAACCATCGCGACGGCAAACCCGGCTACCTCGGCGACGTACCGCGTACCCTGCAATATGTCGTCGATGCCGGCCATTGCTACCCGGCGACGCGGCAGCTCGCCGATTTCGTCGCCGCCGTGGTCCTGCCGCGCTGCCGCGCGCCGTACGCCGGCGCTACCGGCCGGTCATGATTGCCGTGTAGACTCCGGGCTGAGGACGCCGGAGACAGCGGCCGCGCGCTCCCGGGCAGCTGTCAGAAAAATTGACAGTGCCTGCGCGGGCAGGCTGCGTCGGGTGCGATTGCGGTTGGCGAATCAAGGAGATAGACCCGTGGCATCGAATGTGCATGCCATCGGGTATCGATCAGGAGAGTAGTGGCGATGGCAGCTCACGACGAAAAGATTTCCCAGAACCGGCGTCGCCTGTTCAAAGCGCTGTCGACGGCCCCGGTCGTTGCGACGCTGAGCCCCGGGTCGGCGCTGGCGACGCAGAGCGCCTTCCAGTGCCTGAGCAGTGAAGTCGTCGCCCAGAACTTTCACGAGACCGGCACGATGTGCAGTGTCGGCGACCCGGACTGTTTCGTCTACGAGACCAAGGTCCACTGGCGCGGCGGCGAGGCGACCGTGAATCCAAGCGTTCCGGGGAACACGGCGCTGTGGCCGACCGGCATCGCCGACCTCAACCAGCCCGGCATCGTGATCGTCGAGAGCGAGACCGCGCCGGGCAGTTTCTTCGTCCGCGTCGACGACACGACCAGCGTGCCACTGGTGGCGCCGCTGCTCGACGTCAACGTCTCGCTGGACAGCTCCAGCGGCACGAGTCTGCTGGTCAACTTCACCGACCCCAACACGACGATCACCACGACCTATCTCGAGTTCCCGAACCGCGACGGCGTGGCGCTGACGCTGTTCGAGCGGGTCGGCAGTCCGCCCACCGCTGTCAATCGCGTCGGTGTCCTGCCCGACCAGCACCCTGGTGGCAACATCCAGGGCCTCGCGGCGACCTGCCTGACGTCGGTCGATCCCGGCAACGCCAGTAGCTTCACGCTCGCCAAAGGGTGACGTCGCCGCAGGGCGCCCTGAAGCGGCGCTGGTTTCGCCGCGGCGCGGCGCTGGTCTGGGAGCGCGGGGTTGGCGAGGGTGTCGTCTTCGACCCGGTGTCGGGCGAGACCCATTTCCTCAGTGACCTGCCGTCGCTGATCCTGTCGGTCATCGACGAGCAGCCGTCGACGCTCGGCGAACTGGTCGAACGCTTCGCCGGCCCGGTCGACCTCGATCCCACCGCGCAGTCGCAGATCGTGTCAGCACTGCTGTTTCTGGAAGGCGCGGAGCTAGTAGAATCACAGGCCGTCTGAGCCAACGGAGAACGGCCGCGCGGCGGCCCGGGTTCGCGTGCCTGAGCAAGACCTGATCCTCGACGCCGGTCCGTTTCGGATCGGCGTGCGCTCCGCCGATCGCGGCCTGCTGGACACGCTCGCCTTCTTCTACCGCGACAGCGTGTGCGACGACGGGCCGCACGTGCTCGACTACGCCGTCCGCATCACCCGGCCGTTCGGCGTGCGCCGCTACCTGCGCCCGCAGGTGCGCTTCGAGATCGACAGCCTGCGACCGTTCGAGCCGCACCCGGCCGAGAACGCCTACCCGATGTACGAATGGGGCCTGAACTGGTGTATCGCGACCAGCGCCCATCACCTGCTGATGCTGCACGCCGGCAGCGTCGCGTTCGGCGACCGGGCGCTGATCCTGCCGGGTACCCCGGGGTCGGGCAAGAGCACGCTCGCGGCCGCGCTCGACCTGCACGGCGCGCGCCTGCTGTCCGACGAGTTCGGGCTGGTGCGCCCGGCACGCGGTGACCTGCTGCCGATGCCGCGCGGCATCCCGCTGAAGAACGACTCGATCGAGGCGATCCTCGCGTTCGATCCGGCCGCGCCGCTGGGCCCGACCTACCCGAAGACCCGCAAGGGGCGGGTGCGCCACCTGCGCCCCAGCGCCGCCAGCGTGGCGCGCCAGCACGAGCCGGCCGTCGCGCGCTGGCTGGTGTTCCCGCGCTACCAGGCAGGCGCCGCCGAATCGCTGCAGGCACTCGACAAGGCCGATGCGTTCCGCCGCCTCGCGTTCAACAGCTTCAACTACAAGCTGCTCGGCGCGACGGCGTTTCACGCCATTGCCGCGATCGTGCGCGGCGCCGACTGTTACACGTTCACGTTCAGCCGCCTGGAACGCGCCGTCGAACGCCTCGCCGAACTGGCCGCCGACGCCGCCGCCGACCCGTCGGAGCCAGACCGGTGAGCCTGCTGACCGATGTGCTGGGCGAGCCCGCGGTCGTGCGCGACTGGGGTGCCGCGGAGTGGAATGCGCTGCTGCCGCTGGCGCGCGCGGCGCGCCTGCTCGGGCGCTGCCTGGCGCTGTTCGAGGAGCGCGGCCTGACCGACGCGCTGCCGGCGCGCCTGCTCGACCAGCTGCACGGCGCACGTGCGCAGACCCGCTACGTGCAGGGCCAGGCGCTGCGCGAATGGCGCCAGGTCGCCGCGACCCTGCATGCCGCGGATATCGACGTGATGCCGCTGAAGGGCGTCGCCTACCTGCTCGCCGGCCTGCCGCCGGCGGGCTGGCGCAACCTGTCGGATGTCGACCTGCTGGTCCGGCCCGACGCCGTCGACGCCGCCGAGGCCGCGCTCAAGCAGGCCGGCTGGCGCGCCAGCGGCGAACTCGACAGCTACGACGAGCACTACTACCGAGACTGGATGCACGAGGTGCCGCCGCTGGTCCACGCCAGGCGCGACATGGAGGTCGACCTGCACCACAACCTGGCGCCACCGGTCAGCCGTGTGCGCATCGACGCCGCGCTGCTGTGGCGCGCGGCGGTCACGGCACCGGGGCCGGACGGCGTGCCGTTGACCTTGCCGGCGCCGACCGACCTGTTGCTACACAACGCGATCCACCTGTTCATGAACGACGAGCTGCGCGGCGGGCTGCGCGACATCGTCGATTTTCGTGACCTGTTCGTGCACTTCAGCGCCGCCGATACCGACTTCGCGACCCAGCTGGTGCGGCGCGCCGAGCAGCTCGGCTGCGCCCGTGCGTTGTACTACGCCGCCAGTGCCGCGCAGCGGCTGATCGGCCTGTCACTCCCCGGAGACGTCGTCGCCGGCATCCGTCGCCATGCGCCGGCGCCGCCGGTCGATGCGCTGATGCGCTGGCTGATCGACCGCCTGCTCGCGCCGGTGCGTCCCGGCACCGCAGCGGCGGCGATCGCCGAACGCGCGCTGTTCGTGCGTTCGCACTGGATCCGCATGCCGCCGCGCCTGTTGCTGCGCCACCTCGCGCACAAATGGCTGAAGCGGCGCAAGCCGCCGCTGCCGGCCACCGAGCTGCCCGGCTGACCTGGGCCCGCGATGTTCGACCACGTCCGCCTGATCTGCTTCGACCTCGACGACACGCTGTGGCCGTGCGCGCCGGTGATCCGCGCCGCCGAGCAGGCCTGGTACGACTGGCTGCGCGAACACAGTCCGCGGCTGACCGCGCGCTACGACGTCGAAGGCCTGCGCGAGCAGCGCATGGCCCTGGCCCGGCAGCAGCCGCACATCGCGCACGACATGACCGAGCTGCGCCTGCGCTCGCTGGCGCCGCTGCTCGCCGCCGACGGCTATCCCGCGGAACTGGCGCATGCGGCCAGCGACGTGTTCCGAGCCGCGCGCAACCGGGTCACGCCTTATGACGACGTGGCCGACGGCCTTAATCGGCTGCGCCGGCGTTTCGTGCTGGTCTCGGTGACCAACGGCAATTCCCAGATCGAGCACACGCCGCTGCATGCGAGTTTCGATATCTCGCTGACCGCGGCCGAGGTCGGCGCGGCCAAGCCCGATCCGGCGATCTTCCATGCCGCGAGCGAACGCAGTGGTATCGCACTCGACGGATTCCTGCACGTCGGCGATGATCCGCAGCGCGACGTCGCGGCGGCGCGCCGCCTCGGCCTGTCGACGGTCTGGGTCAATCGCCACGACCGGCCGTGGCCGCAGGCGCTGGCGCGTGCCGATCTCGAGATCGTCGAGCTGTCGACCTTGGTCGAGCAGCTGTTGTGAAGCGGCAGGTCGCGCCCCCGCCGATGCACCGCCGTGCCCGGCGCGCCGGCCGGCAGGATCGGCCGCCGGCGCCGCGCGTGCGGATACCTGGCTGGGCGCCGGGGTTCGACACGCCACCGACAACCGTTGCTGCGATGCGCCCGACCCGTGCGTCGCGGCGGCGCAATCGCTTGGAGGAGAGAGGCCGATGGCGCATGACCGACACCCGGCGAAGCACCAGATGAAGATCTTCGGACCCGCGGCGCTGCTCGTGATCGTGGCATTCGTCGTCGCGTTCCAGTTCATCAAGCCGGCGCCGCCGGATCGCGTCGTCATGGCGACCGGCAGCCCGGAAGGCGCCTACCACGGCTTCGCCAGGCGCTATGCCGCGTACCTGGCGCGCGAGGGCATCGAGCTCGAGCTGCAGCCGACCGCCGGCTCGGTCGAGAACATCCGCCTGCTGCGTGCCGGCGAGGTCTCGCTGGCGCTGGTCCAGGGTGGCGTCGAGACGCCGACCGACGCCGACGCCGATGGCGTCGCGCTGCAGTCGCTCGGCAGCGTCTACTACGAGCCGCTGTGGCTGTTCCACCGCCGTGACCGCACGCTGCGCGATCTACGCGACCTCGACGGCCTGCGCGTCGCGGTCGGCCCCGAGGGCTCGGGTACCCGCGCGCTGGTGGCGCGCCTGCTGCGCGACAACGGCCTCGCGGCGGAGACCGCGAATTGGGTCGGCGAGGGCGGGCAGGGTGCCGTCGATGCCCTGCTCGGCGGCGTCGTCGACGCCGCGTTCTTCGTGATCTCGGCCGAGAGTCCGCTGATCGAGCTGCTGTTGCGTCATCCCGAGTTCAGCGCCGCCGATTTCGCCCGTGCCGACGCCTACACGCGGCGCTACCGCTTCCTGAACAGCCTGCTGTTGCCGCGCGGCGCGCTGGACCTGGCGGCCGATATCCCGTCGCGCCCGGTACGCCTGTTGGCGCCGGCGGCGAACCTGGTCGTCCACCCCGATCTGCACCCGGCGGTCATCGACCTGATGCTGCAGGCCGCGACCCAGGTGCACCGCGACGGCGGCTGGTTCGAGGAGCACGACGAGTTCCCGCAGCCGGCACTGCTGGCCTACCCGCTGAGCGCCGAGGCCGACCGCTTCTACGAGCACGGCCCGCCGCTGCTGCAGCGTTTCCTGCCGTTCTGGGCGGCGTCGCTGGTCGACCGGCTCAAGGTCATGCTGCTGCCGTTGCTGGTACTGCTGCTGCCGCTGCTCAAGGTCATGCCGCCGATCTACACCTGGCGGATGCGCGCGCGCGTGTACCGCTGGTACGACGAGCTCGAGCGCGCCGAGGCCGGGCTGGCCGACGGCCGCCACGAGCCGCAGTGGGTGCGCGACGAGCTCGACCGCATCGAGTCGGAGGTACAGCGGGTCAAGGTGCCGCTGTCGTTCACCGACCAGCTGTATCACCTGCGCCAGCACATCGACCTGGTCCGCCGCCAGATCGATGCGGCCGGCGGCTGAGCGGCGCGCCGGCCCGTCAGTGTCCGCCGAGGAACAGGTGGATGCCGTACCAGCTGTCGCGGTCGCGGTAATACGGCCGGTAGTGCTTGCGGAACGCGCGGCGCTTGTCGCGCCAATGACGTCGGCCGCGGTCGTAGCCGCGGCGGTGGCCATGGCGGCGGTAACGGTAGACGTCGCGGTCGTAGTGACCGTAGCCGTAGCCATAGCTGCGACCGCCGTAGTCGTGGGCCAGCGCGTTGCCGGTATAGCCGGCGCCAAATACCAGGGCGGTGGTCAGGATCAGGGTCGACAGTCGCATGGTTTGCGCTCCTGTTGGATTACCTGCTGCAACCCTGGACCGGCGACGCTGAACGGCCGCTGAACGGTCGCCTGCGCCGCCCTCGCGGCAGCCGGAACGGCGACCTGTCGAACGGTCCCGCTGATGTAACGCGCTGAGCGAAAAGCTTTTTTTCGCGCAATGCCCGGTGTTGCGAGGACACCGGTCGTAGACGACGCCGTGCGCCCCGGGGCCACGGCGGGGTCGCGCGCGCCGCGGCCGGGTCTGCGGCCGGCTGGTGGCGACAGCGGTCGTCGGGTTGGGTGTCTCCGCGCGCTGCGCGCCAGACCGCCAGCGGCGGTTCGGTCGCGCCCGGCCAACGCGTCAACCCGGCGCCTCGGCCCGGCACCGGATCCACGCGCCGCGAAGCTGCGCGTCCGGCCGGCACGGGGCCGGGCAGTGCGATGGGCCGAACCCTGCCGCAGGCCCTGAGCCCCGCTGCCGCGGCCTGGCTAGATCTCGCGCAGGCCGTCGGAGGGCTCGATGCGGGCCGAGCGGAACCCGGCCAGCGCCGCGGCCAGCACGGCCGCGCCGAGCGTGACGGCGAGCGCCAGCGCGTAGTGCTCGGGCAGCAGCACGCAGACCTGCTGACCGTTGGCCAGCTGGTCGGCGAGCATGGTGTTGATCGCGTAGGCCGCGGCGACATAGATGCCGACCGCGAGCAGCCAGCCGAACAGCCCGGTGTAGAAGGCCTGGGTGACCGGGAACCAGACGATGTCGCCGGTGCGAAAACCGACCAGGCGCAGTACCGACAGCTCCTTGCGCTTGCGGTCGACGTTGGCCCACAGGCTGGCGCCGAGCGACAGCGAGAAGCCGATCAGGCCGATCACCGCTATCGACCAGTAGATTGCCGACAGGTTGCGGTCCATGCGCATGACCAGCTCGATGTCGGCGGCCTTGGTGCGCACCTCGATACCCTGCTCGGTCAGCGCGTTGCGCAGCCCCTCGACGTCGTAGATCGACGTGGCATACAGGCGGAATCCGGGGTAGCTGCGCTGTGCCGCCGGCGGGTCGCCGCGCCAGCCGAGTTCCGGCACCGCGCGGCCGTCGCGGTACTCCTCGAAGGCCTCGACGAGGCGCACGTCGGCGAACGCACCGTCGCGCGCGAACGCCGCCACCGGGGCGATGCCGGCCACGCTCAGCTCGACGTGCACGCGCTGCTTGCTGCCGGCAAAGCGGCGCGTGACGCTGGCGCTGATCGTGTCGCCGGGCGCCGCGTCGAGCTTCTCGGCCGCGCTCGGCGACAGCACGACGCTGTTCAGGCCATCCGGCAGCGCGGCGTCGGCCGGCAGCAGCGGCTCGCCGGGACCGGACGGGATCAGCTCGCTGCGGACGATGCGCGACGACCGGGCGCTGCTCAGTTCGGCGGTCGCGGCGATGCTGCGCGTACGCGGCACGACGAACGCGACGTCGGGGTGCCGCGCCATGTTGCCGAACCAGTCGAGATCGAAGCGCCCGCTGCTGACCGGTCGCACCTCGCGGTTCTCCGGGTCTTCGACCAGTTGCTCGACCATGCCGCCGACGATGCCGAACTTCAGGCCGAACAGCACCAGCATCGGTCCGAGCACCGCGGCCAGTGCGAGGACGAAACAGCCCGACATCTGCCATTCGTGGGCGTAGTCGCGCGATGCCAGGCGGAGTGTCTTGATCAGTCGCATCGCGAACTCAGCCGTTGACGACGGTCTCGGTGGTCCGGCCGTCCTTCGATCGCTGGGTGTGGTGGGCGAGGCGGCGCAGGCCGAGGCGCTTTATGTGGCGCCAGGCGTGGCTGGCGACGACGACCGTGATGTTGCGGTGCTCGGCCAGCTCGATGAACAGCGACATGATCTTCTCGGCCGCGAACGGGTCGACCGACGCGGTCGGTTCGTCGGCGATCACGATCGACGGCTCGTGGGCCAGCGCGCGGCCGATCGCGACGCGCTGACGCTCGCCGACCGACAGCGTGTCGGGGCGTTTGTCGAGGTGCCGGGCGATACCGAGTTCGCGGGCCAGCGAATCGACGGTGCCGTCGTCGCCGAGGCCGAGCACCGAGCGCGACAGCAGCATGTTGTCGCGCACGGTCAGGTAGGGCAGCAGGCCGCCGGTCTGCATGACATAGCCGATGTGGCGCTTGCGCAGGTCGCCGAGCCGGTTCATCTGGCGCTTCTTCCACATCCGCGCGACGTCGATCGCGTCGATGTCGATGTCCGGGCGAAAGCGGTAGGCGGCCAGGTCGGTCGGCTGCGAGATGAACGCGAGCATGTCGAGCAGGGTCGACTTGCCGCATCCGGATTCGCCGATCAGCGCGATCTTCTCGCCCTGGGTGATCTGCAGCGACGGCACGCGCAGCCGAAACGTGACGCCTTCGGACGCGCGGTCGCGGATCACGTCGCGCAGGTGATAGACGATGGGCTTGGCCTTGTTTCTCGATTGGAAGACGTTTTGCGCCACGGCGTGTCGGGCCCTTGCTTCATGTGGGTGTGACTCTGCACACGCCAGGTCGTTCGGTTTCGTTCGCGCTGACGCGCGGCTTTTTTGAAAGCGCTCGGCGGAGCGCGCCCGCCCTTCTTTTCTTTGCTTGCCCAAAGAAAAGAAGGCAAAAGAAAGGGCACCCCGAAGGCTTGGTCGGCGCTGCGCGCCGACTGCCCTGCGCTTCTCGCCGTTTCCGGCGCGCGTGAACTCCCTCCCTTCGGTCGGTCAGACATGCACGCGCTTTTTCCCGGAAACGGCTGCGATGCTCGGCTGCACCAACGGGGACCCCGGGGGCTTCGTAGCCTACTGAGTGGCCTGCCGAATCACTATCGGGCCTGCAGCACGCACCCCCAGTCCCGTTGACGCCGCCGAGCATCGCAGGCGCAAAACGGACTAGCGCGAGGACTGTCTGACCGAGCGCAGCGAGGGAGTTCCGCAGCGCCCGTTTTGGGCCGAGAAGCGCAGGGAACCCCTCGCCAACGGCGAGGGGCAAGTCGTCGGGGGCCTTTTCTTTTGGGTACTTTTCTTTGGGCAAGCAAAGAAAAGTACCGCGGGCGCGCTCCGCCGAGCGCTGTCAAAAAGAAACCTCGCGCGTCAGCGCGTTCAACTCAAATAATCCCCGAGCTGCGAACAGTCACGGCAGCATCTCCAGTGCCACCGGAAACACCGAATCCCCATCGACCGCGCCACCATCCAGGCTGACCCACAGGTCAGTATGGTCGTGCAGCGCCCGGTAGTACGTGATCTTGTCCTCGAGCCGGTGCAGGAACTCGATCTGCCGCCGCGCCGGCCAGGTCTCCCAGTCGTCGAGCGACAGGTTCATGACCTCGCCGGTGTACGGCAGGTCCTCGATGTACTCGCGCATGAAGCCGAGGTCGGCGAGGCTGTTGCCGGCGCCCGCGGTGGTCGCCGTCGTGCTGCCGAGCTGCTCCGGGTCGCGCGACACGGTCGCCGCCAGGCTCTTGAGTTCATTGAGGAAATTCTGCGGCGACAGCAGGCCCTCTTCGGCCGTCTGCAGCACGCCGCGGAGGATGTCGTGCAGGTCCGACAGCTGGTCGCGGGTCAGCAGCACCTGGACGTCGAGCGTGCGCTGTTCCGGGTCGCGCAGGTCGCGGTCGAGCAGCCAGGCATTGAACACGTTCGGGATCTTCTCGCCCTCGGTGCGCTTCAGGTACTGCATGCGCAGCGCGTAGCCGAGCCTCGCGACCTTGCTCTGCAGTTCGGCGAGACGCGGGTTCTCGCTCTGCTCGGCGACCACGGGTTCGGGTGGTGGCGCCGGCGGCAGCGGCTGCGACGCCGCGGCCATCTGCACCTGCATCGTGATCTGCCCGGCCAGCGTGTCGAGGACTTGGCCGAACTCCTCGATGTCGCCGGTCGGCACCGCGTAGTACAGGCTGCCGATGCCCGGGAACTTGGCCAGTTCGCGGTAGTGTCCGGCGGCGCTCAGGTGGTCGGCGCTGTTGGCCTCGGTCAGCAGGTGCAGCACGAATATCGCGACCCCCTTCTCGCGTGCCAGGGCGCGCAGCGCAGCGGCATCCATGCCGGTACTGGACAACGGATCCGCGGCGGTGCGCGGCCCGGCGTCGGTGACCAGCACCAGGTAGCGCGCGGCATGGTCCGACCACTGCATTTCGTCGAGCGCCTGCTTGACGCCGGCGTACGCGTCCTCGATGAAGTCCTGGCTCGACGCGGTCGCTGCCGACAGGTCGTTGACGCGGGCCAGGAAGGCACCGGGGTTGCGGCCCTGGGCGAGATCGACGTAGGTGCGCGACAGGTATTCGAGTTCGGGCACCACCTGCGGCGAATCGCGGAACGCAACCAGGCCGAAGTTGACGTTGCCGAGCAGGCCGGCGTCGCCGAGTGCCTCGTAGATCTTCATGACCGCCTCGCGCGTGCGCTCGATGTAGGGATCCATCGACAGCGTCGCGTCGATTGCGAAAACAAGGCCGGCACGGTAGCCGGTATCGACGGCGTCGGCCGGCGCGCTCGCGACCCGCGCCGGCGGCGCCGCAGCCGGTTCGTCGGCCGGCAGCGGCTTGTCGCTGTCGAGCGGCACGCTCGACACCTGCAGCAGGCGCGCCTGTTCGCTGCCGACGTACAGGTCCTGGTGGCTGAGGATCGGCACCAGGTAGAAGTTCTCACGGATGTCGAGCTTGCCGGACGGCTGGATCGCGACCACCGGCGAATCGGCGTTGGCCTCGCCGGCCGCGGCGGCCGCGTACAGCACACCGTAGGTGTCGAGGTCGCGGTTCTGCGCGAGGTCGCGCAGCGCTGCGGCATCGCGGAACAGCAGCGCACGGTCACGGCCGTCGGCCTCGCGGAACGCGACGGTCAGCCCCTGCGCCCAGTCGATCGTGTCGCCGGCGCGCAGCCAGCCGTCGGTGTCGCCGTGGCGGCCGGTGCCCACCTGAACCCAGTCGCCGCGGCGCGCGTAGACGTAGTAGGCGGTGAACGGGACCACTGCGTCGCCGGCGCCGCCTGCGGGGCCGTCGTGCAGGCGCGCGCCGGGTACCGACAGCACGCGTTGGTAAAGGGACTGTTTGCCGTCCATCAGCAGCGGCTGCGCCGCGACGGCCGTGCCGGGCAGCAGGGTCGCGGCGGCGAGCGTGAGTGACAGCAATGACAGCAGCAGTCGGGACAGGCGGTTGGCGTGACAGGTGATCATGGTCTGGCGGTGTCTGGGATTGTGTGACGTGCTTCGGGGAGACGCGTGGCGCCGCGGCGGCCGGCCGCATCTAGCCTGCATGGTGCATGAGCAATCGCAGGGCCTGCGCCGTGCGCAGCCGTTGTCGCGCCGGCTTGCGGCGAGCGTCATGGCCGCCGCCATCGCTGGCGTGCAAGCCGAGCCACGGCGCGCGGGAGGATGCGGGCACCGCGACAGCACGGCGCCGGGCACCGGCCACCGTTTCCGGATGTCCGCCAAGATCGATTAAAACTGCCTTCATAGTCAAATCGTTGTAGCGTTCGCGTTGTTCGGCCCATGCGCCACGCAGGCTAGCGCCATTGCAGCGCGATGCGCCGCGCCTGTGGGTCGCCGTCGGCGGCCAACGCCTCGACGCGCTGGCGCAGATCGCTGAGCCGTTTGCGGCCTTCCGGGTCGCCGTTGTTGGCGGCGACCTGGTACCACTTGTGGGCCTGGGTCAGGTCGGGCGTATCGAAAAGACCGGCGGCGGCGTCGCGGTTGGCCGGGTCGGCCTGGCTGCCGAGGGTCAGCGCGGCGCCGGCATGGCCCTCGCGCGCGGCGAAGAAATAAAGCAGGTAGGCGTCGTCGAGCTCGCCGTCCTGCTGGGCGCGCTCGGCGGCATCGAAGATCGTGTCGAGCTGCACCTCGCCACTGGCACGCATGTCGGCGATCAGCGCGCGCGCCCGCGCCCCCGGGCGGGTGTCGACGAGCGGTTCCTGCAGCGCGTCCGGCAGCGCCGGTTTGCCGCCGGCCGCGGTCGGCGGCAGGTCGAGCAGGCTGGGCGCGACGTCGCCGGCGGTGTCTGCCGGATCCGGCTCGTCGCTGGGTACCAGCCAGACGCCGATCAGCGTGATCACGACGACGACGAGGATCAGCTTCCACGGGCCACCCTGGCGCGCCGGTCTGCTGTCGGGGAGTTCGCTGTCGACCTGTTGCTCGTCCATCGGCTCGGCACTCACTTTTCATTTGCACCCGGTAGGGGGATTATCCCGAACTCGGAGACGACAGGAAAGGAGCCGACGTGAAACGCGTCATGTTTGTGCTGTTGCTGTGCCCGGCGCTGGTGCTGGCCGATGGCCGCAGATACCTCGACACGATCCCGGTGTTCTGGCGCACGCTGTACCCCGACGGCGGCAGCGGCCTGTACTGCGGGGCGCGCTTCGGCTCACGCGACCGCCGCTACAACATCGAGCACGTCTACCCGATGAGCTGGGTGGCGAAGGCGCTGCGCTGCGGTGACCGCCAGGCGTGCCGTAGAAAAAGCAAGCGATTCAACGAGATCGAATCGGACATGCACAACATGTATCCGGCCCGCAAGGACCTCAACCGCGAACGCGGTTCCTACCCGTTCCGCGAGCTGCGCGGTGAGCGGCATGTCGAGCGTGGCTGTGACCTGGAGATCGACCACCGCGCCCGCGCCGTCGAGCCGCGACCGGCCGTGCGCGGCGACATCGCACGCGCGATGCTGTACATCGCCGATCGCTACGACATGAAGATCTACGAACGTCAGCGCCGCACGCTGCTGCGCTGGCACAGCGACGACCCGCCCGACGCCGCCGAGCGTCGCCGCAACCGCCGGATCGCCGACAGGCAGGGCAACCCGAATCCGTGGATCGATCGCTGACCGGGCAGTGACGCGGACCGCAACAAAAAACCGGGCTCGATGGCCCGGTTTCGTTGCGCTGCGGTGAGCTCGGATCACTCGGTATCGATCTTGCCCATCAGCGCGAAACTCTTGACAAAGGGGCCGGCCATGCGCGGGTCCTTGATCATGCCCTTGAAGTCACCGCTGAGGAACTTCAGCTTGCCCATCGCGAACGCGGTGCCCAGGCCGGTCATGCCGATGCCGTCGGACGCCCACTTGAGCCAGTTCTCGCGGTCGGCGCGCATGTCCCAGTCCGGCGTGCTGCCGTCGTAGTCGCCGGCGCGTACGCACTCGCCGTTCTCGACGACGAACACACCGCGCGGCTGGTCTTCGTTCTTGAAGCCACAGGTGATCACCGAGTTGAAGCCGATCTCGGCGAGCTTGCCGCTGACTTCCGGGTCGGCGTTCCATGCGTCCTTGAGATTGTTCATCCAGTCGGCGGAGAAGAGTTCTGCCATTATCCTTACCTCTTTAAGTCTCGTTTGCACAGCGCCGGGACGGCGCTGCGGCCGCCGCTGCGCAGCGGTGATCGGGCGGGTGGCGACCGGGCTGCCCACGTGGACCGCCGTCCTGGTCGGCCCCCGTTGCCTAGGGTCCGGCGCCATCTAACCACAGCGTCGGCGCGGCGTGCCTTCAAAGCTGTTTATGCGCCGTCGGGCGCGATTTATTTGCTTTTTCGCGCGAACCGCGATCTCCGCGTCGGCACCGCCGCCGCGCGCTATAATGCGCGTCTTTTTTTGCCCCGCCGGTCTGCCGACATGTCCCGCGATTGCACCGCACAACTGAAGTCACTGCTCGCCGAGCGCATCCTGGTCATGGACGGTGCCTACGGCACGATGATACAGCGCTACCGGCTCGACGAGGCCGCCTACCGCGGCGAGCGTTTCGCCGACTGGCCGAGCGATCTGAAGGGCAACAACGACCTGCTGTCGCTGACCCGCCCGGACGTGATCGCCGAGATCCACGAGCAGTACCTGGCCGCCGGTGCCGACATCATCGAGACCAACACCTTCAGCGCGACGACGATCGCGATGGCCGATTACGGCATGGAGTCGCTGGCCTACGAGATCAATGTCGAGTCGGCCAAGCTCGCGCGTGTCTGTGCCGAGAAGTTCAGCACGCCGGACAGGCCGCGCTTCGTCGCCGGCTCGGTCGGCCCGACCAACCGCACCGCGTCGATCTCGCCGGACGTCAACGACCCGGGTGCGCGCAACGTCACGTTTGACGAACTGGTCAGCGCCTATGCCGAGGCGACGCGCGGGCTGATCGAGGGCGGCGTCGACATGCTGCTGATCGAGACCATCTTCGACACGCTGAACGCCAAGGCCGCGGTGTTCGCCGCCGAGCTGGTGTTCGACGAGCTCGGTTTCAAGCTGCCGGTGATCCTGTCCGGCACGATCACCGACCAGTCCGGCCGCACACTGTCGGGCCAGACCACCGAGGCCTTTTACAACAGCCTGCGCCATGCCCGGCCGTTGGCGATGAGCCTGAACTGCGCGCTCGGCCCGGACCTGCTGCGCCAGTACGTCGAAGAGATGGCGCGCATCTGCGAGACCTATGTCGCGACCTACCCGAACGCCGGCCTGCCGAACGAGTTCGGTGAGTACGACCTGTTGCCCGAGGACATGGGCCGGCACATCGCCGAGTGGGCCGATGCAGGTTTCCTCAACCTGGTCGGCGGCTGCTGTGGCAACACGCCCGAGCACATCGCCGCGATCGCCAACGCGGTCGAAGGCAAGCCGCCGCGCGCGCTGCCCGACGTGCCGGTCGCGTGCCGCCTGTCGGGGCTGGAGCCGCTCAACATCGACAAGGCGCTGAACTTCGTCAATGTCGGCGAGCGCGCCAACGTGACCGGTTCGGCGAAGTTCAAACGCCTGATCCTCGACGAGGACTACGAGACCGCGCTCGACATCTGCCGCGAGCAGGTCGAGAACGGTGCGCAGGTCGTCGACGTCAACATGGACGAGGGCATGCTCGACGGTGTCGCGGCGATGCGTCGCTTCCTGAACCTGTGCGCCGGCGAACCGGACATTGCCAAGGTGCCGTTCATGATCGACTCGTCGAAGTGGGAAATCATCGAGGCCGGGCTGCAGTGCGTGCAGGGCAAGCCGATCGTCAATTCGATCTCGCTCAAAGAGGGTGAGGACAGGTTCCGCGAGCAGGCAACGCTGTGTCGCCGCTATGGCGCCGCGGTCATCGTCATGGCATTCGACGAGGTCGGCCAGGCCGACACCGAGGCGCGCAAGGTCGAGATCTGTACGCGCGCCTACCGCATGCTGGTCGACGAGATCGGTTTCCCGCCCGAAGACATCATCTTCGACCCCAATATCTTCGCCGTCGCGACCGGCATCGAGGAACACAACAACTACGGCGTCGACTTCATCGAGGCGACCCGCGCGATCAAGCGCACGTTGCCGCACGCGTTGGTCTCCGGCGGCGTGTCGAACGTGTCGTTCTCGTTCCGTGGCAACAACCCGGTGCGCGAGGCGATCCACGCGGTGTTCCTGTACCACGCGGTGCAGGCCGGCATGGACATGGGCATCGTCAACGCCGGCCAGCTGGCGGTTTACGACGACCTTCCTGCCGAACTGCGTGATGCCGTCGAGGACGTGATACTCAACAAGGACCCGGAGGCCGGTGAGCGCCTGGTCGAGATCGCGCCGACGTACTCGGCGCAGGGTGCGGCCGCGGACAAGAAGGAAGACCTCGAATGGCGCAGCTGGCCGGTCGAGCGCCGACTCGGGCACGCGCTGGTCAAGGGCATCACCGAGTTCATCGAGGACGACACCGAGGCCGCGCGGCAGAACGCCGAGCGTCCGCTGCACGTCATCGAGGGGCCGCTGATGGACGGCATGAACGTCGTCGGTGACCTGTTCGGCGAGGGCAAGATGTTCCTGCCGCAGGTGGTCAAGTCGGCGCGCGTGATGAAGAAGGCCGTGGCCTACCTCGAGCCTTTCCTCGAGGCCGAGAAGCAGGAGCTGCTCGCCGCCGGCGGCGCGCTCAAGAGCAACGGCCGGATCCTGCTGGCGACGGTCAAGGGCGACGTGCACGACATCGGCAAGAACATCGTCGGCGTCGTCCTGCAATGCAACAACTACGAGGTCATCGACCTCGGCGTCATGGTGCCGGCCGAGACCATCCTGCAGAAGGCACGCGAAGAGCATGTCGATATCATCGGCCTGTCCGGGTTGATCACGCCGTCGCTCGACGAGATGGTCCACATTGCAAAAGAGATGACGCGCCAGGGCTTCACGATCCCGCTGCTGATCGGCGGCGCGACGACGTCGAAGGCACACACCGCGGTCAAGATCGAACCCGAATACGCGCACGGTGCGGTGTACGTCGCCGACGCGTCGCGCGCGGTCGGGGTCGCCAGCGCGCTGCTGTCCGACGAGCACAAGCCGGGGTTCCTCGGCGACGTCAGCGCGGAGTACGACGCGGTGCGCGCCCGCCGCGCGGCGAAGAACGAGGCCGCGAGCCTCGCAACGCTGGCCGACGCGCGCGCCAACCCGACGCCGGTCGACTGGCCGGCGGCGGCGATCGTCGCGCCGGCGCGGCCGGGCGTCACGGTGCTCAACGACATCGATCTCGCCGAAATCGTGCCGTACATCGACTGGACCTTTTTCTTTCATGCGTGGCAGCTCAAGGGCCGCTTCCCGAAGATCCTCGACGATGCCGACAAGGGCGACGAGGCGCGCAAGCTGTACGCCGACGCGCAGGCGATGCTGCGGCAGATCATCGACGAGGGCTGGCTGCAGGCGCGCGCCGTGGTCGGCCTGTTCCCGGCCAACGCGGTCGGCGACGACATCGAGGTATATGACGACGACGCGCGCCGCGCGGTGCGCATGACGCTGCACAACCTGCGCAAGCAGGGGCGACAGCCGGCCGGTAAGTACAACGAGTCGTTGGCCGATTACGTCGCGCCGAAAGACAGCGGCGTGGCCGACTACATCGGCGGCTTCGCGTGCACGGCCGGGATCGGTATCGACGCCAAGCTCGACGAGTACGACGCCGACCACGACGACTATCACGCGATCATGCTCAAGGCCCTGGCCGACCGGCTCGCCGAGGCGCTGACCGAGTGGCTGCACGAAAGGGTGCGCAAGGAGCTCTGGGGCTATGCGCCGGACGAGGCGCTCGACAACGACGCCCTGATCGCCGAGCGCTACCGGGGCATCCGCCCGGCGATGGGCTACCCGGCGTCGCCGGACCACACCGAGAAGGACCTGCTGTGGGAACTGCTCGATGTCGAGGCCAACACCGGCATCTGGCTGACCGAATCGAAGGCGATGGTGCCGACCGCGTCGGTCAGCGGCCTGTACCTCGCGCATCCGCAGGCGCGCTACTTCGCAGTCGGCAAACTCGGTCGCGACCAGGTCGCCGACTATGCCGCGCGCAAGGGCGACGACGTCGCGATCGTCGAGAAGTGGCTAGGGCCAAACCTCGCTTACGAGCCGGGCGGCTGAGCCAGATCAAAGAGCAGCGCGCCAAGCCGCACGTACGCCTTGTCACGGCTGCGGCGGCCGCCAATCATGTACAGAGATCCGAGTCACCCGGCCGGCAGGCCGGCGCCGGGGTGTCCAGGCACGCCCGCCGGCCGGGCCCGATGTCTGCCCACGGCCGATTGCGTCCACGCGAGGAGAGGCCCAGATGACACCGATTGATTACCAGGTGGTCGGCGAAGAAGACTACGCGCTGAAGATCCACATCGACGGTGACGGACAGTTCAGCGTCGAAGATGGCACCTACACGACCGAGCCGCCACGCAAGGGCCGGCTGACCGAGACCCAGTCCGAGCAGGTGGTTGCAGCGGTCAGACAGCTCGGCATCCCGCGTGAGCATCCGATGCCTGCCGGCGCCACGGCGTTCGAGGCCCGGCTGACGGTTGGCGAGCCCGGTGAACAGGCGGTGTACGCGTTCTGGGAGGGCGCGCTGGCCGAGGACGCGGAACTCAACAACCTGGTGCGGCTGCTCGAGACACTCTGAGTTACACGGGTCCGGCAGTCGGGCCGTCGCCGCAGCGCGTCGACAGCTGCCGGTCGCCGGCGCGGCCGCGATGTGTCGCCGCCGCGTGCCCGCCACGAGACATCCGGCAGTCCCTGTCGGGCGACGACCCGGCGTAGGCAGGCATCGCCGGCCTTTGGAATCAACAACACAGCAACGGAAGCGACATGCCAATGAAGAAACTGTTAATCGCCGCGTTCGCGGTATCGATGTTCGGTTGTCAATCCAATCCGCAGAATACGTTGCCGGTGCAACTGGATACGCAGGTACAGCAGGGATACCTGTCGGGTGCCTGGCGGTCCGATTCGGATCCGCGCTGGAACGGCCCCTTCGCGATCGACATCGCCGACACGCAAGACGGCGCGAATTTCGACGGTGCGTTGAGTTTCGGTGGCTCGAGCTGTCCCGGCTGGAAGCCGTTCCGCGGCGTCGTCCAGGCCGACGGCAGCGTGGTCTTGCGATCCGACCTCGGCGTTCCGTGCGGCAACGTCGTCGTGTCCGGCCGCTATGCCGGTGGCGCGTTCGATGGCACCTACAAGGCCGAGTATCCAGATTTCGGCACGGTGAAGCTCAAGTAGCGGATCGCCGTGCCCGGTTGCGCCGCCGGCGGGGCCGGCGACAGGCAGTCAACCGGTGCCCTGGCAGTGTGTATCGCGCCGGCACAGGCGGCGTGGCACGACGTTGCGCCAGCGCGCCGGTCCGCGGTCCGGCCAGACCGGTCGTCACCGCGCCGGTGCAGCGCGACGCTGTGGCGCCCTGACCGCTGATGCCAGCACGCCGCCGAGCGTGGCGCCGGCAGTCACGTGCGCAACAGCGCGATATAGGGCGGCGCGGTCGGCATCACGGCGGACTGGCCGTGACGCCGCGCACCGGCCCGTTCCGTACCTCAGCCGAAGCCGAGCAGGAAGCCGAGAAGCCAGGCGCTGCCCCAGATAACGGCGAAGAACAGGGCGTTTTCGAGCGCGTTGCGGGTCTTGGCGTGGGTCGTCGTATCCATCTGCATCTACTCCCATTCGATGTTGCTGAAGGGATTACGGCCACAATGCTACAAAATTTAGTTAAATAAGTAAATACTAATAAACAAGTGACACCGGACAGGGCAGGGGCGGCGCGCCGCCGCCTTGTGCGTGCGGCCGGACCGGCGACCGCGGCCGCGTCAGAACGGCCAGACGACCGGCACGACGAACACCGTGACCAGGCCGACCAGCACAGTCAGCGGCACGCCGATGCGCACGAAGTCGGCAAAGCGGTAGCCGCCGAGGTTGAACACCATCAGGTTGGTCTGGTAGCCGATCGGCGTCGCGAAGCTGGTCGACGCGGCGACCATCAGCGTGATCAGGAAAGGTTCGACGGCACTGCCGAGCGCGGCGGCGGTCTGCAGGCAGATCGGGAACACCAGCACCGCGGCGACGTTGTTGGTCGCGAACGACGTCAGCAGCGAGGTCGCGACGAACACCAGCGCCAGCGCGACGTGCGGACTCTGCTCGGCCATGCCGATCAGGCCGCCGGCGAGCAGCGCCGCGGCGCCGCTGTCCTGCAATGCGGCGCCGATGCCGAACGACGTCGCGATGACGACCAGCACCTGCCAGTCGGGCGCCCGGCGCGCGGTTGCACCGTCGGTGCAGCCGGTCAACAGCATCATGCCGGCGGCCAGCAGCGCGCCTTCGAGCATGCTGAGCAGCCCCGACGTCACGGTCACCACCATCGCCAGCACGATGGCCACGGCGAGCGGTGCGCGCTGGTGGTTGAGCGGGTGGCTGTCGCCGAGCTGGCTGACCAGCAGGAAGTCGCGCGAGTTGCGCTGCTGCTCGACGAACGACGGTCGGCTCTCGAGCAGCAGCGTGTCGCCGGCGCGCAGCACGATCTCGCCGATCTTGCCGGGCAGGCGCACGCCGTTGCGGTTTACCGCGATGATCACGGCGTTGTAGCGGGTGCGAAAGCGGCCCTCGCGCACCGTGTAGCCGACCATCGGGCTGCTGTCGGACAGCACCGCCTCGACGAAGCAGCGGCCCTCGCGCGCGCCGCCGAGCTTGAACACCTGGTCGGTCGCGGGCAGCAGGCCGCGGGTGCGCTGCAGGTCGAGCACCGAGTCGATGATGCCGGCAAACACCAGGCGGTCGCCGGCGCGCAGGATCTCGCTCGACGCGACCGCCGGCAGGATCTGGCCGTCGCGGTCGATCTCGACCAGGAACAGGCCGGGCAGCTGGCGCAGGCCGGCCTGCTCGATCGTCTGGCCGATCAGCGGGCTGGCGTCGGGCACCAGCATCTCGGCCGTGTACTGGCGCACGTCGCGGTTGCGATCCGCCGCCGACGTGCGCGACGGCAGCAGCCAGTGGCCGGCTGTGAGCAGGAACACGAACACGACGACGACCACCGGAATACCGACCCAGGCGAGCTCGAAGAAGCCGATGCCGGGGCCGCCGCTGGCGGTATACAGGCCGTTGACGACGAGGTTGGTGCTGGTTCCGATCAGCGTGCAGGTGCCGCCGGCGATGCTGGCGAAGCTCAGCGGGATCATCAGCCGTGACAGCTCGAGGCGGTGGCGCCTTGCCCAGTCCTTGACCGCCGGCAGGAACACCGCGACCACCGGGGTGTTGTTGACGAACGCACTGAGCGCCGCGACCGGGGCCATCAGGCGCAGGCGCGCCGCGGTCGGCGAGCGCGGTCGACCGAGCAGCGACTGCACCAGCCATGCGACGGCGCCGGTCTCGGTCAGGCCGGTGACGACGACGTACAGCACCGCGACCGTCAGCATGCCCTCGTTGGCGAAGCCGGCGAGACCGTCGGCCGGCGACACGACGCCGGCGACCAGCAGCAGGGTCAGCGCCGCCGACGTGATGATGTCCGGCGCATAGCGCGAGAACGCGAACAGCGCGAAGCTCGCGGCCACCACACCGAGGCTGAACCAGCCTTGCCACGTCAGGGCGTCGATAGCTTCCAAGTCTGCAGTTCCAGGGCGTCGCGAGCGCGCGTTGTCGTAGCGCTGTCGGTCGACAGTCTCAGCGCGGCGCGGCGCGTCGTCAACTGCCGCCACCACCCACGGCGCTGCCGCTGCGCGGCGCGCTGCCGTAGAATCCGGACCTCGCCTCGCACTGCCGCACAACCCCGGGGGCCGCATGCGTCTACGCCGTTCGACCTGCCTGTTCGCGCTGATCCTGATGTTGCTGACGCCGCTCGCTGTTTCGGCGGCCGACGCCGAGACCACGGCCGCGGTGCCGCCCGAACCGCCGCCGGCTGCACTGGCATCGCCGCGCGCGACGATGGCGACCTTCCTCAGCGCGATGAACGACATCAAGCGCGGTGACCCGGCGCGCATCGACGACGCGATCGCAACACTCGATCTCGACGACGTCAACGCGCTGGTGCGCCGCGAGCGCGGCACCGACCTCGCCTGGATGCTGCTAGACGTCATGGATCGCACGCGCCTGGTCGACCTCGACACCGTCCCGGCGCGCGACAGCGGCAGGCCGTGGGTGTTCCACCGCTACGCCAGCGGCGTCGTGCGCATTGCCCGCCAGGCCGACGGACGCTGGCAGTTCGATCGCGACACGCTGGCGCGCCTGCCGGCGCTGCACGACGAGCTGGCCGACCGGGCGCGCGTCGTCGGTGACGACGAGGATGCGGCGCACCTGCCGTTCCACCTGCGCATCCGCGCGCAGCTGCCCGACAGTCTGAAGCAGCCGCTGTTCCTGCTCGAGACCTGGCACTGGCTCGGCCTGCTGCTGATCGCCGCGGTCGGCGTCGTCGTCGACATGGTCGTCAGCCTGGTGTTGCGACTGTTCATGCGCGGCTGGCGCCAACGCAGCGGCGACGGTGCGTTCCGCGACGTCTCCGACAAGATGCTGCGTCCGCTCGGCCTGGTCGCGATGGCCGCGGTGTGGTGGGTCGGCATCAACCTGCTCGGCCTGCCCGAGCGCGCGCTGCTGGTGTTGCTGGTCGCGGTCAAGTTCCTCGCCAGCGCGGCTGGTGTCTGGACCGCGTACCGCCTCGTCGACCTGGTGTCGGCCGGGCTGCACCGTCGCGCGCAGCTGACCGACAACAAGGTCGACGACGTGCTCGCGCCGCTGATCACGCGCACGCTGAAGATCTTCGTCACCGTGGTCGGCCTGATCTTCGTCGCCGACAACCTCAACATCGACGTGACCGGCCTGATCGCCGGTCTCGGTCTCGGCGGCCTGGCCTTCGCGCTGGCCGCCAAGGACATGGTGCAGAACCTGTTCGGCTCGATCACGGTACTGATGGACCGGACGTTCACGGTTGGCGACTGGATCAAGGTCGGCGACCAGGAGGGCACGGTCGAGGCGCTCGGCTTCCGCAGCACGCGCATCCGCACCTTCTACAACTCGGTGGTCACGGTGCCCAATTCGCACTTCATCACCGCCAACGTCGACAACATGGGCGAGCGCCGCTTCCGCCGCCTGTCGACCAAGTTCACGATCGCCTACGCGACGCCGCCGGACCGCATCGAGGCATTCTGCGAGGGCGTCCGCGAGATCGTTCGCCAGCACCCGTACATGCGCAGGGACTACTACCACGTCTACCTCAACGGCCTCGGCGACTCGGCGCTCGAGATCCTGGTCTACGTGTTCTGGGAGACCCCGGACTGGAGCACCGAGCTGCGCGAGCGTCACCGTTTCCTCGTCGACTGCCTGCGCCTCGCCGAGCGGCTCGGCGTCGACTACGCGTTCCCGACCCAGACGCTGCACCTGCAGCGCGGCGGCGCCGCGCCCGCCGGCGAGAGCGAAGCGCCGGACGCGGCGCGCGAACACGGTGCGGCGCTGGCGCGCGAGGTCGTCGACTACAGCACTGGGCTCGGCGAGCGGCCGCCGCCGGTCCGCTTTCGCTGAGCCGGCGCCGCGGCGACTCGGAGCGGCGCCCGCCCCGGTCACCGGCCGCGAGCGGCGGCGCACGCCGCGCCGGGACCAATGCCGAGCCTAACGGCGGCCGCGCGCTCGGCGCTGCCGTCGCTGTTGCCGGTAATACCCGCCGATCCGCCCGGACGGCGCCGGACGGCAGCGGACGAGCCGCCGGCGGGGGTTCGGTCCCCTCGAGGCGATCCGCGAGGTCGCGCCGGGCCCGCCCGACGCCGGTATCGATGGGCATGGCCGTGGTCTGCGCGGCGCGGGTCGAGGTTGCCGGATGCGGTCTGGTGCCGCGCGACGACCGGCGCAGACCCGCTGTCGCCGTGCGCCGCGTCGGCCGCGGCGAGCGCCGCGCGCTGCGGGCCGCAGACCGCGCGCCGCAGTGCCGCGTGGGACCCGGGAATCCGCTTCGCCGGCCGGTTCAAGAATCCGCGGCCGAACGCCGATAAACCGGTAGATACGGCAGCCGCGTGCCACGCGCTGGCACGGGCTGTCGGATGTTCGTGGACGCAACCATCACCGGGCCAATTGCATGACGCTGCACAGCGAGCGCCGCCGCTACCCGCGCTACAAGATCGAGCTTGCCGGTCGCATCGGTGCGGAAGGGCATGACAGTCATGCCTGCCAGGTGCGCGACTACTGCAGCGGCGGCATGCTGATCGCGCTGCGCGACGGCGGCAGCGCCCAGGCCGTGTTCGTCACCGGCCAGGCGATCGCGTTGTCGATCCAGCTCGCGACCAACGGCGGCCGGCGTGCGGTCACGATCCCGGCCACCGTCCGCTGGCTGCAGGACAACTACCTCGGCATCGCGTTCGCCAAGCCGTCGGCGGTCATCGTCGACGCGCTGCAGGAGCACGATCGCCTGGCCGGCGCGGCGCCGCCGCACGACCGACAGCCGAACCCGCAGGGCGAGGGGCGCTGCCTGGCGAAGATGCGCCACGTCGCGCAGGGTACGCTACCGGCGATCCTGCGCGAGCTGCTCGCGGCGACCCTCGACGACCTGCTCGACGGTGTCGACCGTGTGTCGTCGGACGCCGACCGCCAACAGGTGTTCGGCGATCTGGCCGCGCTCGAGGACCTGGCGAAACGCGACCTGTTGATCCGCGAGGTCATGGCCAAGGCGCTGAACCCGGTGCAGGACGCGGCCGTCGACCGGCCCGATGCCGGTGCCGACGGCGAGATGAGCCTGGTCGACAACGACGAGTTCGAACGCTGGCTCGAGGCGTCGCGGGCGGCGACCCATCTCGAGGGTCACTTTGCCGAACAGCTGGCGATAATCGGTGCGCGCCTAGCGTCGCTGCGCAGCCAGGACGCCGCGGATCGTCTGGTCGTGCCGTTCGAACCGAAGCACTTCACCGATGCGTTGAAGGCGGTCGCCGAACAGCTCGAACTCGGCGCGGTGACGCGCCGCTTCCTGTTCGGGCGCTGCGTGCGCGTGCTCGACGATCGCCTCGGCCCGTTTTATGCGGAGCTCGATGGCGTGCTCGACGCGGCCGGCGTCGCCAAGCTGTCGACGCACCCCGCCGTGCATGACGCGCAGCAGCGCCAGGCCGCGGCCGCGTCGGCGCCATCGTCGCTTGCCGAGACGGTGCCGGCCGGCAGCGCGGACGCCGGCGATGCGACCGTCCAGGCCGATGCCAACCTGGTCACCGTCGATGCGCGCGCCCTCGAGGCGCTGGTCGCGCGCGATCGCAGGGTGCGCGAGGACCAGGCGCGCGACCTGCTGCGCAACCTCGCGCTCGGCAGTGACAACAGCCAGGCGATGGGCGAATGGCTGCAGATGATCGATGCGCCGGTGGTCGCCGAGGCGGTCGCCGATCCGGCCTTCTTCCAGGGCCACGACAACCCGCTGCACACGATCGTCGATGCGCTCGGCCACCTGCAGCTGTTCCGGCCGACGCCGGAGAGCGGCATCGACGACGATGCACTGCGCCAGCAGGTCAATGCGCTGCTGGCGCCGCTGCAGGACGGCGACGCCGACGCGCGGCTGCTCGGCCGCGTCGCCGACGACATCGCGACGCTGACCCGCGAACAGAGCGACCACTACCAGCGCAATGTCGAGCGCGTCGTCGAGGCCAGCGAGGGGCGCGACCGCGTGCGCCGCGCGCGCGAGGCCGTGATCCGCGAACTCGACAGGCGCTATGCCGGTCGCCGCGTGCCGGCCGTCGTGCCCGAGCTCATCGATGTCGGCTGGCGCTCGGTGCTCGAGCTGGCATGGCTGAACAGCTCGGTGCAGCCGGCCGCGTACGCGCAGCAGTTCGCGCTGCTCGACAGTGTGATCGCCCACCTCGACGGTGACGCGGTCGACGAGCGGCCGGTCGTTGCCGATCGCGCGGAGCTGCTGACGCGGATCGGCGCCGAGCTCGAGACCGCGGCATTCGACCCGTTCCGCCGCACCGCCGTCGAGGGCCGCCTGCGCGACCAGCTGGTGGGCGGCGCCGACGTCGAGCTCGTCGCGATGGCTGCGCTCGGCGATGATCTGGACAGCAGCGGCGCCGCGCAGCGCCCCGCGCAGATACCGGAGGCGGCGTGGACGCAGGCGCTGGCGACCTGTGCCGGCCTGCGCCTCGGCGACCGCGTACGTTTCGTCGATGCCAGCGACGGTGACCGGGTGCTGCGCGTGGCGTGGATCCGCGGCGACCGCGAGCTGTTCACGCTGGTCGATCACCGCGGCATCCGGGTCCGTGACATCGCCCTGCTGGATCTCGCGATCGGCATCCACCAGCGCGACATTCGCCTCGATCCGGTCGATGGCACGCCGCTCAGTGACCGCGCCGTCGGCCAGATGCTCGAGGCCATGGAGGCGCGCCTGAGCCACCTCGCGTCGCACGATTCGCTGACCGGGCTGATGAACCGCCGGCAGTTCCATGCGGCACTCGACAAGGCCGTGCAGACTGGCGGCGACGCGCCTGCCGGTGCGCTGCTGTGGGTCGATATCGACCAGTTCAAGCTGATCAACGACCTGCACGGCTACGCCACCGGCGATCGGTTGCTGGTCGCGGTGTCGGCGCTGCTGCAACGCCTCGGCGACGGCATGACGCTGGCCCACCTCGGTGCCGACCGCTTCGCGGTGCTGGCGGCCGGCGCGACGGCCGACGCGGCGACCCGTTGGGCCGAGGACCTGACCAGTGCCGCACGGCGCATGCCGTTCGACTGGGACAGCCGCTCGATGGCGTTGACGATCTCGGTCGGTGTCGCCATGCTCGGCGCGGCCGCCGACGGACCCGGTGACGCCATCCAGGCCGCCGAACAGGCCCTGGCGGTCGCCAAGGCCGGCGGCGGTGACCAGGTCCACCTGTACCGCGACGACGACCCCGAGATCGTCCGCCAGCGCGACTCGGTGAAGTGGGTCGCGCGCGTCGATGAGGCGCTGGTCGACGGCGAGCTGCGCCTGCGTTGCCAGCCGATCGTGCCGGTCCGACCGGGCGAAGGCGTCGCGCCGCACTACGAGGTGCTGCTGGGTGTCGCCGACGGTTCGCGCGAGGCGCTGCCGATTGCCGAGTTCATCGAGGCCGCGGAGCGCTACAAGCGCATGCGCGCGGTCGACCGCTGGGTGACCAAATCGGTGTTCGACTGGATCTCCGCGCACCGCGAGCAGATGCCGCAGCTGCACGGTTTCGCGGTCAATCTGTCGGGGCAGACCGCCAGCGACCCGGCGTTCGTCGACTTCGTCCGCCAACAGTTCGCGCGCACCGCGATCGATCCGGACTGGATCAGTTTCGAGGTCACCGAGACCGCGGCGGTGGCCAGCCTGAGCGGCACGGCCGGTATCATCCAGGAACTGAAACGACTCGGTTGCAAGGTCGCACTCGACGACTTCGGCAGCGGCCTGGCGTCGTACTCGTACCTGAAGGAGCTGCCGGTCGACTGGCTCAAGATCGACGGTGTGTTCGTGCGCGACATCGCGACCGACCGCGAGGACTATGCCGTGGTCAAGTCGATCAACGACATCGGCCACTTCCTCGGCAAGAAGACCATCGCCGAGTACGTCAAGGACCAGCCGACCCTCGATCTGGTGCGCGAGATCGGTGTCGACCTCGCCCAGGGCTTCGGCATCTCGCCACCGCTGCTGATGGACGAGCTGCTGCCGAGCCTCGCCAGGCAGGCCGCGTCGTAGCCGGCCCGTTGCATGGGCCATCGCACGTCCCGCGGCTTTCGCCGCCGTTGCGGCGCCGGCTTGGCGCAAGCGTTACACCTGCAACCATGCCTCGAGCGACAGCCCGGCCGCAGCGGGCGACGAACCGCAGGAATCCGCATGCAAGAGCGCCGGGCGCCTACTGCGATATGGGGTCGTTCGCCGAAGCTGATGGCAAGCAGTTCCGAATCGAGGCCTTGTCGCGCTGCCGCCGCCCGGCGCCGGTGACAGGCAGGTCAGCTAAAAAGGCTGACGCGTTCGAAGGCCCAGTACAGGCCGACTGCGCTGATCACCAGCGACGCCGGGATCACGACCACGTGGCGGTAGTAGGGTTTGTCACCGAACCACCAGCCGACCGCCAGATAGGCGGCGAGTATCACCGCCAGCTGCCCCAGTTCGACGCCGACGTTGAACGCGATCAGCGCGGTCACGAACGCGTCGTCCGGCATTCCGAAGTCGGCCAGCATGCTGGCGAAACCCAGGCCGTGCAGCAGGCCGAACGCGAACACCAGCACCAGCCGGCTGTTGTGCAGGCCACGGTGCCAGATGTTCTCGATGCCGACGTAGGCGATCGACAGCGCGATCAGCGGCTCGACAATGCGCGGCGGCACGTCGACCACGCCGGTCGTCGCCGCGGCCAGCGTCAGCGTGTGGGCGAGCGTGAACATCGTCACCTGCCACAGCAGCGGGCGCAGGTGCGTGCTGAGCAGGAACAGCCCGAACACGAACAGGATGTGATCGAGGCCCCTGGGGATGATGTGGTCGAAACCGGCGGTGGTGTACTCGACAACGATGTCGCCGACGGTCGGCGGGCGGAATACCTCGGTCAGTGAGAACGGCTCGCTGGGACGGTCGTCGCGGATCCACTGCCACGCCGACCAGTGCCACTTCTCGGCCGCCTCGTCGACCTGGCGGACGCGCACGGCACTGTCGCCGAACGCGGCCGGGTAGTAGAAGGTCAGCGTCGACGCGTCGCCGGGGACCTCCCCCTCGAGCACGATCAGGCTGATCCGCGGCACCTTGGTGTAGCCGGGTACCGGGATGTCTATCGTGCCGATACGCGGCGTGACCTGGCGATCGTCGAAGCGCAGCGCGACGGTCTCGAGCATGCGCGCGTGGAATGGCATGAATTCCGCGGCCAGGTCCGCGGCCTCGAGTTCGCGCAGGCGGTCGTACTCGTCCGATGTCGGCGCCTCGGTGGTGTTCGTGTACTGCGCGTTGATCCCGGTCAGCAGGGCCTCGATGCTGGCGCGGACCTCGACCCGGTAGTGGCCCTTGGCAAACACGCTGATCTCGATCAATGCCGGCTTGACGATATCGGCGGCGGCCGGCGGCAGGATCAGCAACAGCAGCAGGGCGGTCAGCAGGCGGCAGGGAATAAACATACGGGGACCGCGTCTTTGAGAGCACTCACCGGGGCAGCCAGTCGCCCGCGCGCGAGCACATAAGTGTCTTTTGATATTGGGTGTGCGGAGTAGAGCGGCCATCGCGGCGTTGGTACACTGCCGCGCCTGGACGCACCGCCATGTCAGACGCGACAGGCTGCCCAATCATTCCCGACAACGCAACCGAACGAGAACCGCCAGATGCCAAAACTCGACCGTCGTGACTTCCTCAAGGTGATGGGACTGGGCGCCGCCGCCGGTGCCGCGCCGCTGATCTCCAGCAAGGCGCTCAGCGGTCCGAAGATGCCGGACGGCTTCTACGATGTGCCGATGAAGGGCAACGTCCGCATCCTGCACATCACTGATGTGCATGGCCAGCTCAAGCCGGTGTACTTCCGCGAACCCAACGTCAATCTCGGGATCGGCGAGGCCTTCGGCCGGCCCCCACACCTGGTCGGCAAGAAGCTGCTCGAGGCAATGGACATCCAGCCGAATACGCCGGAGGCCTACGCCTACACCTATCTGGACTTCGATGCGGCGGCGTTGAAATACGGCCGCACCGGTGGGTTTGCACACCTGAAGACCCTGCTCGACCGTCTGCGCGAGCAGGCCGGCGGCAGACAGAACACGCTGACCATCGACGGCGGCGACCTGTGGCAGGGCTCGGGCACGTCGTTGTGGACGCGCGGCGTCGACATGGTCGAGGCGTCGAACATCCTCGGCCTCGACGTTATGGTCGGGCACTGGGAGTTCACGTACCGCGAGAACGAGGTGCTGTCGAATGTCACGCTGTTCAAGGGCGACTTCATCGGCCAGAACGTGCGCGTCAAGCCGGATTCGCTGTTCGGTGACGAGTATCCGGCACTGGTCGAGAAGTACGACGGCCGCGGCCTGTTCGACGAAGACACCGGCCACGCGTTCCAGCCGTACGTGATCAAGGAGATCAACGGCGCGCGCATCGCCGTGGTCGGCCAGGCCTTCCCGCGCACCGCGAACGCCAACCCGCAGGAGTTCTTCCCGGACTGGTCGTTCGGCCTGCGCGAGGACGATATGATCTCGCTGGTCAAGCAGATCCGCGAGGACGAGAAGCCCGCCGCGGTCGTGCTGCTGTCGCACAACGGCATGGACGTCGACATCAAGATGGCCGAGCGCGTGCCCGGCCTGAACGCGGTGTTCGGCGGTCACACCCACGACGGTATGCCCAAGCCGGTCAGGGTCAAGAACGTCGAGGGCGGCGAGTGCCTGGTCACCAACGCGGGCTCGAACAGCAAGTATGTCGGCGTCATGGACTTCGACATCCGCGACGGCCAGCTCAAGGGCATGGACTACACGATGCGTCCGATCATCTCCGACTGGCTCCCGGCCGACAAGGAGATGGAGGCCTACATCAACCAGATGCGCTCGACGACCTACGATGAGAACGTCGTCGAGTCGCGGCGCAGCGATGCGTTTTTCAACAAGTCGCGGGTCGGCAAGACCTACGAGGAGATCCTCGGCGAGAAACTCGCGATCGCCGACCGCACGCTGTACCGCCGCGGCAACTTCATGGGCACCTGGGACCAGGTACTGTGCAATGCGTTGCGCCACGAGTACGACGCCGACATCGCGCTGTCGGCCGGCGTGCGCTGGGGCACGTCGACGCTGAAGGGCGACTGGATCACGATGGAAGACGTCATGACCCAGTGCTCGATGACCTACGCCGAGACCTACGTCGCCGAGATGACCGGCGGCGATATCCTGAACATGCTCGAGGGCGTCGCCGACAACCTGTTCGACCCGGACCCGTATCTGCAGTCGGGTGGCGACATGGTGCGCGTCGGCGGCCTCGACTACACGATCGACCCGGCCAAGCCGCTCGGCCAGCGTATCAGCAATGTCACGCTCGACAACGGCCACGTCGTCGAGGCCGGTACGACATACAAGGTCTCCGGGTGGGCGACCGTGAACCGCACGCCGGACGGTCGGCTGATGTGGGACGTCGTGCGCGACTACATCCTCGCGAAGAAGGACAAGGACGACGTACTGCGCCTGCCGAAGATCAATCACCCGGAGCTGGTCAACGTGCTGTCCGACCCGGGCATCGCCGATTACCCCGGCAAGGCGAGCTGATCGCGGCTAACCCGCCTCGCGTCGCAGGCTACAGACGATCCCGCCCGCGTGGCGGGATTTCTTTTTGTCGGCCGCGCGCGCTTGCCGTAGATCAATTCCGGCGGTCCACCGGCTGTCTTGGCTTGGAGCGAGCGCCGCCGGGATCGGGGGTGACCCTGTGTTGCGACACCGTAACGACCTGCCACGACCGCCGCGGCTCCCGGCGCGTTGCTGCCGGATAGCCGGCGGCGTGCTGATCGCCTGGGCCTCGGCCAGTGCGGCGATCCCGGAGATCCCCGACGAAGACCAGATCCCACCCGAGTACCGCCACGACCTGCTGGTCACCTTTGCGCAGCTGAAACTCGAGCCGTTGCCGATCGCGCCGCGTGGCCAAGGCACCAGCCTTGCATACTCGCTGCTCGGCGAGCGCGAGGGTGCGTATCGCGCCGAGCACTACTACCTGCTGCCCGACGGCGAGGCCGTTGGCGTCCTGCTCGATCCGCGACCGGGGTTCATCGACGTGCCGCGCCTCAGCGGCGACAGGACAGCGGAGGTGTACCTGGCGCACGGCGCCGTCGGTGTGTCCGAGGTCGTGCCGCGAACCATCCGTTACACCGACGAGTCCGGCGCGGTCATCCGGGCGCATCCGGTCGGTCGTGGCAGCGAGGCCGGGACCGGCATCGCCGAGGTGTTGGACGAGAAACGCGGTACGCTGGTCGGCGGTTTCGGCGGCTGGCTCAACTTGCGTGATGCCGACGACGACGCCCGCGGTAACCAGGGTGCCATCCTGCAGCTGCACGCGCATCTCGTCGCCCGCACCCGGGGTGGGCCGAAGCAATCGGCGCTATCCGCGCATCAGACCGAGCAGCGCATCACGCGGCTGCCGCGCGACACCCTGATCGCACCCGTGCTCACGGCCGGTTTCGTCACGACCATGGGGTTCGACGAGCTGCCGAAACCAGGCCGCCGCGGCAGCGCCGTGCTCGCCTTCGAGGGTCGGGCGCACTTTCAACAGGACCCGTTGTGGTACCTGCGCATCGAGTACACGCCGCAGGGCAAGACCCTGGTCGAGTTCCAGTCGTCGGACGTGCTGCGCGACGCCGACGATATCACCAAGACTCTCGACGACGCGCTGATACTCAACAGCGTGCGCAAGGAACTCGGCCTCGAGTTCGACAACGGTGAGGGCGGCTTCGACGTCTTCGACCTGCCGCTGTTCGAAGCAAGAGTCGCGACGCGCTTTCGCTACCACTATACCCAGCTGATGGTATCGGTGGTGCGGCTGGATATCGCGGCGCCGTCGGTCGCGTGCCTGCTGCTCGTGGGCCTGCCGCTGCTGGGTGGTGCGGCGTCGCGCGCCGTGCGGGTCCTGGCGGGCGTGCCGGTCCGCGGCCAGGCGCCGCGCCGTGGCGATTCACGAAAGGGGTGGCGGCAGGTGCGGCGACGACGCGATCGCGATGCGTCCGGGGTCGAGGCGCTGCATGCCGAGTC
>JASJCU010000130.1 GCA_030065815.1 Gammaproteobacteria bacterium | reverse complement strand
CGGCCTGCAACCCGGGCACTGCCGGTCGGGTCGGCGCAGCCGTGCGCTGAGCCGCGCCGGGGTAACGCCCGGGGATGCGCCGGCCAATGCCGCAGGGTCACAGCGGTATTCGGCGCGCCTGCGGCATTGGCCGGCGCATCCCCGGGCGTTACCCCGGCGCGGCTCAGCGCACGGCTGCGCCGACCCGACCGGCAGTGCCCGGGTTGCAGGCCGTCCTGCGGCAGCGGCGAAACGCGGGACCAGCGTCCCTCTCCCCGGGTCATCGCGCCACGGGCGCCGTTCGGCCGCCGCACCGGCCTGCCTGTCGCATGCGCCGCACGACGCCCACGCTGCACGTATCCGACAGGCGAGTGGTCTCCACCGGGTCGGGCGAAGATCCGGGATTCGCTGGTCCTCTCCGGCGCCTTGCCTTCCGCGTCGCGACGGTTTCTCACTCGCCGACGTGTGGCTTGCGCCCGAGCCACTGCCGGCGCCACGACGGCCGTGCCGGCCGCAGGCCCGGCGAATGCCCGGCAACCTGCAGGCTAGGGGATTTCACGCTGCCCCGGGCGCCGGCCGGTCGCTAGAATGCGGTGATGCGCGACGCCCGACGCAGCCCCCGCCGTCGACGCAAAGCGTGACCGGTTCCGCAACCGCCGCGAGCGCACGATGCCGCGCTCCCGGTATGCTTGCGGATCCGCCTTCGGTTTACAGATTCGGGAAAGCAGTATCGTGAACAGAGCCGTTTCCGTCCTCCTCCTGTGGTGTCTGCTCGGCGTACCCGCCGCAGCGGCGCAGACCGCGACACCCGCGCCGCCTACGGTGGCCGCGAGCGGCTACCTGCTGATCGACATGGACAGCGACACCGTGCTCGCGGCTAAGGACCCGGAGCAGCGCCTCGAGCCGGCCAGCCTGACCAAGATCATGACCGCCTACATCGTGTTCCGCGAGCTGCGCGACGGCTCGATCCGCGGCAGCGACGAGGTCGTGATCAGCGAGAAGGCATGGAAGACGCCGGGCTCGCGGATGTTCATCGAGGTCAACAAGCGGGTGTCGGTCGACGACCTGCTCAAGGGCATGGTCATCCAGTCCGGCAACGACGCCAGCGTCGCACTGGCCGAGCACGTCGCCGGCAGCGAGGAGGCGTTCGCCAACCTGATGAACGAGCACGCCCAGCGCCTCGGCATGCACAACACGCACTTCGTCAACGCCACCGGCCTGCCCGACCCCGAGCACTACACGACCCCGGCCGACATCGTGCGCGTCACCGAGGCGACGATCCGCGAGTTCCCGGAGCTGTACAAGCTGTACGCGGTCAAGGAGTTCACGTTCAACGACATCCGCCAGCACAACCGCAATAACCTGCTGTGGCGTGACGACTCGGTCGACGGCGTCAAGACCGGGCACACCGAGGCCGCCGGTTACTGCCTGGTCGCATCGGCCAAGCGCGACGGCATGCGCCTGATCTCGGTGGTCATGGGCACCGACAGCGAGAAATCGCGCATCCGCGAGAGCCGGTCGCTGCTCAACTACGGCTTCCGCTTCTTCGAAACCCACCGCCTGTACGGCGCCGCCGACCGCCTGACCCGCACCCGGGTCTGGATGGGCGACCGCGAGGAGGTCTCGCTCGGCCTCGCCGACGACCTGTACGTGACGATTCCGCGCCGCCAGTACGACAAGCTGAATGCGCGCACCGAGCTGCGCTCGCAGATCCAGGCCCCGCTCGGCAGGGGGCAGAAAGTCGGTGACGTGATCATCGAGCTGGCCGGCGAGGAGATCCTGCGCCGGCCGCTGGTCGCACTCGACGACGTCGCCGAGGGCGGGCTGTGGCGCCAGGCCGTGGACACGGTGCTGATGCTGCTGGAGTAAACTCGACGCATGACTACCGAAGCGCTCGCCTACGTCAACGGAGACTACGTGCCGCGCGCCGCGGCCTGCGTGCCGCTGACCGACCGCGGCCTGCTGTTCGGCGACAGCGTCTACGAGGTGATCCCGGCCTACGGCGGCCGGCCGTTCCGCGTCGATCACCACCTCGACCGCCTGGACCGCAGCCTGGCCGCGATCCGTCTGCACAACCCGCTCGACCGCGCGGCCTGGCAGGCGATGTTCGCGCGCCTGACGGCGCAATTCCCGGGCGCGGACCAGTCGATCTACCTGCAGGTCACGCGTGGCGCCTATCCGGTGCGCAATCACGTGATCCCGGAGGCGGTAGCGCCCGCGGTCTATGCGTTCAGCGACCTGATGCCGCAGCGCAGACCCGAGGCCGCCGCGCGCGGTATCGCCGTGATCACGCTCGACGACATCCGCTGGCACCGCTGCGACATCAAGGCGACGACGCTGCTGGCCAACGTGCTGGCGCGCGCGCAGGCGACCGCCGAGGGCGCCGACGAGGCGATCCTGGTGCGCGACGGCCAGGTCATGGAGGGCAGCGCGAGCAACCTGTTCATCGTCAGCAACGGCCTGCTGATCACGCCGCCGGACAGCCCCGAACTGCTGCCCGGCATCACCCGCGACCTGGTCCTCGAGCTGGCCCGCGACAGCGGCATCGCCTACGCCCAGGCCGCGATATCGATGGCCGAGTTGGAGAACGCCGACGAAATCTGGCTGACCAGTTCGACGCGCGAGGTCAGCGCGGTCGTGACGCTCGACGGCCGGCCGGTCGGCGACGGCACGCCGGGCGTGCTGTGGCAGCGCATGGACGCCCTGTACCAGGCCTGCAAACAGCGCCTGCGCGAGGGCGGGGAGTGCCAGGATGACTGACCTGCCCGGCAACGGGCGAGGCAACGGCAACGGCGACGACGCGCCCGGCTTCGAGTTTCCGTGCGAGTACCCGATCAAGGCGATGGGCATCGACGACGGCCGCTTCCACGAGGTCGTCATCGAGATCGTGCGCCGCCACTGCGACACGCTCGACGAGGACGCGATCCGCAAGCGCCCGAGCCGCAACGGCCGTTACATCTCGATCACGGTCGTCATCGAGGCGCAGAGCCGCGCGCAGCTCGACGCGATCTACGACGACCTGACCGCACACGACAAGGTGCTGATGCGCCTCTGACATGGCCGGGCGCATCCTGATCGTGCGCGACCTGGGTCTGCGCGACTATGCGCCGACCTGGCAGGCGATGCGCGACTTCACCGACGCGCGCGACGACGCGACGCCGTCGGAGCTCTGGATCGTCGAGCACCCGCCGGTGTTCACGCAGGGCCAGGCCGGCAAGGCCGAACACGTGCTGACGCCGGGCGACATCCCGGTCGTGCAGACCGACCGCGGCGGCCAGGTCACCTACCACGGCCCCGGGCAGCTGGTCATCTACCTGCTGGTCTCGCTGCGCGAGGCCGGCATCGGCATCCGTCGCCTGGTCACGGTCATGGAACAGGCCGTGATCGGCGTGCTCGGCGATCACGGGATCGACGCCGCGGCACGCGCCGATGCGCCCGGTGTCTACGTCGCCGACCGCAAGATCGCGTCGCTCGGGCTGCGGGTGCGGCGCGGCTGCACCTATCACGGCCTGGCACTCAACGTCTGCAACGACCTCGAGCCCTTCCTGCGCATCAACCCGTGCGGCCACGCCGGCCTCGCCGTGACCAGCACGCACGAGCTCGGGGTCAGCGACCCGCCGGCCGCGCTGGCAGCGCAGCTGACCCGGCGGCTGTGCACCGCGCTCGGCTACCGCGCCCGCCACGCAGACGCCTGAGCGCGGCGGCGCCGCGCCGGTCTCAGCGTTTGACCAGCGCGCAGTGCACGACGTCGATCAGCCGGGCGCGGAAACCGGCCTCGCAGAACGCCAGGTAGTAACGCCACATACGCCGGAACGGCTCGTCGTAGCCGTTGCGTTCGAGCCAGTCGCCGCAGGCATCGAACTGGCGATGCCAGTGCGCGAGCGTCGTCGCGTAGTCGTCGCCGAAGCCGTCGAGGCCGCGTTCGCCGAGGCCAGCAGCGGCGGCGAGTTCACCGAGGTGGGTCTTGGTCGGCAGCATGCCGCCGGGGAAGATGTAGGTCTGAATGAAGCCGCCCGGGTTGGCCGCGTAGGCGTCGAAGTGGCCCTCGTCGATCGTGATGACCTGTAACGCCGCCCGCCCGCCCGGGCGCAGGCAGCGCGCGACGCTGTCAAAGTAGCCCTGCCAGTACTCGCGCCCGACCGCCTCGAACATCTCGATCGACACGACGTGGTCGACGCGCTCGTCGAAATCGCGGTAGTCGCACAGGCGCAGGTCGACCCGTTCCGCGAGGCCGGCGCGCCGCACGCGCTGCTGTGCATAGGCCAGCTGCTCGCGCGACAGGGTCAGCCCGACCACGTTGTAGCCACGGGTCGCCGCATACTCGGCGAAACCACCCCAGCCGCAGCCGATCTCGAGGATGGTCTCGCCGGGCGCCGGGTCGACCAGCTCGAGCATGCGCGCGTACTTGCGCTGCTGGGCGTCGGCGAGCGACTCGTCGGCGCGCGCCGCGTCGAACAGCGCGGCCGAGTAGGTCATGCTCCAGTCCAGCCACTGCATGTAGAAATCGTTGCCGAGGTCGTAGTGCGCGGCGATGTTGCGCCGGCTGCCGCCGCGGGTGTTGCGGTTCAGCCAGTGGCGTACATTCGCGGTCGCCTGGGTCAACGCACTGCGGCGCTCGGTCGCCGCGTAGGCGTCGAGATTGATCGCGAGCAGTTCGAGCAGCCCGGCGAGATCTCCGGTCTGCCAGTCGCCGGCGATGAACGACTCGGCGAATCCGAGGTCGCCGCGCCAGATCAGCTTGCGCAGCAGCGCGGCCGGGCGCGCGATCGCGATGTCGGCGGCCGGCCCGTCGTCGCGACCGTGCAGGACGAAGGCGTGTCCGCCCAGCTGCACCGCCAGTCGGCCGCGCCGCAGGCGCGCCAGGTGGTCGACGAGGCGCCGCTGATGCCACGGCAGACGCGCCAGGATCGGCAGCTTCAGGGCTAGGGATGTGTCGTAAGGCATGTCAACTGACCTCTTCGAGAGGGGGTTCGGGTTTACGGTGGAACGGCGCCCCGGCCAACCAGATGCGCAGCGCCTGCCAGTGGATCGCGGCGAGCACCTTGAGCGTCTGCAACGGCACCCGCAGCAGCTCGCCGAGCAGCACGCCGCTGCGCAGCGGCGCGCGGGTGCCGGACTGGGTCGCGACCAGCAGCGGCTCGTCGGCGCGCGACTCGCGGATCACGACGCGCAGATGCCGTCCCGGGCGATCGAGCCGGAAATCGTAGCGCGCCTGCATGCCGATGAACGGCGAGACGTGGAAATCCTTGGCATGGCTGTCGCGCAGCGGCCAGCCGGCGCCCTGCGGCGTCAACAGGTAGCAGTGGCGCTCGCCGAAGGTGTTGCGTACCTCGGCGATCACGGCCGCCGGATCGCCATCGGCGGTCTCGCAGTACCACAGGCTCAGCGGATTGAAGACCAGGCCGAGCACGCGCGGAAAGCACAGCAGGCGGATGCGCAGCCGACTGCCGTCGATGCCGGCCGCGGCCAGCACGCCCTCGGCCCAGTCGCGCAGACCGGTGGCGCCGTCCGGCAGGTGGTCGCGGTCGTGGAAACTGAGCAGGTTGAAGCGGTTGCGCGACAGCAGCCACGACGACGCTGCCGCGGCGTCGAGCGCGTCGATGTCGAGCAGCAGGCTGAACACGCGGTAGCGGAAGCGGTAGCGGGCGTCGGCGAGGCGCCGATGCATGACCTGGGCGCGATAGACGCAGGCGCGAGCGGGATCGGCGCTCATGCCGCCTCCCCGATCGGCTGCGGCACCGATATCAGGTCGCGCGAGGCCCTGACCTGCGCGTCCCACGGCACGTCGGCACCGAGCGCCGCAGCCACCTCGACCGCCGAGCGCATGCCGTCCTCGTGGAATCCGTAGCCCGTCCATGCCCCGGCGTACCAGGTCCGCGATCGCCCCTGGAGGCGGTGCAGACGACGCTGCGCGCGCAGCGCGTCGGCGTCGAACACCGGGTGTTCATAGACGAACTCGTCGACCACGCTGTCGGCGCGCGGTTCGCGCGTCGGGTTGAGGCTGACGAAGTAGTCCTGCGTCGTCGGCAGGCGCTGCAGCGAATTCATCCAATAGGTGACGCTGACGTTGCGTTCGCCGTCGCCGCCGTCGTGCAACGCGTCGCTGATGTAGTTCCACGACGACCAGACACGGCGCTCGCGCGGCATCAGCGCCGGGTCGCGGTGCAGCAGCACGCGGTTGGGCTGGTAGCGGATCGCGCCGAGCAGGTGGCGCTCGTTCGGCGACGGGTCGCCGAGCAGTGCCAGCGCCTGGTCACTGTGGCAGGCCAGCACGACATCGTCGAAGCGCGCGCGCTGGCCGTCGGCGAACATCAGCGTGACACCGTCGCGCGACCGCTGTACGCGGACGACGCGCGCACCACTGTGGGCACGCGGACCGAGGTCGTGCAACAGGCGGTCGAGATAGCTGCGCGACCCGCCGTCGACGGTCTCCCACTGCGGGCGGTCGGCGAGGCGCACGAGGCCATGGTTGGCGAAAAAGCGCAGGAAGCTGGTCGTCGGGAAGCGCGCGATCTGGCCGCGCGGACACGACCAGATCGCCGCCGCCATCGGGTACAGGTAGGCGTCGCGAAATGTCCGGCCGAGACCGAGACGATCGAGAAACACCTCGAGCGGCAGGTCGTCGGCCAGACCCCGGCCGAGCGTCCGCTCCGCGGCGCGGTTGAAGCGCAGGATGTCGCGCAGCATGCCCCAGAAGCGCGGGCGCAGCAGATTGCGACGCTGCCCGAACAGCGTGTTCAGGTCGCTGCCGGCGTACTCCAGCCGGCCGCCGTCGAACGACGCCGAGAACGACATGTCCGTCGGGTACGTGGCGACACCGAGGTGGTCGAACAGCGCGCTGAGCAGCGGGTAGTTCGGGCGATTGAAGACCATGAAACCGGTGTCGACCGGGATCGCCGCAGTCGCCTCGCGCACGGTGACGGTGTGGGTATGACCGCCGAAACGCCGTTCGGCCTCGAACAGCGTGACGTCGGCCTGATCGCGCAGCAGCCATGCCGCGACCGTGCCGCTGACCCCGCTGCCAACGATGGCGATCTGTCTGCTTTTGTTCATAATTGTGCTCCACTTTGTGGCAGTTTTATTGACTTCGCCAGGGAGAGTCGCTATACATAATCTATACAACTGAACAGGATTTGCAAGGTATACCCCATGAAACCTGTACATTATCGCGTCGCTGGCGCGCTGTTGGCGGGATTGTTGTGGTCGAATGCTGGACACAGCGCCGCCAGCCTGCTCAATTTCGACGCCCGCAAGCTCGGCAGCGACGAGGTCGTCAATCTGCAGCAGGCCTACGCCGGACGCGTCGTGCTGGTCGTCAACACCGCCAGCCGCTGCGCCTTCACCGACCAGTACGCGGGCCTCGAGGCCCTGTACGACGCATACCGCGAGCGCGGGCTGGTCGTGCTCGGCTTTCCTTCCAATGACTTCGGCAACCAGGAGCCGGGCAGCGAACGTCAGATCAAGAACTTCTGCCGCCTGACCTACAGCGTCGAGTTCCCGATGTTCGCGAAGACCACGGTCCGTGAAGGCGTCGCCGACCCGCTGTTTCGCCGCCTGGCCGAGGCGGCCGGCCGCTACCCACAGTGGAATTTCCACAAGTACCTGATCGGCCGCGACGGCCGCCTGGTCGGTGATTACGTCAGCGCGACCGCACCACAGAGCACGCAGCTGGTCGGCGCGATCGAGGCCCAGCTATGACGGCCGTGCAGCTGACCGCAGACGTTTGGCAGCGCGAGCGGCGCTGGCTCGGCTTCGCCGGCCTGCTGCCGTTTCTCGTCTGCGTAGCGGCCATCTACGCCGGTGACGCCCTGGCCCGCACCGTCGCCATCGACGTGCTGGGCAGCTACGCGGCCGTCATCGCCAGCTTCCTCGGCGCCGTGCACTGGGGTGCCGCCGCCGACGATCGCGACGGCCTGCACCACGCACGCCTGCGCTGGGGCGTTATGCCGGCGCTGATCGCGTGGACGCTGACGATGCTGCCGCCGCCGTTTGCGTTTGCCGGTTTCGCCGTGCTGTTCACGCTGATCCTGGTCGTCGACCGCTACCTGCTGCCGGTGCTCGACGACCGCTACCGTGAGATGCGGCTGCATCTGAGCCTGATCGTGATCGCGGCGCTGTTGCTCGCCGCCGGAGGCAGCTCATGACCCGTTACCCGCCTGACGCCCGCCGGCCTGCCGGCCGCTGCGGGCGACCCGATCCGTTTCCGCGTGGGTGGGCCGCTGTATCGCGCCGTCGTGGCGCCGTGCGGCGGCCATCCCCACACCACCCATTGCAGACAGAGACACCGAGGTACCCACTATGAGAACCAGCAGCGACAACCAAGGCGCCTACCGGATCGGCGCGGTCGCCCGCCTGACCGGTATATCACCCGACACCCTGCGCATCTGGGAGCGCCGCTATGACATCGTCGAGCCGCAGCGCACACCGAAGGGCGGCCGCCTGTACAGCCAACAGGACGTGACGCGGCTGACGATGATCAAGACGCTGGTCGATCAGGGCTATGCGATCAGCACCGTCGCCAACCTGCCGTCGGACGAGCTGAACCGCCGGCTCAACTCGGCACAGCCGGCCAACCTGCCGCCGGTAGGCAGCGGCAACCACGAGGTCTGCGTGATCGGCCAGGCGATCTCGGTGCGCGCCTGCAACACCGAGGGCATGCCGGAGGGGCTGGAGCTGGCCGGCACCTACACCGACCTCGACGCGTTCCTCGAAGACGAGACCACTTGCGACACGCTGATCATCGAGCTGCCGTTCCTCGACCGCCAGATCGCGCGCGACCTGAACAGCGCCGAGCTGCGCAAGCGTGCCCACCGCATCATGGTGATCTACGCGTTCAGCCCGTCGAACATCGTCAGCCAGTTGCAGCGCTACGGCCTGCACACGCTGCGCGCGCCGGTCGCGCTCGAGCACATCTGGCAGCAGTGTCTGATCAACCAGACCAAGACCGTCGACTGGCAGCCGCCGCCGTGGAACCCGCGGGTCGCGAGCAACGACCCGATCCCGCCGCGGCGCTTCACCCGCGACCAGTTGGTGTTCCTGTCCGATGTCACTACCAGCCTGGAGTGCGAGTGTCCGCACCACATGGCGGCCGTGATCGAGCAGCTGTCGGCATTCGAGGACTACAGCGCGCGCTGCGAGATCACGACCAAGGAGGACGCCGCGCTGCACGGCTATCTGCACCAGATGACGGCGCGGGCACGCTGGCTGATGGAGGTCGCACTCGAGAAGCTCGCCGAGGTCGAAAACATCAACGTCGCCGATATCGACCCGGAACGCGCCACCCGGAACTGAGCGCCGGGGCCGTCGTCGCCGGCCGGCCGGCGACGACG
>JASJCU010000129.1 GCA_030065815.1 Gammaproteobacteria bacterium | reverse complement strand
TCTGCAGGTCATGGCGTTGGCTGCAGTGTTGCTGGGCTTCTCTGCAGCCACGCAGGATATCGTGATCGATGCCTACCGTATCGAGGCGGTCGAAAAAGATTTGCAGGCGTTGATGTCGGCTACTTACGTGGCCGGATATCGCATCGGCATGATTATCGCTGGTGCGGGTGCCCTGTATCTGGCCGAGTGGCTGGGGACGACGAACGATAGCTATGTTTACGCTGCCTGGCAGACGACGTATGTGGCGATGGCCGGCGCGATGCTGGTGGGTGTCGTGACGACCTTGTTGATTCGCGAGCCTGAACGCACGCAGGAATCGAGTTATCTGCACACGTCGATGGACTACTTTCGTTTCCTGGTGTTGTTCGCCGGTTTTGTAGCTGCCATTGTTTTTTCCTATTTGTTCCTTGCGGACTTTGTTGCCAATGCCAAGACCTGGTTTGTCGAGGCCGGCGCGGTCAAGGAGCTGGCGGCGTTTTTGACGGAAAGCCTGCGTCTGCTCACGGCGGTCGCGATGGCAATGTTGGTTGGCTGGTTGCTGGTCCGGTTTCGCGTGGCGGACAGGCGCATGTTGCAGGACACCTATGTCGACCCGGTGGCTGACTTTTTCCGGCGTTATGGCAAGGCGGCATTCCTGATCCTGTTGCTGGTGGGCTTCTACCGGTTTTCCGATATCGTGTTGGGCGTGATCTCCAATGTGTTCTACCAGGACATGGGATTCAGCAAAGACCAGATCGCCACTGTGACCAAGGTGTTTGGTATCTGGATGACGATATTGGGTGGTTTTCTCGGTGGCTTCCTGACCTTGCGTTATGGCGTCATCCCCGTGTTGATGCTGGGTGCCGTGATGACCGTGATCACCAACCTGTTGTTTATTCCTGTGGCGAATAACCCTGGCGACTTGGTGCTGCTGTACGTTGTCATCGGTGCGGACAACATTACCGCCGGTTTGGCCAGTGCGGCATTCATCGCTTATCTGTCGAGTCTGACCAGCCTGTCGTTCACGGCAGTGCAGTACGCGATATTCAGTTCCCTGATGACGCTGTTTCCTAAACTGCTGGGTGGTTATTCGGGATCGATTGTGGACGCTATCGGTTACCAGGACTTCTTCTTTGCCGCCTCGATGATCGGTGTGCCGGTGCTGCTGCTGGTCTGGCTGGCCGGGCGCTACACGCAGCTGCAGGCGCGTAACGGCGATGGCTGAGATCAACCTGCTCAGCGCCTTCGTCGTCGGCCTGCTCGGCGGCGTGCATTGTGTCGGCATGTGCGGCGGTATCGTCGGCGCGGTGTCGCTCGGCCTGCCGGCGCAGCGCCAGCTGCCATTGCTGTTCGCCTACAACGTCGGCCGCATCACGTCGTACACCGTCGCGGGCGCCATTATGGGCGCGCTCGGCTTCTACTTCTCGGGCCTGTTGCCGGTGCAGAACGCGCAACGCATGCTGCTCGGCTTGGCCGGTGTGTTCATGGTCCTGCTCGGCCTGTACCTCGGCGGTTGGTGGAACCTGTTGACGCGCGTCGAGCGCGCCGGCGGCATCGTGTGGCGACGCATCGAGCCGCTCGGGCGTGGCCTGCTGCCGGTGCGTTCGCTGCGCCAGGCGCTGCTGCTCGGACTGGTGTGGGGCTGGTTGCCGTGCGGCCTGGTCTATAGCGCACTGGTATGGACGGTCGCGTCGGGCGGTGCGTGGCAGGGTGCCGGGTTGATGCTGGCGTTCGGTCTCGGCACCCTGCCCAACTTGCTGCTGATGGGGGTTGCTGCGGCGACACTGCAACGCTGGGTCAGGCGGCCCGCGACGCGCGCGGTCGCGGGCGGCCTCGTCATGTTGTTCGGTGTCTGGCAGCTGTATCGCGCCGTGTCCGGTTGAACTCTCGAAATTCAGTCGGTGTAAAACTCATGGCGCATGCTGGCGCGCAGTGGGTAGCGCCCGCCCTGCGGCATCACTTCGAGTTCGAAGCGCAGTGCCTCGCGGTGTGCGACCGGGAAATCGGCGATGTAGTAGATGGCCTTGTCCTCGACGATCTCGCGCATCTCGATCGGCCGGATCTGGCCATACAGCGTGCGCGCGACGGCGCGGATCTCGGCGCGTACCGGCGTACCCATGCCCCCGCCCGGCTTGTCATGCAACACGCTGACATTGAGCAGGGCGCGGCTCTTGCTGCGCTGGATGCCATAGGCCGTCGCCACCTGAACCGGCAGGCTATCGGTGGTCAGCGCGTTGTGATGAATCGTGTAGCCGCCGGTCCGCGTGCTGTTCTCGGCCCACGCCTGCGGTAGCAGCGTGACCACGGCGAGCACCCACGCGGCTTGCTTAAGGAACCTCATCGCTGTCTCCTCCTGTCTGGATTCTTGTCGGGTACCGGTCTTGTCACTATAGACCAGCCGGCTGACGACGAACGGCCTGCCGCTCTCGGTGCCGCGGGCCCGGTCAATTCTGCCCGCTGGCCCGGGCGGTGACGCGCTGTTCGCCCTGTGCGAGCTTGTGGTCGAGCTTGTTCAAGGCGCCGATCTGCGCCCGCAGACGGGCGTTGTCGCGGCGCAGCGCGTCGATGCGTCGCTGGATGGTCTGTCGCGACCCGGCGGTCTGCTGCAGGTCGTCGATCTGCTGTGCCACGCCGTCGCGGTAGGCATGGATCTCGGCGCTGAGCGGCGACATCACGGTCTCCGACCATTGCCGTGCCTCGTCGTGCGCGACGTCCATGATGCGGCGCACGCGGGCAACGATGGTGCCGAAGTAGCGCTTGGTTACGAAATGCTGCTCCATCAGCGTCGTGCGCGGGCTGTTGCGGAATATCTCGGCCTCCTGGTCGAGCAGGCTCAGCTCGACCTGGTGGCGGACGATCGACAGCATCGACGGATGGGCCGTCTGGAAGCGGTGCTGCTTCTCGAAATGCCGATAGGTCTCGCGCAACAGGCGGCGCATCCGCTGGGCCTCGCCGCCGGCCTGCTCGATCCGGCGGTCGAGGACGTCAAACAGCGTGCGCATCGCGCTGCGCAGGCCAGCCGTGGTCCACGCCCCGGTCATACGGCGATGGATCTGGCGCAGCGTGTCGTCGAGTGCCGCCGGGTCCAACGTGTCGAGCAGACGCTGCGCATGCCTTCGAAAGCGCAGCAGGTTGCGACGGTAGATATCGAGGTCGGCGTTGTAGCGGGCATAGTCCGACTGTGCCGCCTGCAGCAGGCGTACGATCGCGGCGTCGCTGCGGTTGGCGAGATCGAGCAGGTTGCGCCGTTGCTCGTCGTTGCGTTCGAGCCGGCTGCAGATGGTCGTCTGCAGCGCAGCGGTGGCCTGCAACACACGCTGCGTGTGGCGCTCGCGGATCAGCGCGATGCGGTTGTCGAGGATGGTCTCGCCGAGATGGCGTTCGAGGCCGGCGACGCCGCTGCGCCGTTCCAGTGCCTGATCGCCCTTCACCCGGGCGAGCAGCGCCTTCTGTGCGGATACCGCGAACACCTGCTGCTCGTCGACCGCGAGCGTGCGTGCGGTGTTGCGGCACTGGTCGAAGATCGATGCCGCGACCTGATGCGACGTGCGCAGGTCGTCCCACAGCGTGTCGGTCTTGTTCAGCACGACGGTCACGCCGGGACGCGAGACGCGCCCGGCGCCATGCACGAACTGCCGCCAGATCTCGAGGTCGGACTGGGTGACGCCGGTGTCTGCGCCGAGCACGAACAGCAGGGCATGCGCGGCGGGGAGCATTTCATAGGTCAGTTCCGGCTCGCTGCCGATCGCGTTCAGTCCCGGGGTGTCGAGTATCCGCAGGCCGCGCTCGAGCAGCGGGTGGCGAATGTTCAGCTGCGCCAGCCGCCAGCGCGGAATGGTGACGTGCTGCGTTGATCTGTCGCTGGCGTCGCCAAGCAGGCCGAGCGATGCGGCGCTGTCGCGATCGACCTGCTGTCGCTCGGTCAGCATGCCGAGCGTTGCGGCCATCACGTCCGGATCGTCGGCGTCGATGTCGACGACATGCCAGCGCGACGGATCGGCGCGCAGTGCGCTGAGGGCGACCGCCTCGGCGCGTGTCTCGATCGGCAGCAGGCGTAGCTGCGGCGGCACATCGGGCGTGTACGCGATCTCGGTCGGGCACATGGTCGTGCGCCCGGCGTCGGTCGGCAGCAGCCGGCAACCGAGATCGGCGAAGAACAGGGCATTGAGCAGCTCGGTCTTGCCGCGCGAGAACTCGCCGGCAACGGCGACCGTCAGGCGTTCGTCGTGCAACGCGTCAATCGCCGACCCGATGGCGCGCTGGGCCTGCGTGGTCGCCAGTCCGTGCCTTTGCAGCCATGATTGCAGTCGCTGCAGCAGGCGCACCTGTGACGTCTGCCAGGCACGCAGGGCACCCAGCTGGCGGGACAATGGTGTTTCAAGCATAAAACTGTTCTAACCACCCTGGCGGTCGGAGGCTCGGCACGCTGAGACCGCGTTATCGTTTTATCTGCCGCATCGCCCGGGTGGCTGGCGACATGGCTGTTTGGCCGAGTATATGCCAGCTTGCGCCGCACAGGTAGGCGGCGAGAAGGCGACGGGCTCCAGGACCGATGCATACGGCGGCCGTCGACGGGCCGTGTCGGCTGTTCGTCGCGGCGATGTCGTGTGCGCGAGTGTGCGGCGGACTCTGTGACCGGATGCGTTCGTCATCGCCGAATCGCCGACCGCCGATTGTCTCCCCCGCCACGCGATCCCAAGCACGGGGCTTGGCCTCGCGCCCTGCGGCGGTGCCGTGATGGGCAACCGCCGACTGGCGCCGGTCGGCCCCGCCGGTGGCGTCATCGCGCGATCTTCTGCGGGAACCGCAGCGGTGGCCTGGCACGGTCGCGGGGCGGCCAGCCTGCCATCGGTGCCGGGCCCTGCGGCGGCGATCGTGCCTGCGGTCGCTGTGCCGGCTGCAATGCCGGCGCGCCGCGTACGGCGGTGTCGTCCTAGTCGACAATCAACCTGCCGCTGTGCGACAGGGTGTTCGCGGAACGGGACGCTAGAGCATCTGCGTTATCAGCGTCTTGATCGGTGGGATCAGCAGCATCTCCAACACGACCAGGCCGATCATGACGACCATCGGCGACAGGTCGATGCCGCCGAGGTCAGGCATGCGCCGGCGGACCGGCGCCAGCAGCGGTTCGGTCAGGCCGTGGATCAGGCCTACCACGGGGTTGTAACTGCCGGGGTTGATCCAGCTGATGATCACGCCGATCAGGATCGCGAACAGGAACATATTGATGGTCAGCGACACCAGCTCGGGGATCGCCAGCAGCGCGGCGGCGCCCGGCTGGAACCCGCTGCCGGCGACGCCGAGGATCGCGGTCTGCTCGACCGTCAATACCAGCCACGCGAGCACCAGCGACGCGATGTCCATGCCCGACACGCCGGGTATCACGCGGCGCATCGGGTTGAGCAGCGGTCCGGTCAGCTTGACGATCACCTGCGATACGGGGTTGTAGAAGTCCGCGCGCATCAGCTGCAGCAGGAAGCGCAGCACGACCAGCGTCGCGTACAGGCCGAAGATCACCTTGATCAGGAAGATGGCCGGCTGGGCCAGGTAGCCTTCACCCATCATGCGGCTCCGAGGTCGGCGGACAGTTCGACCGAGCGGTCGCGGGCAGCGCGCAGCGCACGCGTGAACAGGTCGCGGATGCCACCGTCTTCGAGGACGCCGATCGCGCGTTCGGTGGTGCCGCCGGGCGACGTGACGCGTTGTCGCAGCACCTCGGCCGACTCGCTGCTCTCCAGCGCCATGCGCGCGGCGCCGAGCGCGGTCTGCAGAGTCAGCAGGTGCGCGGTCTCGGCGGGCAGGCCGAGTTCGCGGGCCGCGGCCTCGATGGTCTCGATGACGAGGAACAGGTACGCCGGCCCGCTGCCCGATACCGCGGTCACCGCATCGATCAGCGCCTCGTCGTCGACCCACTGGGTCAGCCCGACCGCGCGCATCAGCGACTCGGCCTGCTGGCGCTGCTCGGCCGTCACCCCGGGCGTCGCGAACAGCGCCGTCGCCGCGCTCTGGATCATCGCCGGGGTGTTCGGCATCGTGCGGATCAGCGCGACGTCGTCGCCGAGCCAGCGCTGCAGCGCGTCGCAGCGGATACCGGCGGCGATCGATACGACCAGCGGACGCCGCTCGCGCACCGCCGCCGCGATACCCTGGGCGACGCTCGCGAGTACCTGCGGCTTTACCGCGAGCACGACGATGTCGGCCGCGGCGACCGCGGCGTTGTTGTCATCCGTCGTGCGGATGCCGGTCGCCGCCTGCAAGGCGTCGCGCGCATCGGCCGACGGATCGGCGGCGACCAGTGTGTCGGGCGGCATGCCGTCGGCGAGCAGGCCGCGGATCAGGGCGCCGGCCATGTTGCCGGCGCCGATGAACGCTGTGTGCTTGTGCATGGATGGGTCCCGCCCGTTGCGTCTGCGTGATGCGGGGATTCTAACGGAAGCGCCTGCCGATGATAGCGGCGAATTCGTTCGCTCCATTCAGTCACGCGGTCCGAAGATATCGGTCCCGATGCGCACGATGGTCGCGCCCTCGGCGATCGCGGCCTCCATGTCGCCGCTCATGCCCATCGACAGTGTGTCGAGGGCGAGGCCGGCGGCGTTCAATGCGTCGCGCAGGCCACGCAGGCGGGCGAAATCGGCGCGCTGGCGCGCCGCGCCGGCGTGCGGATCGGGCATCGTCATCAGGCCGCGCAGCGTGAGCCGGGGCAGCGCGGCGACCGCGGTCGCGAGCGCGGGCAGGGCGTCTGCCTCGACGCCGCCCTTGCTGGCCTCGCCGCTGAGGTTGACCTGCAGGCAGACCTGCAGCGGCGCCGCGGCGTCCGGGCGGTGGCGATCGAGCAGCTGGGCATGGCGCAGGCTGTCGAGACCGTGTACCCACGCAAAATGGCGGCTGATCTCGGCGCACTTGTTGCCCTGGATGCGGCCGATGAAATGCCATTCGATGGCAGGCCCGGGCGCCGCGTCCGTCAGTGCAGCGTCCAGTGCGACGATCTTCGGCAGCGCGTCCTGCAGGTAGTTCTCGCCGAAGCGGTGCTGCCCGGCCGCGAACGCCGCGAGTACGTCGCCGGCCGGCTTGGTCTTGCTGACCGCGAGCAGCGCGATGCCGCCCGGATCGCGCCCGCACGCGAACGCCGCGGCGCGGATGCGCTCGCGGACACGGTCGAGTCTTTCGGGAATCTCGTTCATTGAAACGCTATGATGCCGGACACTGACGGCGGTGCGACGCCGGGCCGCATGCCTCAATTCGCGCGCCGGCCTGTCGCTAACTATAACCGGCCGACCAACAACTCGAATCGAAATCTGCTGCTGCGGGAAATCTATGGATATCGCCGAACTGCTCGCCTTTAGCGTCAAACACAGCGCCTCCGACTTGCATCTGTCGGCCGGCCTGCCGCCGATGATCCGCGTCGACGGGGATATCCGGCGCATCAACGTGCCGGTGCTCGACCACAAGACCGTGCACGAGCTCGTCTACGACATCATGAACGACAAGCAGCGCAAGGACTACGAGGAGTTCTTCGAGGTCGACTTCTCGTTCGAGATCCCCGGTCTGGCGCGCTTCCGCGTCAACGCCTTCAACCAGGACCGCGGCTCGGCAGCGGTGTTCCGTACCATCCCGTCGAAGATCCAGAGCCTCGAGGAGCTGAACTGCCCGTCGGTGTTCAGGGACATCTGCGAAAACCCGCGCGGCCTGGTTCTGGTCACCGGACCGACAGGCTCGGGTAAGTCGACGACGCTGGCCGCGATGATGGACTTCAAGAACGACACCGAGTACGGCCACATCCTGACCATCGAAGACCCGATCGAATTCGTTCATCAGAGCAAGAAGTGCCTGATAAACCAGCGCGAGGTGCACCGCGACACGCTCGGCTTCGCCGAGGCGCTGCGCTCGGCGCTGCGCGAGGACCCGGACATCATCCTGGTCGGCGAACTGCGTGACCTCGAGACCATCCGCCTGGCGATGACCGCGGCCGAGACCGGCCACCTGGTGTTCGGCACGCTGCACACCAGCTCGGCGGCGAAGACCATCGACCGTATCGTCGACGTGTTCCCGTCCGGTGAGAAGGCGATGGTGCGCTCGATGCTGTCGGAATCGCTGCGCGCGGTCATCTCGCAGACCCTGCTCAAGCGCACCGGCGGCGGCCGTGTCGCGTGCCACGAGATCATGATCGGCACGCCGGCCATCCGTAACCTGATCCGCGAGGACAAGGTCGCGCAGATGTACTCGGCGATCCAGACCGGCCAGGCGTACGGTATGCAGACCCTCGACCAGGATATGCAGGACAAGCTCAAGAAGGGCCTTATCTCGAAGCAGGATGCGATTTCCCGCGCGGTCAACAAGGACCTGTTCGCCGGCTAGACGCCGCCCGCCGAATGTGGTGTCGTTGCCGACGGACAACGCGGTCGCGGCCTTCGTGGACGACCCCCGGGGGCGCCGCGCGACGGCGTGACGCGGCGAAATGAGGGCAGGCGGCGACAAGCGGGGGGCGAGCGGCATGGATTTCAACGACATTCTCGAGATGATGGTCCAGAAGAAGGCCTCGGACCTGTTCATCACCGCGGACATCCCGCCGAGCATCAAGGTGCACGGGCGCATCACGCCGGTCGCCAAGACCCGCCTCGACGCCGCGCAGACCCGCGAGCTCACGATGTCGCTGATGACGCCGGAGCAGCGCGACGAGTTCCTGCACACCAAGGAATGCAACTTTGCGTTCTCGGCCAAGAACATCGGCCGCTTCCGCGTCAGCGCGTTCGTCCAGCGTGACTCGGTCGGCATGGTACTGCGCCTGATCGAGACGCATATCCCGACCTTCGAGGAGCTCGGCCTGCCGCACACGCTGCACGACCTGGCGATGGCCAACCGCGGCATCGTGTTCTTCGTCGGCGCGACCGGCACCGGCAAGTCGACGTCGCTCGCGGCGATGGTCGGCTACCGCAACCAGAACAGCACCGGCCACATCATCAGCATCGAAGACCCGATCGAGTTCCTGCACAACCACGCCGGCTGCATCGTCACGCAGCGCGAGGTCGGCATCGATACCGAGTCCTACGAGGTCGCGCTGCGCAACACGTTGCGCCAGGCCCCGGACGTGATCCTGATCGGCGAGATCCGCACGCGCGAGGCAATGGAGCACGCAATCACGTTCGCCGAGACCGGTCACCTGGTGTTGACGACCCTGCACGCCAACAACGCCAACCAGGCACTCGACCGCATCCTGCACTTCTTCCCCGAAGACCAGCACGACCAGATCCTGATGGACCTGTCGCTGAACCTGCGCGGCATTGTCG
>JASJCU010000128.1 GCA_030065815.1 Gammaproteobacteria bacterium | reverse complement strand
TGCTCGCGCTGACCCGTGACAGCGTCGCCGATGCGATCGACAGCTACGCCCCCGCGACCGAGCGCGTCCTGGTATGCGGTGGCGGCGTACACAACCGGCAGCTGCTGCGCGAACTCGCGACGACACTGCAACGCCCGGTCGAATCCACGGCACAATACGGCATCGACCCCGACTGGATGGAGGCGATGGCATTCGCCTGGCTGGCGCGACGGACCCTCGACGGGCTCCCCGGCAACCTGCCGCCGGTCACCGGCGCCGCCGGCGAGCGCGTTCTCGGCGCCATCCACCCGGCGTGACACACGCCCCAGCGACGACCCACGACCATGCCGCACGACACCGCCTACATCGCGACGACGTTCGTCGCCTACGTCGCGTTCATGCTCTACCTCGGCTGGCGCGCACGCCGGCGACTCAACGACATCAAGGACTACCTGCTCGGCGGGCGCCGCATCGGCCGCTGGGTCGCGGCACTGTCGGCCGGCGCGTCGGACATGAGCGGCTGGCTGCTGCTCGGCCTGCCCGGCTACGCCTACCTCGCCGGTCTCGAGGCGGTCTGGATCGGACTCGGACTCGCGGTCGGCACCTACGTCAACTGGCGCCTGGTCGCACCGCGACTGCGCCTGGCGACCGAGCAGGCCGGCGACGCGCTGAGCATTCCATCGTACCTCGAACGCCGCTTCGACGATCGCTCCGGCGCGCTGCGCATCACGGCGTCACTGCTGATCCTGGTGTTCTTTCTGTTCTACACATCGTCCGGGCTGGTCGCCGCCGGCAAGCTGTTCGAGGAGGTGTTTGGCCTCGACTACCTGGCCGCGATCGCGCTCGGCACGCTGGTGATCGTCGTCTACACGCTGCTCGGCGGCTTCCTCGCGATCTCGTGGACCGACCTCGCGCAGGGCCTGCTGATGGCCGCGGCACTGGTCGCGGTACCGCTGATGGTGATCGCGCTGCAGGGCGGCCCGGCCGACACCCTCGCCGCCCTCGACGCGCGCAACCCCGAGCTGCTCGACCCGTTGACCAAGGCCGGCGGCGAACCCCTCGGCGTGCTGGCGATCCTGTCGCTGCTGGCCTGGGGGCTCGGCTATTTCGGCCAGCCGCACATCCTCGCACGCTTCATGGCAATCCGTTCGGTCGAACTGATCCCGGGCGCGCGGCGCATCGCGATCGCCTGGACCGTGCTCGGCCTGCTCGGCGCGACCGCGGTCGGCGTCGCGGCGATCGGCTGGCTGGAACCGGCCCTCGGCGACCGCGACTCGGAGAAGGTCTTCATCGTGCTCGCGTCACAGCTGTTCCACCCGGTCGTCGCCGGCCTGCTGCTCGCCGCGATCCTCGCCGCGATCATGAGCACCGCCGACTCGCAGCTGCTGGTCGCGGCATCGGCGCTGTCCGAAGACCTGTACCGCGGCTGGCTCGGGCGCGGCACCGACGATCGCGCGATGATCCGGGTCGCGCGCATCGCGGTCGTCGTGATCGCCGGGATCGCGTTCACGCTGGCCAGCGACCCGGACAGCAAGGTGCTCGACCTGGTCGCCTATGCGTGGGCCGGCTTCGGCGCCGCGTTCGGCCCGGTCATCCTGCTGTCGCTGACGTGGTCGGGCATGACCCGCGCCGCGGCGCTCGGCGGCATGCTCAGCGGCGGGCTCACGGTGTGGGCGTGGAAGACCCTCGAAGGCGGCATGTTCGAGCTCTACGAGCTGTTGCCGGCGTTCGTCGTCGCGCTGCTGGTCAGCGTCGTGATCGGGCGCCTCGGCCCGCGACCGCCGGCCGCCTGACGCGGCCGCGTCAGTGCTCGCCGAGGAACGCCTTGAGGTGCGCCTCGACGCTGCGTGCCAGCGCGTGCAGCTCGTAGCCGCCCTCGAGTGACGACACGATGCGACCGTGCGCGCTCGCGTCGGCCTGCTCGCACAGCCGGCGCGTGATCCAGTGGTAGTCGCGGTCGACCAGGTTCAGGCCGGCCATGTCATCGGCCTGGTGGGCATCGAATCCGGCCGAGACCAGGATCAGCTGTGGTGCGAACGCCGCGATCCGCGGCATCCAGTGCCGCTCGACCGCGGCGCGGAACTCGCTGCCGCCGGTACCCGCCGGCAAAGGCGTATTGACGACGTTGACGGCGTCGCTGTCGTAGCCCGAATGCGGGTAGAACGGATGCTGGAAGGTCGAGCAGAACAGCACCCGTCCGTCGCCGGCGACGATGTCCTCGGTACCGTTGCCGTGGTGGACGTCGAAATCGACGATCAGCACGCGCTCGAGGCCGTGGCGATTGAGCGCGTGGTAGGCGCCGACCGCGACGTTGTTGAACAGGCAGAAACCCATCGCGCGGCGCCGCTCGGCGTGGTGACCCGGCGGCCGCACGCCGCAGAACGCCTGCCTGACCGTACCCGCGATGACCAGATCGACGCCGAGCGCGACCGCCCCGGCGGCGCGCCGTGCGGCCTGCAGCGTGTGCCGGTTCATCGCCGTGTCGCCGTCGATCCAGGCCAGGCCGTCGCGTGGCGCGGCGGCCTCGATGGCGTCGATGTAGTCGGGATCATGGACCGCGTCGAGCAGCGCGCGCTCGACCAGCGGCGCGTCGTACTGACGCAGCACCATCTCCAGGCCGCTGGCGATCAGGCGGTCGTTGATCGCGCCGAGCCGTGCCGGCTGCTCGGGATGGTGGCGCCCCATGTCGTGCAACTGGCAGTCGTGGTGCGAAATGTACGCGATGGCCATCTGTTGCCCTCAAGCCTGGACGAAAATTGCCGCTGTGATTGTTGCAATGCAACATAATGTTCGCCGACACCCGCTATGCTGAACCCGGGGCGAACCGATTGCCTTGACCCGAATCCATCGCGAGCAGTACCCGATGAAGAAACACTACCTCAGAAAAGTCTTCGAACCCCAGTCGATCGCCATCGTCGGCGCATCGGAACGCGAATCCTCGGTCGCGGCGCAGGTGCTGCGCAACATGCGCGAGAGCGGATTCGACGGCGACATCTACCCGGTCAATCCGAAGTACGACAGCGTACAGGGCCTGCCGGCGTTCGCCGCGATCAGCGACATCGATCACCCGATCGACCTGGTCGTGATCGCGATCCCGGCGGCGAAGATACCGCCGGTCATGCGCGAATGCGGCGAGCACGAGGTCGGCGCGGCGATCGTGCTGTCGGCCGGTTTCGGCGAGATCGGCAAGCGCGGCGCGGCATTGCAGCACGAGATCGTCGACATCGCGCGCACCTACGACATCCCGCTGGTCGGGCCGAACTGTCTCGGCGTGATCCGCCCGCGCGTCGGTCTCAACGCGACGTTCGCGAAGAGCGGCGTCGAGACCGGCCAGGTCGCGCTGGTCGCGCAGTCCGGCGCCTTCTGTACCGCGCTGCTCGACTGGGCCGATTCCAACGGCTTCGGCTTCTCGGCGGTCGCGTCGCTCGGCGCGACCGCCGACGTCGGTTTCGGCGACGTCCTGGACTACCTCGCCGTCGACCCCGAGACCAAGAGCATCCTGCTGTACGTGGAGGGCATATCCGACGCGCGCTCGTTCATGAGCGGCCTGCGCGTCGCCGCGCGCCTCAAGCCGGTGATCGTCGTCAAGTCGGGGCGCCACGAGAGCGGCACCCGTGCGGCCGCGTCGCACACCGGCGCCCTGGTCGGCGGCGACGACGTGTTCGATGCCGCGATTCAGCGCGCCGGCGCGGTGCGCGTGACCACGGTCAACCAGCTGTTCGCGGCGGCCAAGACGCTGGCCTCCGGGACCCGCGTCGAGGGTCCGCGCCTGGCCGTGGTCACCAACGGCGGCGGCCCCGGCGTGATGGCGGCCGATCGCGCCGGCGATCTGCAGGTGCCGCTGGCCGAGCTCGCCGATGCGACGACCGCGAAGCTCAGCGCGGTGCTGCCCGATCACTGGTCGCACAGCGACCCGGTCGACATCCTCGGCGACGCCGACAGCGAGCGCTACCGCGCGGCGACCGAGATCGTGCTCGACGACGACAATGTCGACGGCCTGCTGGTACTGCTGACACCGCAGGCGATGACCGATCCGACCGCCTGCGCGGCCGGCGTCGTCGCCGCGGCGCAACGCGCGCACAAACCGGTGCTGGCGTGCTGGATGGGCGAGCGCCTGGTCGCCGCGGGACGGCAGCGCTTCAGCGAGGCCGGCATACCGCATTTCACGAGCCCCGAGGCCGGGGTCGACGCGTTTGGCTACCTGGCCTGCTACCGGCGCAACCAGAAGGCCCTGCTGCAGGCGCCGGCGCCGCTGTCGAAGCACCGCGAGCCGGACGTCGAGGGGGCGCGCCTGATCATCGAACACGCGATGGGCGAGCGCCGCTACACGCTCAGCAACGCCGAGGCCAAGGCCGTGCTCAAGGCCTTCCATATCCCGACGTCGCCGAGCATCAACGTCACCTCGGCGGCCGACGCGCTGGTCGCGGCCGAAGGCCTGGGTCTGCCGGTGGCGATGAAGATCAACTCGCCGGACGTCACCCACAAGTCCGATGTCGGCGGCGTACGCCTGAACATCCGCGAGCCGCGCTCGGTGCGCACCGCGTTCCGCGAGATGACCGACAGCGTCAAGGCGAAGCTTCCCGACGCACGTGTCACCGGCGTTACGATCGAACCCATGATGTACCGCCAGTATGCCCGCGAGATCATGATCGGCATCGCCCACGACCCGGTGTTCGGCCCGGTCATCAGCTTCGGCGCCGGCGGCACCGCGGTCGAGATCTTCGCCGACAGCCAGGTCGCGCTGCCACCGCTCAACGACTACCTGAGCCGCGAACTGATCAGCGGCACGCGCGCGGCGCGCTTCCTGCGCCAGTTCCGCAACCTGCCGCAGACCGACATCGGCGCCTTGACCGACGTGCTGCAGCGCGTCTCCGAGATCGCCTGCGAGCTGCCGGAGGTGCGCGAACTCGACATCAATCCGCTGCTGGTCGACGACGAGGGCGTGATCGCCGTCGACGCGCGGATTATGGTCGCCGCGCCGGCGACCAGTACCGCGCACTACGGTCATATGGCGATCCACCCGTACCCGCCGGAACTCGAGACCACGTGGCAGTTGCCCGACGGCACCGATGTCTCGGTGCGGCCGATCCGCCCCGAGGACGCCGAGATCGAGCAGGACTTCGTGCAGAACCTGTCGCCGGAGAGCAAGTACTTCCGCTTCATGCAGAGCATGGACAAGCTGACGCCGATGATGCTGGCGCGTTTCACGCAGATCGACTACGACCGCGAGATGGCGCTGGTCGCCGTGATCAACGAACACACGCCGCAGGCGCGCATCCTCGGCGTCGCGCGCTACGTCAGCAACCCCGACCGGCAGTCATGCGAGTTCGCGCTGACGGTCGCCGACGACTGGCAGAAGAAAGGCATCGGCCGCCAGCTGATGCAGCGCCTGATGACGGTCGCGCGCGACCGCGGCATCGAGATCATGGAGGGCGAGGTGCTGTCGGCGAACAGCAAGATGCTGCGGCTGTGCGAACGCCTCGGCTTCCGTGCCGCACACCAGCCCGACGAGCCCGACGTCGTGCACGTGCGCCGCCACCTGTCGTAGCCACGGGCGGCCGCGACCGCCACCACGCAAAAGGCGCCCGCAGGCGCCTTCGGCGATCCGGCAGGCGTCGACTGGGCTCAGGTCGAGAACGACGACCCGCAGCCGCAGGTCGTGGTCGCATTCGGGTTGCGGATCACGAACTGCGCGCCCTGCAGGCCCTCCGAGTAGTCGACCTCGGCGCCCATCAGGTACTGGACGCTCATCGGGTCGATCAGCAGCGTGACGCCGTCGGTGATGATGCGTTCGTCGCCCTCGTTGACCGTCTCGTCGAACGTGAAGCCGTACTGGAAGCCGGAGCAGCCGCCGCCCTGCACGTAGATCCGCAGCATCAGATCCGGGTTGCCCTCGTCGGCGATCAGCTCGGACACCTTCTTGGCCGCAGCCGAGGTGAATACCAGGGCGTCGCTGCCGGCAACTGCTTGTTCAGTCATACCACCACCTGTCTTGGTCCGGTGCGGGAGCGCTGTGCCCCGCTTTGCCCTTCAGTATGCTTTTCCTGAGCGAATTGATCAAGTATTCACCCGGCGGGGGAATCGGCTTCCTCACCGCCGCGATCGCCGTCGTACCCGAGCTGGCGTGGCTCCTGTTCCTCGGTATGCACCAGCTTGCCATTGACCTCGGCGCCCATCGCCATCTCCAGCAGGCGGTAATACACGGTACCGTTGACCCTGGCATTGGCCGCCAGCTCGGCGCGCTCGGCGGCGTATACGTCACCGGTCACGACGCCGTTCAGGATCAGGTTCTCGACCCGGACGTCGCCCTCGACCTGGCCCTGTTCGCTGACCGTCAGCGTCGACCGGCTGTCGCCGTCGCCGTTGACCCGGCCCTTGATCACGCCGTCGAGGTGCAGGCCGCCGCTGAACTCGACATCGCCGGTGATCACGGTGCCCTGACCGATCACGGTCGATACCTTCGGCGGTTTGAAGCGTTTGAGTCGTGCCATGTGGTCCTTCCTTACGGGTTTCGCGTCAGGCGTCCGAGACCTTCCAGTCGAACACCTGCTCGAATGATTTGAACTGTTTGCCTTCCGGCCGGACGCTGACCTCGATGGCCAGCGGCTCGAACTCGGCCGGCACCTTGATCTCGGTCTTCAGTTTCTGGAAGTTCTTGAACTTGATACCGATATTGGTGCGCCGGCCGGCGGTGATGGTGGCCATGTCCAGGGTCTTCTCGATGCCGTCGTGACGACCCTTGACGCGGATCACCGCCTGCCCGGCGACGGTCTTGCCGTCGTCTGTCTGTTTCGACAGCGTCACCTCGAACTGAAACGTGTCGTTGCCGCTGCTGGTCAGGCGGCTGTCGTCGAGCGCCAGCTTGCTGCTGCCGCCGGACACCAGGGTCTTCAGGAACGCGACCTCGCGCTTGAGTTCGGCACGCTCGTTTTGCAGTGCCTTGACCTCGGACTTCACGCCGTCGGCGGCGGCTCGGTCGATCTGCCCGGAGCGCTCGAAGCGCGCCGCCGCCTGGCGCAGCTCGTCGCGCTCGTCCTCGAGTTCGGCGATACGCTCGCGCAGGCGGTCCTCGGCCGCGTCGCGCTGGCCGACGTGCAGGCCGGCGTGCTGGCGGCCGAATTCGAACACCTGCCAGGTCCACAGGCCGAGGGCGACCAGGAACAGCAGCCACAACCAGGTGCGCCCGCTGCCGCCCGGCTGGACGATGCGCGGCCTGATAATCCGGGTCGGCTTGAGCTTGCCCATGCCTATTAGGGCCTGTTCACGCGGCGCGAGGCGCAGCGCTGGCGGCTGTCCTGTCGACCAACCGGGCGCTGCAAGCGTGATGTACCCGCCGTACATGGGCGCGCCGCAACGCCGTTGGCGGACCCATGATTCGATACAAGGGCGGCCCCGTCCCTTCGGCTTGCACCGCAAAAGGCGCTCTGCGGCGTGACTCGTCGTTCATTCGGGTCCACTAAACGTCTCTCCTCGTGCCTTGCCTGGCGCCTCTTGGGGCGGCAACGCTGTGCCTCGCGTCGTCTGAACAGGCCCTACGGCAGCAGCGCGACCTGGTCGAGGCCGCTGCGCTCGTCGAGACCGAACATCAGGTTCATGTTCTGCACCGCCTGGCCGGCGGCGCCCTTGGTCAGGTTGTCGATGACCGACAGCACGACGACCATGTCGCCGTCCTGCGGCCGGTGCAGCGCGATGCGGCAGTGGTTGACGCCGCGCACGCTGCGCGTCTCGGGGTGGCTGCCCGGCGGCAGCACATCGACGAACGGCTCGGCGGCGTAGCGCTGCGCGTACAGCGCCTGCAGATCGCCGGCATCGCCGGGCACGCGCGCATACAGCGTCGCGTGGATGCCCCGGACCATCGGCACCAGGTGCGGCACGAAGGTCAGGCCGACCGGGCGGCCGGCGGCGCGGCCGAGGGTCTGGCGGATCTCCGGCAGGTGGCGGTGGCCGGGCACCGCGTAGGCCTTGAAGCTCTCGCCGACCTCGCCCATCAGCATGCCGACGTTGGCACCGCGCCCGGCGCCGCTGACACCGGACTTGCAGTCCGCGACCAGAGTGTCGGTATCGGCCAGCCCATGCTCGACCAGCGGCAGCAGGCCGAGCGCCGCGGCGGTCGGATAGCAACCGGGGTTGGCGACCAGGCGGGCGTCGCGGATCGCGTCGCGGTTGGTCTCGGGCAGGCCGTAGACGGCCTCGGCGAGCAGGTCCGGACAGGCGTGCGGCATGCCGTACCAGTGCTCCCACTCGGCGCTGTCGACGAGGCGGAAATCGGCGGCCAGGTCGATCACGCGCGTGCCGGCGTCGAGCAGCCCGGGCACCAGCTGCATCGCCGTGCCGTTGGGCGTCGCGAAGAACACCAGGTCGCAGGCCGCGAGCTGCTGCGGGTCGGGCTCGCTGAACGCGAGATCGAAGTGGCCGCGCAGGTTGCCGTACAGGTCCGAGACCCGGCGGCCGGCCTCGGCACGCGACGTGATCTGGACCACGTCGGCGTCCGGGTGCATGGCCAGCAGGCGCAACAGCTCCACGCCGGTGTATCCGGTGCCACCAACGATGCCGATCTTGACCATCGTGAGCTCAGCTGCCTCTGCTGCGGTTGCGGGGAGCGGTATTCTAAACGGACTGCCCGCGGGTTTGGGGGCCTGTTTCCCATTTCCGCGGTCCGCGGCCGGCAATTCCGGCGTCCGTGCTAAAGTCGGCGGCGTTCCCAGCGCACACGACGACGACCGGGCTGAGACAGCAGGCCAATGGACACCATCGACACGATCGCGCTGATGCTCGGCGCCGCCTGGGCATCCGGCATCAACCTGTACGCGGCGATACTGGTGCTCGGCTGGCTTGGCGGCAGCGGTCACATCGACCTGCCGCCCGACCTGCAGGTGTTGAGCAACCCGATGGTGCTGCTCGCCGCAGGCGCGATGTACGCGGTCGAGTTCTTTGCCGACAAGATCCCCGGCGTCGATACCGGCTGGGACGCGCTGCACACCTTCGTGCGCATCCCGGCCGGCGCGCTGCTGGCGGCCGGCGCCGCGCCCGGCCTCGACATCGGCCAGGCCGGCGAGCTGGTCGGCCTGCTGCTCGGCGGCGGCGTCGCCGCGGCAACCCACGCGACCAAGGCCGGCTCGCGCGTGCTGATCAACACCTCGCCGGAACCGTTCAGCAACTGGGGCGCATCGGTCGCCGAGGACGTCTCGGTGTTCGCCGGCCTGTGGGCCGCGCTCAACCATCCGCTGCTGTTCCTGGCCCTGTTCG
>JASJCU010000127.1 GCA_030065815.1 Gammaproteobacteria bacterium | reverse complement strand
GCCACCGCCGCCGGAGCCGCCGCCACCGGAGCCACCGCCGCCGGAGCCGCCGCCACCGGAGCCGCCGCCGCCGGAGCCACCGCCAGAATAAGCGGATTCATCGTAACGCGTCAGGATTGGGGCTCCCCAGCTGTCCGTGACCACCTCGCCATATCCCGAATACCAAACCCCACGGGCCTCCACCTGCGAGCTGATCAACAGCGACGCAACAACCAATGCAAGATATTTGAGTTTCATTGTCGCTCTTCCTTTCTTTACCCCACCAGTTCCCGGCGCTCGGATCTCGACGTCTCGATGCCACTGAAGAATCGAAAACGTCTCGTCTACAGCCTGCCGATAGAAGGGTTTCCCTTAATTTCAATTTTCTTCCCAATCCCGCTGTGTGCAACGCATCAAACAGTATTTTTCAGGATCTTCGATGACCTGGGTCATACCCAATGCACAATGGGAGGCTAGCTACTGAGAGGACACAGCCGGCCAGCCCGCAGTCGTGAAGCGGTTGGTCTGTGCATAGCGTTCACGTCCGGGCTCGGGCGCCAGAGTGCGAGACGCCCGCCGGGCGGAGCGTCGCGCTCGCAGCACAGCCGCCAAGCATGCCGCTCAAGTTGAGCCGGCAGGTCTTTTCTCTGATGGCCGGTTCCGACCGGATCATCCGCTTGGGTGCCGGTCGGCTCCTGTGTGGAAGCGCCAATTGGCCGCCCCAATCGCGGCACGCATCGCTGTCAGTCGATGTCGCCGGGTCGCCGATGTCTCTCGTTGGCGGAAATCAGACGAAGATTCGCCTCGAATCAGAGTGGCGATTGGAAGTGTCTTGGATTGACGGTGACATGGTGGAGCCGAGGGGGATCGAACCCCTGACCTTCGCATTGCGAACGCGACGCTCTCCCAGCTGAGCTACGGCCCCGTGTTATCAGTTACAGGTTAGCCCGCTCGGCGTGCCTTGGTCAAAAAGCGCGATCGACGCGGCTGGGTGGATGCTGTGGGTTCTGCAACTCGATGGAGGGACCTCAGGTGCCTCTGGTTGCCTGCAGACCCGGGAATCTGCCGCCGGAACCCTGGAACAAGGGAATACTGGTTGGACCGAAACCGGTTTGTGGGCTGTAGGAGATCCGCGGCATCCGGATTCGGCTCGGCATCGAGCACAGCACCCGAGAGCTGGCGATGGTCAACCAGGCCATCGACAGCAAGGCCCAAGGCTGCGACCTGGTCCGAGTGAAGATCAGCGACGCCATGCACGGCCGCCATGCCGTCGCACGGGCCCTGGTTGTACAGCACAAGACCCAGCGGCCCGTCCGCCTCGAACTCACAGAGCAGACCGCGACGCCGTCGAGACCTGGGTCGATCATGCGGCACTGAACCCAGTCGGCCGCCTGTCCCCAGGTCGAGCGCTCGGATAACTGCACCTATCGACACGCCGTTACGCCCGGATAGTGAATTACCGGGCCACGATGATCGGTTGCGATCCCAGCGAGTCCGGCACGCAGTCGCTGCGGCGCGCGAAAGTGACGCTCGCCCACCGGCGGACCCGGAATCTCGGCGCAGTGCAGCTGCTGCCGGGCCGCACCGAGCTGGAGTACACCGTCCGGTATTTGGACATCGAAGTCGATGCTGCTCGGGATATCTCAGCGCAGTCGGAAGCCTGAAAAAGGCTTCGGCAGCGCCCACTGCCGGCGTTTTCGGCCGGGACTTGGGGTCCTGTCGAAGCTCGATTACGATTACCGCTACGTTTTCCCTGACTTGAAAAAAGTCGTCCCGTGGCCGATGAACATTGGGGAAGCAGACTCTTTGCCAGATACCGGGTTGCCATGTGCGTCGACCCGCAGGGGAAGTGCTAGCCATGAAGGACTGGGACCAACTCACAGCGGAATACCGGCGACTCATCGAGGAGCGGGACAACCTGCTGTCCCGGTTACAGGGCGAACCGACCCCGGCAGAGCAGGGTCGATTGGAGGTCATCGCTGGTGCCATCCTGAATCTATTGCAGGAGCCGGTGGACAGGCCCAGAGATGAACCATGATCGGCGTCGAACCGAGGGTTGATTGATCTTTTGCAGCCGCTGAACGAGAGACCGCGTCGTCCTCTCTTCCCGACCAGATGCTGTCGGAGCTGTCAGCGGTGCTTCGAATCGGTTGCGAGTGCATAACGGACGATACGGGGTGTCAGCCGCGATCTGCGCAATGCGGTCAGAGCGGACAGCGTGAAAATCGCAGTCTGACCCCAATTGTTCGGGTAGGTCGGCAGTCGACGCAAAACGGTCGCTCTCGATCCGCCGCCTGGGCAACTGTGATTGGCCACTGGCGGTACAGGCATAGTTCGGGCTAGTGGGGTGTAGCGACGCTGCTGCCGATCGCTTTCGGTATCGGCGGGTTCCGTTTTCGAATTCAGCCGGAGCCGAAGTGGGTCGACAGGTAGTCGAGGATACGCTCGCGCATCGCGATGTCCTCTATCTCGTTCATGCCCTGCTCCTCGACCATCCACTCGAGGGTCTCGTCCCAGCGGTCGCGGCTCATACCCTGCTGGGTGACCAGCATCAGCGAATGGCAGGTATTGCAGCTGTAGAAAACCTCTTCGCGCCCCGTGCCGGGCGGCAGGCCCTGCCAATCCTGTTCCTCGCCGAAGTGGGTCGCCAGGTAGTCGAGCATCAGGCTGCGCGCCCAGGGTTCGGGCGCGGCCATGCCGTTATCGTCGACCATCTCGGTCAGCAGTGCATCCCAGTCCTCGCGCGGCATCGACTCCGCGGTGAACTGGTCTAGCGAGTGGCAGGCACGGCACGTGAAGTAGACGGCCTCGCGACCGTCGCCGTCGGGCAGGCCGCCGTAACGCGGGCCGTCGAGCTGCTCCGGCAGCGACGGCAGGGCTACTGGCGTATCGGCCAGCGTGCGCAGATAGGCGATCAGGTCGGCGCGTTCCTGAGCGGACTTGACGCCCGGGTAGACCATCCGTGTGCCAGGCGCCATCGCCTGCGGGTCGAAGAGATACCGGCCGAGCTTCTCGAAATCCCAGGTCCCGCCGATCGCCTCGAGACTGTCGGTATAGTCGAAGCCTTCGGTCGACGCTACCGGGCGTTCGATCACGCCCCAAAGCGTCGGTCCAACGATCGGTGCAGCACCCTTGTCGAGCGAGTGGCAGGCCTTGCACTGCAACGCGATCGCAGCGCCGCGCTCCGCGTCGGCGGTCGCCAGACGCGGCGTGATCGGGTCGAGCTCGGTGACCGCGAGCGCAGAGGCGGCCGACGCAATGGCCCCAATCAGGCAGATAGATCGGATAATGCGCGAGTTCAGTCGTTTGCTCATCTTCGAACCGTACGTTGGCGTGAAAACCCGGCGTGGTTGGGTCGGTCTCGCTGCACTACGATGGGTGTGCGCCGCAGGTTGCTGTTTCGGCTGCGACCCCGGCTTACGCGGATAGCACGTCGTCGCCAACCCTTTTGAATCGATGTCACTGACGTGGCGAGAAAGTCTGCACACCAGTGTGCATCAACCAGATCGTCTCGCCGCGGCGCCCGACGCAATGAATTCGACGGGCCGCGGAAGACCGAATCCGGGTTCCGACCGCGGCTCCGAAGCCGGAGTGCCCGGGCTCCGACCGGCGCCCGCTCGCACCGTCTTCAGGCGACCCTCACCGCCACCCGGTGCATAGAGTTGTTCAGGTAGCCTTTCGGATTCCAGGCGATCGCGAATGGCTGCTGGCGACCTTTGTCGTCTGTCGCGCGCGCCCACACTTCGTAGTAGCCCTTCATCGGAAATCTCACGGTAGCGCTGAAATGCTGCCAGGCATACGGGTTACGCGGCTGCGTCAGCTCTGCCTTGACCCAGGTCGCACCGAAGTCGATCGAGACATCGACCGCGGTGACCTGGTCGTCACCGGCCCAGGCATGGCCGCGCACGGTGAGTTCGGGTGCCCCGGCAGGGACCGCGACACCGCTCTCGGGGAAAGTGATCAACGACTTCACCGGCATCGACTCGATGATCTCGAAATCTTCTTTCGGCACCTTCTCGCCCGGCTCGACGGGATAGCCGGGGACGCGGTATGAGGTACCGGTCATTTTGGGCCCGTCGTGGACCTGGTCACGGATCTGGATGCGCTTGAGCCACTTCTGCGAGCAGGAGCCGGGCCAGCCCGGCACGACGAGACGCAACGGTGCGCCGTTCATCGGGTGGATCGGCCCGCCGTTGATGGCGAATGCGATGAGGTTGTTGGGGTCCATCGCCTTTGCAATCGGCACGCCGCGCGAGATCGGCAGCTTGGACGGGTCGCCGGAGAGGTGGGTGTCGGCACCGTAGTGCGCCGTGTATACGGCAGAGTCTTTCACCCCCACCCGCTTCAGCACGTCCGACAAGCGCACGCCGGTCCACTCGGAACAGCCGACCGCGCCGATGGTCCATTGGTTGCCCTTGGCCTTTGGGTCGAAGAACGAGCGCCCATTGCCGCCGCACTCGAGCTGAAGCTGCAGCGTGATGACCTCGAACTCCTTCTTCAGCTCGTCGATGCTCATCTCGATCGGGCTGTCGACCTCGCCATCGACGGTCAGCCTCCAGCCAGCGGCGTCCATGTCGGTCGGCGGAATGCCGTTGTTGCGGATAAAGTGACGTGCGACCGGCGTGATGTCGTCGTCGAGCAGGTGAGCAGGAGTCTCGGCGTTGACCGGGCGGTCGTTCAGTACCGTCAGGCCGTCCTTGCCGGGGATCGACATCGGCTGGTCGGCCATCGCGGCCGGGATGAAACCGGCCGGCATGTTGCGGTGGAACGGGATGAAGCCGCCGAGCAGCGCAGCCATCGTTGCAAGGCCTGCACCCTTCAAGAAGCCACGGCGGTCAGGGTGCGGCACGCGGCCGAACACGATGTCGTCGGCCTTGTCAGGATCCTCGGCATAGAGCTCAAAAAGGTTGGTTTCTTTCTTGCTCATTTGGATGATCCTCCCTTTTTTGCCTAATGTTGGGGGCAGTCCGTCTGCGCAGCTGCTGCCTCTTTTGTAGACCGAAAGCTTAGCAGCCGCATTGGCAGCCGGCGAGGACAGGCTGCTCAGAACGCCGTCGAGGCGTACTTCCGAGATCGACCGGTCCGTGCGGTAACCTCGTCCCAACCTGCGCTGATCGAAACACCGCTGGCGGAGTAACTATCAACGCTCTGGCCCGGGCGATCTGAAAGACGAAACGTCGTGCGGGCCAACATGGGAGATCAAGGTGCAGCGATACCCGGTAATCAAGAGGTTCGTTCAGGAGACGTTGGGTTGCACCTGTCCAGAGGAGGTGTTCGAAACCATCGTGTACTCAGAGGACTCGAATACGCTTTGGCAGCGACGAATAGAGGTGGGCAATAGGCTGCTTATCTATGTCGTTGATTCAGATCCACCGGGAAACCTGTCGCGCAAAATAGATGCCGCCCTGCAGACAGGTGTCATCGAGCGGGACCGCAAGAGGTTCAATCGCTTTCGGCTCGTCCTGGTGTCGCCGAATAGAGATGGAGATGCGGAAACAGTCTGCGAAAAGGTCTTCTGCGAGTCGCCATCCTTCGATGACAGAACCCATCTTCACATCGTTGCACAGAGAGACGTATTGTTTTTCAGGAACACCTCGGAACCTACCGGGCCAGAAAGCGGACAATCGCCACCGTGACCGGACGGTCCGGACTTGGTCGTTGTCAGCCACAGCGTGCACAGAAGAGACCGCCGCAATCGGCCCTGTCTGCTGTCCTGGATGAAGTCCATTTACCGTGCAAAAGGTTTTCCGGACAGTCTGGTTCTGTCCGTGAGCGCACCCCGTTTCTCGGCCCAGGAAGCAGGCGACGCCCGCTGGGCAGGTTCCGCGATACCGACACGAAACTGGATCGCGCAGAACGTTCCGTCCGGCGGACACCATTCATCCAGCAGCAAAAGAAAAAGGCCCACGAACGCTCGCAAGCCTTTGATCTGAATGGTGGGTCGTGCAGGATTCGAACCTGCGACCAATTGATTAAAAGTCAACTGCTCTACCAACTGAGCTAACGACCCTGAATCGGGGAGTCCCGGCCGGCGGCGGCCGGAAAGACGCCGTATTATACAGATGACGCCGGTCGGCTCAAGCCGCGCCAAAACGCGCTCAGACGGCCTGAAGGCGGCGCAGTTTCTCAGGCAGCAGGTGCAGGTCGACGAGCCCGGTCAGCAGCGCCTTGCCGAGCGTCGCGTCGTCCTCGTAGACCAGCTTGTAGTACTGCACCTTCATCGTCAGCGCGCTGCCGAGGAAGATCGCGCCGAAGGTCAGCAGCGAGCCGAGCGCCAGTGTCGACACGCCGGTGATCGCCTGGCCGAACGTGCAGCCCATCGCCAGCGTGCCGCCGAAGCCCATCAGCACCGCACCGACGACGTGGGCGACGAAATCTCTGAACGACGAAAACCACTCGATGCGGAAGCTGCGCGAGAAAAGCGTCCACAGCAGCGAGCCGGCGATCACGCCGAGCACCGCCATGACGCCGAAGTTGAGCAGCGCGCGCTCGAAGCCGCCGGCGGCGTAGCCGAGCGTCTGCCCCATCGGGTTGATGAACGTGAACGACTGTGCGGCCAGCGGCCGGCCCTGCGCCGGCTTGCCATCGTCCGACTCGGCGAGCATGTCCCACTCCTCGTAGTACGCGGACAGGCCGAGCACGCCGTCTTCGGTGTCGATCGCGACATTGCTGCTCAGGTACCACGCGGCAACGATCGCGATGCCGACGACCAGGCCGCCGATGATGTTGTCGCGGCTGCCGCGGAAGTCGACCGACTTGAACACGAAGCCGACCAGCAGCACGCCGAGCAGCAGGCCGATCACGAGGCGCGCGGTCGCCGCCGATTCGCCGCCGAGCAGGTAGCCGAGATCCTGCGACGCGCCGAGGTCGACCGACAGCGGCCGGATCCAGTCGTAGAACAGCAGGCTCATCAGCGTCTGGTCGGAGCCGGGAAACGGATTGGCCATGAAGTACGCGATCACGGCGATGATCGCGAACACGACGATCGACTTGAGGTTGCCGCCGCCGATGCGGATCAGGGTCTTGTTGCCGCAGCCGCTGGCCAGCGTCATGCCGATGCCGAACAGCAGGCCGCCGAGGATGTTCTCGGCGAACAGCAGGTTGCCGCCGCGGTACGGCGGGAACGTCGCATCGGCGTCGACCAGGCCGCCGTATTCGAGCAGCGCGACGCCGAGCACCGCGACCGCGATCGCGAACAGCCACGCGCGCATGCGCCCGGTGTCGCCCATGTTGACGAGGTCGGAGACCGCGCCCATCGTGCAGAAGTTGGTCTTGTTGGCGACCGCACCGAGCACCAGCGCGATCACGAAGGCACCCCACAGCAGTGCCGACTCGGCGGCGACGAAATCATCGAACAGCATTGGCCTTGCCTGCGGTTTCCGGCCGCGCCCGGACGGGCGGTCAGCCTCTGTCAACGAGGTTACCGAAATGTCGCTGTGCCAGCCAGCCGGCGCGCCGGCTCAGGCGCGGTAGCGTGTCGGATCGGCGATGCCGGCGGCGCGGAAGCCGTCGGCGCGCAAGCGGCACGCGTCGCAGCGGCCGCACGCGCGGCCCTGTTGATCGACCTGGTAGCACGACACGGTCAGGCCGTAGTCGACGCCGAGCCCGCTGCCGGCGCGGATGATCTCGGCCTTGCTCAGCTCGATCAGCGGCGCGTGGACATGGAAGCGCCGGCCCTCGACGCCGGCCTTGGTCGCGAGATTGGCGAGCTGTTCGAACGCCGCGATGAACGCCGGCCGGCAGTCCGGGTAGCCGGAGTAATCGACCGCGTTGACGCCGACGAACAGGTCGGTGGCGCCGAGCACTTCGGCCCAGCCGAGCGCGAGCGCGAGGAACACGGTGTTGCGCGCCGGCACGTAGGTGACCGGGATGCCATCGCCGCCGGCCTCGGGCACGGCGATCGTGCGGTCGGTCAGCGCCGAGCCGCCGATCGCGTCGAGCGACAATGGCAGGATCTTGTGCTCGACCGCGCCGAGCGCCGCGGCGACACGCCGCGCAGCGGCGAGCTCGGCGCGATGGCGCTGGCCGTAGTCGAGGCTCAGCGCGTAGCAGTCGAAGCCCTGCGCACGCGCCATCGCCAGTACGGTCGCCGAATCCAGGCCGCCCGACAGCAGCACGACCGCGTTGTTGGATGCCGTCGCGCTCATCGCCCCGGCTCGTTGCCCCAGAGGATCTTGTGCAGCTGCAGCTGAAAGCGCACGTCGAGCCGGTCGTCGAGTATCCAGTCGGCGAGCTGCGCCGGGTCCATGACACCGGCGACCGGCGAGAACAGCACGTCGCAGCGCGATGGCAGGTCCCAGCGCGCGAGCTGTTCGCGGCTCCAGTCGTAGTCGGCGCGGTCGGCGATCACGAACTTGACCTGGTCGTGCGCGCCCAGGTGCCCGACGTTGTCGTAGCGGTTGCGCCCGACCTCGCCCGAGCCCGGCGTCTTCAGGTCCATGACCTTGATCACGCGCGGGTCGACGTCGGCGACGTCGAGCGCGCCGCTGGTCTCCAGTGAGACCCGGTAGCCGGCGTCGCACAGGGCGCCGAGCAGCGCCAGGCAGTCGGGCTGCGCCAGCGGCTCGCCGCCGGTCACGGTGACGTAGCGGACGTCGAACCCGGCAACGCTGGCCAGGATCTCGTCGATATCGCGCCAGTCGCCGCCGCTGAACGCGTACGCGGTATCGCAGTAGCCGCAGCGCAGCGGGCAGCCGGTCAGGCGCACGAACGCGGTGCGCCAGCCGACGCTGGCGCTCTCGCCCTGCAGCGAATGGAAAATCTCGGTGATGCGCAGTCGCGGCATGCCAACGGGTCGCCCGGACGGGCAGGCTCAGCGGCCGAGCGTGTCCAGGCGCTGGCGTGCCAGCCCGGCGGCCGGCGAGTCGGGGTAGTCGTTCAAGACCCTCTCGTAGCTGGCGCGCGCCGCGGCCGCGTCGCCGGCGGCCTGCTGCAGGCGGCCGATCTTGAACAGCGCGCCGGGCGCCTTCGGGTCGTCCGGGTAGCGGGTGATGACGACCTCGAAGGCCTGCTGCGCCGCGGAGTTGCGCTGCGACACATAGTGCGCCTCGCCGAGCCAGTACTGCGCGTTCGGCGCCAGCGCGTCGTCCGGGTGTTTGGCGAGGAAGGCCTCGAACGCCTTGGCCGCGTCGGCATAGCGTTTCTGCTGCGGGCTCAGCAGCGCGTATGCCGCCTGGTACTCGGCCTCGATCGCGGCACGGTCGACCGCGGCGGCGGCCGGCGCCGGGCCCGGCGCCGCGGTCTCCGGCGCCCGCG
>JASJCU010000126.1 GCA_030065815.1 Gammaproteobacteria bacterium | reverse complement strand
CGGTCGCCGAGCGGCTCGGCGAACTGAGCGGCGACGACGGCATCGTCGCGCGCTTCGGCGGCGAGGAGTTCGTCTACGTCGGCGTCGTCGACGCGGCGAGCGCGCCGGCGGCGTACCTCGAGGCGCTGCGCGCCGCGATCGCCGCGATCGCGCTCGACGTCGACGGTGGCACGCTGTCGCTGACCGCGAGCATCGGCGCGACGCTGAACCCCGGCGTGGACCTCGACGACATGCTGGCGCGCGCCGACGCGGCCGTGTACGCGGCCAAGGCGCAGGGACGTAACCGGGTCGAGCTGCGCTGACGCCGCCGCAGCGGCGCGGACCGCACGGCCGACCGCTCGCCCGGCCGCGCGCAGCGCCGGCGACCCGCGCCGGCACGGTGCACGCTGCCGCCACCCGGGTCCACGCAGCGGCCACGTCCCCGCCATTCCCATGATCGAAAGCCGGCCGGATTGCCCGGTACGGCGCCGGGCCGTCAGATGCCGCGCACGCGCCAGCAGCGGTGCGGCGTGTGCCGGCGGAAGTCCGGCGGCACGGTCTGGTGCGTGATCTCGTCGATGTCGGCGAGTTCGCCGATCCGCGGGTCGAGACGAAAGCCCTGGCGGTTGGTCGAGAACAGCAGCTCGCCACCCGGGGCGAGCAGCGCCAGCGTGGCGCGCAGCAGCGCCAGCTGGTCGCGTTGCACGTCGAACGCCGCGTGCATGCGCTTCGAATTCGAGAAGCTCGGCGGGTCGAGCACGACCAGGTCGAAGCGCGCCCGGGCGCGGCGCATGCGCTCGAGGAACGTCAGCACGTCGGACTGCACGAGGGCGTGGCGCCGTGGATCGTCGATGCCGTTGCGCAGCAGGTTGCGGCGGCTCCAGGCCTGGTAGGTCTTGGACATGTCGACGCTGACCGTGCGCGTCGCGCCGCCGGCCGCCGCGTACACGCTGAAGCTGCCGGTGTATGCGAACAGGTTCAGGAAGGTCCTGCCGGCGGCGCGCTCGCGGACCCGCTGGCGGGTGTCGCGGTGGTCGAGGAACAGCCCGGTGTCGAGGTAGCGCTGCAGGTTGACCTCGAAGCGCAGACCGCGCTCGACGACCGTCAACGACGGCGCGCGCTCGGTCAGCCTCTGATACTGGCTGGCGCCGCGCTGGCGGCGTCGCTGCTTGACGACGACCTGCGGCAGTGGCACGTCGAGCGCCGTGGCCAGCGCGTCGCGCAGCGCATCGAGGTCGTGGTCGGCGAGCGGCCGGCGGCGCTCGAACACCTGCAGGTGCAACCAGTCGGCGTAGCGGTCGATCGCGAGCGGGAACTCGGGCATGTCGCGGTCGTACAGGCGATAGGCCTCGATGCCCTCGCGCCGTGCCCACTTGTCGAGGTGACGGCCGTTCTTGCGCACCCGGTTGACGAGCGCGTCGGGGTCGAGCGCGCTGTCCACGCTCAGCGGTTGTGGCGGTACGCGTGCCAGGCGAGCAGCGCCCAGCCGAGCAGGAACGCGCTGCCGCCGAACGGCGTGACCGCGCCGAGCCAGCGCGCATCGGTCAGCGCCAGCAGATAGAGGCTGCCGGAGAACAGCAGGATGCCGGTCGCGAACGCCCAGCCGGCCCAGCCCAGCGTGGCGAGTCCGCCGCCGCGGCGTCCGAGCATGCCGACGACGAGCAGCGCGATGGCGTGCACCGCCTGGTAGTCGACGCCGGTCTGGAACACGTCGAGCAGGCCGGGGCTGAGCAGCCTCTCGAGGCCGTGTGCGGCGAACGCGCCGAACGCGACGGCGAGAAAGCCGTTGATCGCGCCGATGACGATGAAGTGCTGCAGTGGGTTCATCGGTCGCGGGTCAGTGCAGTTCGAGCCGGCCGAGTTCGTCGAGGATCTGCAGCACCAGCTGGCGGCCGCGCGTGTCCATGCGTGCGCACAGCGCGTCGGCGTCGCGCTCGCCGTTGATCAGCGGCCGGATCACGGCCGCGACCCGGCTCATGTCGCCGCCGACCCGGCTCATCTGCTCGGCCATCTGGCTGACCAGGGTCAGCGCCTGGACGTCGCCGCGACCGGCGGCGTGGATCATGTGCGCGAGCCCGGGGGCGGCCAGCGCCGGGTCGGCGCCGACGCCGGGATCGGGCAGCGTGGCCGGGTCCTGCAGGCCGCGCAGGATGGCCTCGGCGATGACCCGGTCCTCGTCGTCGAGCGCGCCGAGTGCTGTCGGGTCGCGTTGCCCGCCCGCGATCGCGCGCACCGCGCCGGCCAGCGCGGTCCAGCCGTTGGCGGCGGCGGCGTCGAGCAGGGCATCGAGCTGCGACCCGGCGTCGTGGTCCTGCAGGAACTCGACGGCCTGGCAGATGAACGCGGCGTGGGTCTGGACGATCTGCTGGTCGCGGTCGGGTATCGGCATGGGGGCGCAGTCTAGCAGCCACGCCTGGCGATCGTTCAAGCGGTCGATTCGCCGAGCTGGGCGAGCGACTCGGCGGCGATCTCGCGGACCTCGCGGTCGGGATCGTCGAGCAGCTCGCGCAGTCGCGCGCGCGCCGCCGGGCTGCCGGCGAGGCCGAGGTAGTGGGCCGCGTCGGCGCGCACCTGCGGCTGCGCGCTGGCGGCCAGCGCGGCGATCGCGTCGACCAGGTCGACGAGCAGACCGTCGCCGGCGAGGTCCTCGAGCACGGCGCCGACGCCGATACGCACCGCGAACGGCGTATCCAGGTCGGCGGCCAGGTCGAGCAGCGGCGGGCGCAGCTCGGCACTGCGCCGGCATGCCGACGTCACACTGCCGAGCTGGCCGGCGGCGAGGCCCTCGCTGAGGTAGCTGCGGAGGCCGTCGCGGCTGCCGGCGCGGTCGATCCAGGTCTGCAGCTCCTCGCGGCTGTGCGCGCCGCTGAGCTCGAACGGCCCGATGCGCAGCCAGGGTACGCCGCGCACGCCGCGCGCCTCGGCGGCGTCGGGATGGCTGGCGATGTTGATGATGTCGAGGCGGCCGATCGTGTCCTGCTTGACCAGGTCGGCCAGGGCCGCGAGCGCCGCCGTGCAGTGCGGACAGCCGGGTGCGATCAACAGTTCGACGGTGACAGCGGTGTTGGACATGCGCGGGCCATGGGCTGGGACGCGCGTCGATTTGACGCGGCTCTGTTCAGGTCGTCGCCGATTCTACACCGCCGAAACCGCCGTGCGACCAGAAATCGCGTTGAAAAACAAACCGTTGATAAGCTCTATTAGAAAAAGAAATAAGACTGATTTATGCCAGCCAACCGTAAAATTGTCTGGCCTTTTTTCCTTGCTCTCACTATGTTTACCGACCCCAAGGCCCCGCCAGGCGCGCGCGTTCGTCGAATACCGGCCTGGCCTGGCACGGCGTCGGCTATCCGGAGGCCGGTTGCCAGCGAGGTGGGCCGTTAGGTTTGCAAGGCGACGGCGGCGCCCCGTGATGTCGGCCGCCGTTTCGCACGAGCTGCCGCCCGGGGGTGGCACCAATACCGCAGTCGAAGTCTCAGGAGAATCCATCGATGCCGACCTTCGTGCGTACCGACAAGTGCGATGGCTGCAAGGGCCAGGACAAGACCGCGTGCGCGTACATCTGCCCGCACGATCTAATGAAGCTGGACAAGGAAGGTTCGGAGACCGGCCATGTCATGCAGGCCTACAACCAGGAGCCGGAGCAGTGCTGGGAGTGCTACGCCTGCGTCAAGATCTGCCCGCAGAACGCCATCGAATCCCGGCCGTATGCCGACATCGTGCCGCTGGGGGGCTCAGTGCAGCCACTGCGTGGTACCGAATCCATCATGTGGACCATCAAGTTCCGCAATGGCTCGCTGAAACGCTTCAAGTTCCCGATCCGTACCACCCCGGCGGGTTCGATCGACCCGTACGGCGGCAAGCCGGCCGCAGACATCAACAAGATCGCCGACAACGGCTTCTTCGTCGAGACCGACGGCTTCCGTTCCGGTGATCCGAGCGAGCTGATCGCGAAGTAATCGCGCCGCGCTCGGACAGCAGCGAATCCAGCAGAGGGGCAACATCGATGGCTGAGTTTGGAAAACCCGACGTCGTCGAGGAAGAGGTGGACGTCCTCATCGTCGGCGGGGGCATGGCCGCCTGCGGCGCCGGCTACGAGATCGGCCCGTGGATCGAGGCCGCCAAGGCGCAGGGCGTGGACATCAAGGTCAAGCTGGTCGACAAGGCCGCGATGGACCGCTCCGGCGCCGTCGCCCAGGGCCTGTCGGCGATCAACACCTACATTGGTGATGACAAGGACCCGGCCGACTACGCGCGCATGGTGTCCAACGACCTGATGGGCATCACCCGCGACGACCTCACCTACGATCTCGGCCGCCACGTCGACGAGTCGGTGCACCTGTTCGAGGAATGGGGCCTGCCGATCTGGAAGACCGACGAGAACGGCGAGCGTCACGACGGTTCGAAGGGCATGGCCTCGCTCAGGGACGGCGGCAAGCCGGTGCGCACCGGCAAGTGGCAGATCATGATCAACGGCGAATCCTACAAGTGGATCGTCGCCGAGGCCGCGAAGAAGGCGCTGGGCACCGACCGCATCCAGGAGCACGTGTTCATCGTCAGGCTGGTCAACGACAAGAACGACCCGAACCGGATCGCCGGCGCCGTCGGCTTCTCGATCCGGGACCACAGGCTATTCGTGTACCGGGCCAAGGCGATCCTGCTGGTTGCCGGCGGCTGCGTTAGCATCTTTCGTCCGCGGTCGGTCGGCGAGGGCCTCGGTCGTGCCTGGTACCCGGTGTGGAACGCCGGGTCGACCTACGCGATGGCCGCCGAGGCCGGCGCCGAGCTGACGATGATGGAGAACCGTTTCGTGCCGATCCGGTTCAAGGACGGCTACGGTCCGGTCGGCGCCTGGTTCCTGCTGTTCAAGGCCAAGGCCACCAACGCCTACGGCGAGGTCTACCTGGAACGCAACAGGGAGATGCTGAACGACTACCCGCCCTACGGCCAGGCCGCCGTTCCCGCTGCCTGCCTGCGTAACCACCTGATGCTCAAGGAGATGCGCGAGGGTCGCGGTCCGATCTGGATGGACACCGTCACCGCCCTGGCCAACCTGCGCGAGACCCTGTCGCCGCGCGAGGTCAAACACCTCGAGGCCGAGGCCTGGGAAGACTTCCTCGACATGTGCGTCGGCCAGTGCGGTATCTGGGCCGGTGAGAACATCGAGCCGGAGAAGAAGAACTCCGAGCTGATGCCCACCGAGCCCTACCTGCTCGGCTCGCACTCGGGTTGCTGCGGTATCTGGGCCTCGGGCCCGACCGACGTCGGCGCACCGACCAGCGAAAAGCACCCCGACAAGGAGAGGATTCCGTCGCACCTGCCGGAAGGCTGGAACTGGGGTTACCGTGGCATGACCACCGTCAAGGGCCTGTTCACGGCCGGTGACGGCGTCGGCGCGTCCGGCCACAAGTTCTCGTCAGGTTCACACGCCGAGGGCCGCATGTGCGCCAAGGCGATGGTCAAGTACGTCATCGACAACCGCGACGAGCGGCCGGAGCTCGACACCCCGGTCGACGAGCTGATCGAAGAGATCTACCGTCCGGTGCGCAACTTCCTCGAGCACAAGGACTACACGACCGCGATCGACGTCAACCCGAACTACATCACGCCGCGCATGCTGCAGTTGCGCCTGCAGAAGATCATGGACGAGTACGTGGCCGGCGTTTCGACCTACTACACGACCAACGAGCACATGCTGGATCTGGCCGAGCAGAAGCTAGAGATGCTCAAGGAAGACGCGCTGAAGATGCGTGCCAAGGACCTCCACGAGCTGCTGCGTGCGTGGGAGAACTACCACCGCATCCTGACCGCGGAAGCCCACATGAAGCACATCCAGTTCCGCGAGGAGTCCCGTTACCCGGGCTTCTACTACCGCATGGACAAGAACTTCGTCGACGAAGAAAACTGGAAGTGCTTCGTGAACTCGGTCTACGACAAGACCACCAAGAGCTGGACCTGCTTCAAGCGGGCGCACAAGGACCTCGTGGACAAGTCGAAGCTGTTCAGGTAACGACTGCCTGACAGTCGCTTGACTGACTGGCCGGGCACCGTGAGGTGCCCGGCCTTTTTCGTTGCCGCTGCGAACACCGCGCCGGGTGTCGGCATGGTGTTCGCATTCCCGCCTGTACAGCGCCGTGGCGCGACGCCGGCGACCCTGTGCGTGCCCATGCACCCGTCAACATTGATATTTTTCGTGCGCCCCGGGCGGCCCGGCGGTTGATCGTCGCGCGGCCAGTGGCTATACCCTGTGGGCAGGGGTTCGACCCCTTTCCGCCAGCCAGACAGGGGCCCAGCACGTTGAATCTCGAGCGCGTCGTCTTCGGTTTCTTCATCATCCTCGCGCTGGCGCTGAACCTCGGTTTCGTTGCCGGCGAGATCGACAACCCGGCGCACCACAGCCCGTGGCTGTTGTTCTCGGCGCTGATCATCGGCCTGATCACCAGCGGCCTGAAGCTCGGCGACCGCTCGCAGCTCGGCGCCCTGGTACTCGCCGCGAGCCTGGTCGCCAACCTGCTGCTGATGATCGCCGTGTCGGTATGGGCGGTCGCCGAAGGCGGCCTGGACGAGGCGATCAGTCCCGGCCTGATCGTCGCGATCGTGTCGCTCGGCTACGGCGCGCTGGCTGCCAACGTCGTGTCGGTCGCGGTGCTGGTCTCCGACACGCTGATGTCTCGCCAGTAGGCACGCGTCGGCATGTCCGCGACCTCCGATCTCGACCGCGTCACCGCGATCGTCCTGCAGCTGATGCGCGGGCCGATCCTGGTCCTGCTGTGCGTCTACGCGATCGGCATCTCCGGCATGGCGCTGATGCCCGGCGTCGATGCCGACGGCAATCCGACCCGCATGAACCTGTTTCACGCGTTCTATTTCTTCACCTACACGGCGACGACGACCGGCTTCGGCGAGATACCGTTCACGTTCACCGACGAGCAGCGCCTGTGGGCCACGGTGTGCCTGTACATGGGCGTCGTCGCGTGGCTGTACGCGATCAGCTCGATCATCCGCCTGGCGCTGCACCCCGAGCTGCTGCGCGCGATCGCCGAGCGGCGCTTTGCGCGCAGCGTCAGGCGGATCTCCGAACCGTTCTTCATCCTGTGCGGCTTTGGCGACACCGGCAGCCTGCTCGCGCGCGGCCTGTCCGACCAGATGATCCGCGCCGCCGTGCTCGACATGGACACCGAGCGCATCAAGGCACTGCGCCTGCGCGACTACCGCGTCAACATGCCGGGGCTGTGCGCCGATGCCAGCATCCCGCGCCACCTGATGGATGCCGGCGTCCAGCACCCGCAGTGTCGTGCGGTCGTCGTGCTGACCGGCAGCGACGAGGTCAATCTGAAGATCGCCGTGATGACACGCTTCCTGAACCCGGCGCTGCGCATCATCTGCCGCGATACCGACGCCAGCCACCGCGAGCTGCTGGCCACGGTCGGCGAGGTCACGCTGGTCAGCCCGTTCGAGGTGTTCGCGCAGCAGCTCGACGCGGCCATCTACACGCCGGTGCTGCGGGCATGGGAGGACTGGTTGGTCGGCGACCACGCCATCGACCTCGAGGACCCGGTGCGGCCGCCGCGCGGCAACTGGGTGCTGTGCGGCTACGGCCGCATGGGCAGGGCGCTGCACGCCAAGCTGCGCGCACACAGCAGCGAGATCTCGGTGATCGACCGCAACGAGGGCCTGCCGTTGAGCGGCGGCAAGCGTATCCTCGGCCACGTCGACCGCAACACGCTGGCCGATGCCAACCTCGCCGACGCGGTCGGCCTCGTCGCAGGTACCAGCAACGACCAGGAGAACCTGCGCATCCTGCTCAGCGCACGCGCGATCAACCCGGACGCGTTCCTGATCGTGCGCCAGAACCACCACGAGAACGAGCTCGCGTTCAACGCCGCCGATGCCAACCTGATCATGCAGCCGAGCCTGGTGCTGGCGCGGCACATCCTGCTGTTCCTGCTGATGCCGTCACTCGGCGGCCTGCTGCGTTACCTGCACAGCGACGCGCCGCACGAGGTCGAGGGGCTGGTGCGACGTGCCCGCGAGCGCCTGCCGCGCGGTGCGCCGTTGCTGTGGAGCGAGGAGATCGGTGCGCTCGACTGCGTCGTGCCGGGGTGCCGCGAGCGCCTGCCCGACGTGCGCGTCGCCGACCTGCTGCGTGATCCGGCCCGGCGCGACGCCCAGCTCGACGCGCTGCCGCTGGTCGTCACCCGCGATGGCGAGGCGACGATGCTGCCCGACGACGACATGGTCATGCTGCCCGGCGACGTGCTGCTGCTGTGCGGTACGCGGCGCGCGCGTCACCGCCTGCACGCGACGCTGCGCAACCCCTACACGCTGCATTTCCTGACCACCGGCGAGGACCCGCCGCGCAGCTGGTTCTTTCAGTGGCTGTGCCGGCGCATCGGCGCGCCGCGGGCGCTGCCGGCCGCGCGCTGAGCGTCCCGCGTCGCGCCGCGATCAGTACCCGGCGGCGTGCGGGCTGACGTCGCTGCCCTCTTCGCCGGGCGGCGATTCCTCGTAGGCGGCGACGCATTGCACCATGTAGCTGCCGCGGTCCTCGTCGAGCACCTGGTAGCTGTCGGCGAGGTCGTTGCAGTACTGGCTGGCGGCCACCGGGTTGAAGCCGATGTCGTTGGCGGCGGCGAGCGCCGTCGAGGTCGCGAACGCGGCGCCGGCCGCGAGGATCAGGTAGCGAGTCATGTCCACGTCTCCTGTCTGCTGATGGGCCGGGTGTGACGCCCGGGACTAAACCCGAGCGAAATACTAGGTTATTGCCCCGGGGCGATGCCCGCCCGGTGACTGGGGGAAATGCCTGCTGTCCCATGCGCCGCGCCGCTGCGCGGCGCCGCACGAACATCAGAAGAACCTTATAATCACCGGCCGTTGCGGCCGTCGGCCTTGCGCTACGTTGCCCGCATGCAGTCATCGCGGCATCGCCGTGTCGAGGAACTCCCCATGAGCGACGACAAATTCGATATCCCCGCGCAGTTTGCCAGCCCCGCCGTGCCCGGGGTGCTGACCGAGGACAGCACCATCCAGTTCACGTGCCACAAGGGCATCTCGTGTTTCAACGCCTGCTGCAGGCACGCCGACGTGACGCTCGCGCCGTACGACGTGCTGCGCCTGCAGAAGCGCCTCGGCATGGACTCGGCCGGGTTCCTCGAGCGGCACACCGTGCCGTTCCAGCTCGATGCCGACGGCGTGCCCGGCATCAAGCTGCGCACCGACAACGACGGCGCCTGCCTGTTCCTCGACGGCGACAACGGC
>JASJCU010000125.1 GCA_030065815.1 Gammaproteobacteria bacterium | reverse complement strand
CGTCGTCGCCGGCCGGCCGGCGACGACGGCGGCTGACCCAGATCAAACAGGTATGCGAACCAGTCTTCAGATTCGCCAACGCGGCACGCGAAGGTCATCAGACTCGTCTACAAGTTAGAAGGCCAGATCCCACCGAACGCGCGCGCAGACGCCGCGGTGGTCCGCCTTCGAGGGACTATGCATGAAGACTCTGACCGGCGCCGCGCGCGCCACGGCCGCTACGGACGCGGCCGCCGCTACCTCCGACCCTTTCCACGGCGACCTGCGCAAGGGCAGCTACCTGCGCCGCCGCGCCGCTTACCAGATGCAGGCGGAAGACACCGCGCCAGCGCAGCCCGCCGGCCCGCCCCCGGCTGGCCGCCAGACGCGCTGATCAACGCCGTCACCTGAACGGCTTCACTTGACCGTCGCCCAGGCGTCGAGGGCGCGCTGCCGGCTCGCCTTCAGATCGACCAGTGGCCGCGGGTAGTCGTCGCCGAGGCATACCCCGGCCGCCGCCAGCGCATCGTCCGGGGCCTCCCACGGACGCTGCAGCCAGTTGTCGGGCAGCGCGGCGATCTCCGGCACCCAGCGCCGCACATAGGCGCCGGCCTTGTCGAACTTCTGGCCCTGCAGCACCGGGTTGAAGACGCGGAAATACGGCGCGGCGTCGGCGCCACATCCCGCCGTCCACTGCCAACCGAGACTGTTGCTGGCCAGGTCCGCATCGACCAGGGTGTCCCAGAACCAGCGCGCCCCCGCCTGCCACGGCAGCAGCAGGTTCTTGGTCAGGTAAGACGCGACGATCATGCGTACGCGGTTGTGCATCCAGCCGGTCGCCCACAGCTGGCGCATGCCCGCATCGACCAGCGGCACGCCGGTCGCGCCACGCTGCCAGGCCTGCAGCTGGGCGTCGTCGTCGCGCCACGGGAACCCATCGAAGCGCGCGTCCATTGCCGCGTCAGCGGTATGCGGAAAGTGGTACAGCAGGTGATGGGCGAACTCGCGCCAGCCCAGCTCGCGCAGGAAGTCGGCGGCCGCCTGACGATGCCCGCGGCACGCGGCGACGACCTCGCGCGGGCCGAGTTGGCCGAAATGCAGGTACGGCGACAGGCGTGAGACCTGGTCGGCGGCCGGCACGTCGCGGCCGTGGGCATAGTGCCTGACGTCGGTCGCGAGGAATTCGTCGAGGCGCGCCTCGGCGCCGGCGCGCGAGACCTGCCAGGTCGCGGCCATCTGCGCGTCCCACGGGATCTGCGGCAGCAGTCCGAGTTCGTCGAGCGCCGCACCGTCGAGCCTCGCGAACGCCGCGCGCGTGACCAGGCGGTCGGCGAGCGCCGGCACCGCGTGCGGGCTGTGCGGCAGGCCGATGCTGAGCAGCTGCTTCCAGAACGGCGTGAACACGCGGAACGGCCTGTCCTGGCGATTGTGCACGGTCCACGGCTCGAACAGCAGCGCCGCATTGCCGCTGTCGGCGTCGGTGCCCGCAGCGCGCAGTGCGCGCTTGATTTCGCTATCACGGGCGATCGCGGCCGGCTCGTAGAGGCGGTTCCAGTACACCGCTGCGGCGCCGCTCTCGGCGACCAGCGCACACAGGGTCTCGAGGCTCGGCCCGCGGCGGATCAGCAGGCGGCCATCGAGCTGCGCGGCGAGATCGGCGAGCGCGTGATGCAGCCACCAGCGTGTCGCCGCGCCCGGCTGCCACGGCGCCTCCTCGTCCGGGGCGTGGATGTATACCGGCAACACGCGCGCGTGTGCCGCCAGTGCCTTCGCCAGCGCCGGATTGTCGCTGAGCCGCAGGTCGCGCCGCAGCCACAGGATCGCCAGCGACATCGCGTCAGGCCGGCGGCGCGGTCGCGACCATCGACGGCCGCGCGGCGAACCGCGCGTACCAGGCCGCGAGCTGCGGACGGGCGTCGCGCCAGTCACCGACCGCACCGCGCAGGTCGAGGTAGCCGAGCGCGACCGCGACACTGATCGTGCCGAGATCGATCCGCCCGCCGTATCGCCCCACCTCGCGCTCCAGCAGGTCGAGCGCGCGCGTGATCGCGCGGCGCTTGACGTCGAGCCACCAGTCCCAGCGCTTGTCCTCGGGACGCTTGCCGAGTTCGACGAAGACCAGCACCGCGCAGTCGAGGATGCCGTCGGCCAGCGCCTGGTCGCGGAGCACCTGCCAGCGCGCCGCGCCATCGGTCGGGATCATGGTCGGACCATCGTGTTGGCGATCAAGGTAGTCGCAGATCACCGGGCTGTCGTACAGCGTACTGCCGTCGTCGAGCACCAGCGTCGGCACCATCGACAACGGATTGTCCGCGGTTAGCTCGTCGGGCTCGGCCCAACCATCGACGGTGGCGAGGCTGACACGTGCGATCAGGCCGGTCTCGTGCAGCAGCACGGCGACCTTGCGGACGAACGGCGAAGTGGCGGAATGGCGAAGCAGCATCGACGGGTCTCCGGGGTCGGCAGGGGCTCCAATTATTGGCCGACGGCGTGCGGAAACCCAACCGGCATCGCTGCGGTTGTCGCGCGCGCCCCCTGCGCCGACGGTGCGCGGCGCGGGCGCGCCGCGTCGATCGGCGCAGACTCTAAGGCCGTGTCTGCAGATGTCCGCGATCGCGGGCCGGCCGTAACGCACGCGACGGTCCGGTTGGGCGATCCCGACCACTGCCTCGACGGCGGCGCGCGCTTCGCCGCACCGGCGACGGCGCGATGTCGTCGCCGAATATAGCGACGCGCTTTATGTCGGTATTTCCGGCCGGCCGGCGCAAGAACCGCATCGCGCAGACCGCCGCCGGCCCGCGACACAACGACCAGCCACGCGATCTCGCGGTCCGCGAACATCGCGTCTGACCGCCGAATCCAGGCCCCGACGACCTGCGACGCGCGCGTCGTCATAAGCACCGGTATCTTCGCTGCAGCGGCGACGACGGCGTCCTTAAATTCATATTGACATTTAAGTAATTACTTATATACTTCAACTCACAGGCATGCAGTAACGCCGACCGCGCCCCTCGAGCGGCACAGAATCCGGACACATGGGCAGGTGCCCGCAAACACCGACTTGGAGACATCGACATGAAAAAGATCATCGCAATCGCTGCCGTTCTGGCTACCGCCCAGGCCTCCGCCTGGTGGGGTGGTAACGGCTGGGACAACAACTACAACAACGGCTACGGCTACGGTAACGGCTACACCAACGGCGTGTTCGACGGCGTCGGCGACGCCGCCGGCGAGGGTACGTTCAGCATGAACTTCTCGGGTCGCGGCCGCACCAACATGCGCGGCTACGGCAATGGCTACGGCGCCGGCGACGGCTGGGGCCGCGGCTACAACTACAGCGCGCCGTACTACGGCTACGCCCCGTACGGCTACGCGCCGTTCGCGCCGGCCGCTCCGTTCGCGCCGGCCGCTCCGCAGGCAGAAGCCGCCGCCGAGTAAGTCGTCTCGCGACGCACGCGCGACCGCGCTGCCGGTCGCGCCCGAAGACCCCGCACGCCGGTGCGGGGTCTTTTTTTTGCGCTGCAATAACCGCCGCCGCCACGCCGTCGACGCCGTTATTGCCGGGCATTCATGCTGCTGGGCACAAAATAGCAATTGTGAATGAGGATCATGTAGTCGTAACCTGGATTATCGGGTTGACCACCTGATCCGCCAATTACAGACACCACCTCGCGAGGAGAACACCATGGCTATCGACTTGTCTGCGGCTACCGAAGTCAAAACGCACGAGCAGCTGGAACTCGTTTGGAGCAGGGATGATGGAACCGCGTGGGTCTACTGGAACCCGCTGCCGCGGCCATGCTTCAACACCGAGCTGCTGTCGGCAATCAGTGAGCTGCCACAGCGCATGCCGGGCGCGGAGATCCACGAACAGGCCGCAGCAGGCAAGCCATGCTTCATGGTCGTCGGCTCGAGGACGCCGGGCGCCTTCAACCTCGGCGGCGACCTGGCACTGTTCAAGCGGCTGATCAAGGCACGTGATCGCGCCGCCCTCGAGGCCTACGCGCTGGCGTGCATCGACGCCGTGTACTTCGCCCACACCGTCGCCGACCTGCCGATGACGTCGATCGGCCTGGTCCAGGGCACGGCACTGGGCGGTGGCCTGGAGGCGGCACTGGCGTGCAACAAGATCGTCGCCGAGCGCGGCGTGCAGATGGGCCTGCCCGAGGTCATGTTCAACCTGTTCCCGGGCATGGGCGCCTACAGCTTCCTGGCGCGCCGGCTGGGCCCGGCGGAGACCGAACGCGTGATCCTCAGCGGCAAGACCTGGCGCGCCGAGGAGCTGCACGAACTCGGCGTCGTCGACATCCTCGCCGATCCGGGCACCGGCGAAGACGTCGTGCGCGAGTACATCGCCGAGCGTCGGCGCCGCTCGCCGAACGCGGTGGTCGCGATGCAGCAGGTCAACCGTACGGTCAACCCGGTGACCTACGACGAGCTCGAAAAGGTCACCCAGGTCTGGGTGGACTCGGCGATGCGGCTCAACGACCGCGACCTCAAGATCATGGACCGGCTGGTGCGTTCGCAGGACCGGGTCGGCCGCGGCCAGCCGGTCGCCAACGCCGGCTAGGGACCGCACCGCCGCTCGCGCTCACTGGCGCGACTCGCGCTCCTTGCGCTCGCGCACGTAGGCGCTGAGGGCGGTACGCGCCTCGGCGAAGGCGGCGCGCATCTGCGATACCGCGGTCGGTGCCATGCGCGTGAAGTCGCGGTCGCTGATGCGACACGCGCGGTTGCTCAGTTCCTGCAGCCGCGATGCGCCGACGCTGCCGGCGCTGCCCTTGAGCGCATGCGCGAGATCGCGGAACTGACGCGTCGACCGCGTCGGGATGGTCTTGCCGAGCTGCTCGAACAGGCCCTCGGTGTCGCGCACGAAGCCGTCGATCAGGCTGTCGACGAACTGCAGCTCGCCGCCGAGCTCCTCGAGATCACGCAACGTGGCCACGTCGATGACCGGCGGCGACGACGGCGTCACATGCGACTCACCCGGCGCAAACGCGCCGACGACCTCGCCGTCACCACGGCGCGCCGGCCCCTGGCCGTCATCGATCAGCTCGCCGAGCGCCTCGAGCAGGGCACGGGCCTGGATCGGCTTGGCGATGAACGCCGCGGCGCCCGCGTCGAGGCACTCGTCGCGGACCTGCGGCGTGACGTCGGCGGACAGCATTGCGATCGGGATCGGGTCTTCGTTGGCGTGGGCGAAACGGTAGACCTTGAGCGCCTCGATGCCGTCCATCACCGGCATCTGGATATCGAACAGCGCGACGTCGAAACGGTGTGCCTCGAGCGCATCGAGCGCCTGTTCGCCGTTCTCGACCAGGTAGACGCGGTGACCGGCCTTCTCGAGGATGCCGCGCACGACTGTCTGGTTGACCCGGTTGTCCTCGGCGACCAGGATCTCCAGCGCCGGCAGCACCTTGCGTTCGCGCGCATAGTGGTCGATGAAGTTCGCGACACCGGGGTCTTCGGTAGCTCCCGCGCACACCGAGTGCAATGCGTTGAACAACAGCGTCTTGTCGAACGGCGTCGGCAGCACCGCGGCGAAACCCATGTCGAGGAAGCGCTGCTTCCAGTCCGGATCGGCCAGCGGCGGCGAGATCAGCACGAACGCCAGTGACTTCAGGGCGTCGTCCTGCTTGGCCGTGTGCAGCAGCTGCACCGGGTCGGATCGCGAACCGCGGTTGTCGACGATGACGGTGTTGTAGGGACGGCGCTGATCGGCGGCATTGACCAGCTCGGCGATCGCCTGGGCCACGGCATCGCGCTGCTGCGCGTCGACACCCCAGCCGTGCAGCAGTGTCATCACGCGACGGCTCTCGGCATGGTCGCCGGTCACGACCAGCACCCGGCTGTCGGTCAGCGAGCGCCGCTCGACCGGTTCGTCGTCGGCCTGCGGCAGCTCTCTGAACGGCAACTCCATCCAGAACGTGCTGCCCTTGCCGACCACGCTGTCGACGCCGATCCGCCCGCCCATCATCTCGACCAGCTGCTTGCTGATCGTGATCCCGAGGCCGGTGCCGCCGTACTTGCGCGTCGTCGACGTGTCGGCCTGGGTGAAGCGTTCGAAGATCCGCGCCTGCGCGGCCTCGGGGATGCCGATGCCGGTATCCCGGACCTCGAATCGGATCCACACGTGGTCGTCGTCGGCGTCGCGCTCGGCCAGCATGACGACCAGTTCGACATGGCCTTCCTCGGTGAACTTGATCGCGTTGCCGAGCAGGTTGACGAGCACCTGCTGCAGGTGGTGCTCACCGCCGTTGAGCGCGAACGGTATCTCCGGCGACACCCGCGAGCTCATGTGCAGACACTTCTTGCTCGCCGGCGCCGCCATCATCTTCGTGGTGTTCGACACCAGGCGATGGAGGTCGAAATCGACCTGCTCGACGGTCATCTTGCCGGCCTCGATCTTGGAGATGTCGAGCACCTCGTCGATCAGCGCCAGAAGGCTGTTGGCCGACACGCTGATCGTGCGCGCGTGGTCCTCCTGCTCGGGGGTCAGCGGCGTCGCGCGCAGCAGGTCGGCGACGCCGATCACGCCGTTCAGCGGCGTGCGCAGCTCGTGACTCATCGTCGCGAGGAAGCGCGATTTGGCCTTGTTGGCCTCGACCGCCTGCTCGGTTGCGTGGTTCAGGCGCTTGATCAGCGTCGCGACGTAGGCCGGCAGCACGACCAGCCCGATCAGCAGGCCGACGCCGAGCGCGGTGTGCTCGGCCCAGTAGTCGTTGAACGCGACGACGACGCCGAATCCGAGCGTGCTCAGCACGGCCGCCAGCGTCAGGTAGGGCAGGCCGTAGCGGAAGCCGTTGCCGAAAATCACCCACAGGAAAGCGATGTAGAACGGTGCCGTCGCGGCATCGAACGCGTACAGGAAACCCGTCAGGCCGCCGACATCGTGCAGGATCCCGACGATCTTGCGCACCCGCGACAGCTCGGGACCGAGCACGACCCAGGAGAATATCCCCATGCTCAGTACCAGGAAGGCCAGGCTGGCCTCCAGCGACAGCGCATGTGTCGGCGTCGGGTCGTCGAACTGGCGCAGCGCCAGGTAGATCACCATGATCGACACGATGCTGACGCGCAGCACGCTCTGCTCGAACTCGGGTTCGATCGCCTTGCGGCGCTGCCGCACGTATCGCAGGAATGATTTCAAGCGCGCCATGGCATCCGTGCTCACCCGGTACCGGGCGAATCCATTGCCTCCGGCAGGTTACGCGCCGCGACGATCTCGTCGAGACGCTGCAACATCGCGTCGACGCAGGCCGGGTCGAAGTGTTTGCCGGCCTCGGCACGGATCGATGCGATCGCGCGCTCGACCGGCCAGCGTGGCTTGTACGGCCGCTCCGACAACAGCGCATCGAAGACATCGGCGATCGCGACGATGCGCGCCTCGAGCGGGATGTCGGCGCCATGGATGCCGCGTGGATAGCCCGCGCCGTCCCAGCGTTCGTGGTGACACCACGCGATCGTCGCGCCGAGCTGCAGGTACTGCGACGGGCTGTCGCGCAGGATCTCGAATCCGATCCGGGCATGGTGCTGCATGATCGCGCGCTCGCGCGCGTTCAGACGCCCGGGCTTGAGCAGGATATTGTCGGGCACGCCGATCTTGCCGATGTCGTGCATCGGCGCGGCCTGCTCGATGGCATCGCAGTACTCGGCGTCCTTGCCCAGGGCCTCGGCGATCATGCGGGTCGTGTTGGCCATGCGGAACACGTGCCCGCTGGTATCGCTGTCGCGGTACTCGCCGGCCTTGGCCAGGCGCAGCAGCGTCTCCTTCTCGCGCAGCTGCAGCTCGCGGGTCTTGTCGGCGATCTCCTTCTCGAGCCAGCGCGCGCGGTCGCGGATGATGCCCTGCTGTTCGCGCAGCTTGAGCAGGTTGCGGCAGCGCGCGCGGCACTCGTGGTGGTCGATCGGCTTGGTCAGGAAATCGGTCGCACCGGCCTCGAGCGCGCGGTACTTCGTGGTCTGGTCGTCCATGCAGGTGATGATGACGACCGGCACGTCGTTGCACGACGGCGTCTTGCGCAGCCACTGCGTGAATTCGACGCCGTTCATGTTCGGCATCTTCAGGTCGGTCAGGACCAGGTCGTGCGGGTTGTCCTTGGCCCATTCGAGGGCCTCGACCGGATCGGCGAACGACACCGCCTCGGTCTCGTCACCGATCGAGCGCACGAGCTGCTCCAGGATCATCCGGCTGATCAGCTGGTCGTCGACTATCAGCACGCGCGGCATCAGAAAAGCCCCGAAAACCCAAACGTTTGTCAGATTCCATGCCGATCCGGTCTTTGTCAACCGCGGAGCGCCGGAAAATGCCGGAAAATAAAGACTTACTCGGCTAACGCGGGCCCGGACGGGCGCTCGCGACGGCCGGCACGGGGTCTCGATACGATTCTTTTTCCTAGCACGCCCGGCGACCGGCGCCGGCCGGCGTTCGGCGCTATCCTGTGTCGCTGTCACCCCGCCGGAGCCCGATCATGCCCAGCCGCCTGCCGCTACTCGCCATCCTGTCCCTGTGCGCCGTCGCGCTGCCGGCGATCGCCGCCGAAGCGCTGCGCTACGACCGGGTCACGCTCAACGCCGCCGCCGAGGCCGACGTCGACAACGACCTGCTGGTCGCGGTGCTGACCGCGCAGGCCGAGGGCCGCGACGCCGCGACACCGGCCGACGCGGTCAACCGGCAGATGGACTGGGCGGTCACGCTGGCCAACAGCGTTGCCGGCGTCAAGGTGCAGACCCTCGGTTACACGAGCCACGCGGTCTACAACAAGTCGAAGATCCGCGGCTGGCGGGTCAGCCAGTCACTGCGCCTGGAGAGCGGCGACGGCCGCGTGCTCGGCGACCTGATCGCGCGCCTGCAGGAACAGCTGCACGTGCAGTCGATCGGCTACCAGGTGTCGGACGCGCAGCGGCGCAGCCACCGCGACACGCTGACCGACACGGCGCTGGCGCGCTTCCA